>JAYSUV010000309.1:0-1698 GCA_043718945.1 Planctomycetota bacterium
TGGATGGCAGCGTAAACGTAAGACATTCGTTTGGCGGTTGACAGTCCGTCGTTGTCCAAGAAATCGTAGGACAGCGATCGCTCAAGCCGCAATGAATCCTCAGTGCCAAAGTGCGATTTGGACTTCCGACCTGAACTATCAAGTGATTCGTCGGTCAGAATCCCCTTGTACACGAAGCTGTATAGTTGATCGTCATTCATCCGAGGTGCTCGCGTAGGCTCTTGAAGATGGCATCAAAGACAGCTTGATCTCGCGTTTCCGGCAGCACAATGTTGATGTGGTACTCAAGTGCGCGGACCGATAGCCGACCGAAGCCTTCATCATGTTGCATCTTCTTGGGTGGCAGCTCCTTGTTACCACTCTCGTCACCATTCAGCTTGTCTGTGGGTTCGCGTTTGGGTGGAGAAATGGGAGCTGAGGCAAAATCACTGTACTGGCAAAGAGCGTTGAATGTCTTACTAATATTGCCTCCTCAGCAGAATCTGTGGCCGTCTTCCGGCTCGGGTAGGTGGCCGAGGGTATGGAATAACGCCAGTTTGGCCACGCGGAGGGTGCGGAACCCGTACGATTTTCTCGTCACCACTTTCACCTTGTTGTTGAGCCCCTCCACGGCTCCCGAGGACATCGTCCCTTTCGCCTCGAACCAGTTCAGAATCAGTTCACGGTGGCTCCGCAGCATCCGCGCCACCTTCTTCAGCGGTTCCAGTCGCGATCGCATCACGCGGGTGGTCCATTCGTCAAGGAACTTTCCGGCCCAGGTCCCACTCTGGTACTCCCAGAACCGTTGGAACTCTTCCCGGTGCAAGTACGCGCGCACGCTCCGCAGGTTGTACTTCAGCACTTCCGACAGCTTCACCGTCTGAGACTCGGTCAGGTTCTCTCTCCGCTTGAGCAGGCACCAGCGAGACTTCTTTAAGACCGGTTCGTAGCCATCGCGTTTTAACTGTTTCGACTCCTCCGCCCGAATCTCATCCAGAGCCTTGCCGAAGTGCTGCATGATGTGGAACCGATCCAGCACATGCACCGCAGTGGTCAGTTGTTCGCGAATCACTTTGAGGTACGGCTTCCACATGTCGCTGCACACGAACTGCACGCCCCGGCACATGCTGCCCCCCAGCGAGGTCAACGCTCTCCGCAAACTCTCCTCCGTGCGATGTTCTTCCACGGCCAGCAACCGCTTGACTCCGCCACCGATCTGATACACCAAGGTCAAATACGTGTGCCCCTTCTTCCACGCCACCTCATCGATCCCCAGCGCCGTGATCCCCTCCAGCGACCGATGCGCCAAGCCCCACTCCACCGCATGCTCCACAGCTCGGCACACGCTGTCCCAACTCGTCTGAAAGATCGTGGCCACTTCGCTCCACGACAACCGCTTCGCCCACCGCGCTAAGAACCACCGGTACGTCGTCGTCTGCGAATGCTTCCCCTCACACCACGGCACCCGCTCGACCAACACCTTGTCACACCGCCGACACTCCACCCGCCGCATCCGATACAAGAAAAACACCGCGATTCCCCACAGCGGCACATACTCAAACCGCCGAGGCTCCTTCACCCGATCATACGTCTTGCACTTCGAACCACACCCCGAACAGATCGCCCTCGAACCCTTCCGCGGACGAAGCGGAATTACCAGCGACACCTCCTCAGAAGTTCCCCCCGGAACCCCCTTCTTCCGCTCCCAAGTCGCCGTTC
>JAYSUV010000310.1:0-4578 GCA_043718945.1 Planctomycetota bacterium
CGGCAGGGCGCTATCCGCCGGTTTCTGGTTTTGCGTGGAAGAACCGGCGGCTAGCGCCTTGCCGCTCACTTCTGCAGGTTGACTGGTGGGAGGTGACCCTTCACTGTTCTCTCTCCGTGCCTCCGTGCCTCCGTGGTGAATGATGTCCTCTTGGCACCCCCGACTGACGTCGGGGGCTCGCTGCTCTGTCTCTAACCACTCACCACTCACCACTAACCTGTTCAACGCCAGGATCGCCCCCGGTGTGTCATCCGCATCCGGCACACCGCCCGGCAGATCGGTCCAGGCCCAGCCGCCGGGAGCGGCGTTGGTATACGGATGCGTGACCTGGTACTGCTGGTCGAGGAGCCACTTCAGGATCGGCGGTCGAGCTTCTTGCGGCAAGTCCTCACCGAGCGCATTCACCGCCAGCGTCGTGACCCACGTTGCCAGATTCGTATCAATCAGCCAGCTGCCATCGGGGCGGACCGACTTTACGAGGAAGTCGATCCCACGCTGCACGACCGGGTGATCGGTCAGCCCCATTGAGGCGAGGCTCATGCAGACGAAACTCGTCAGCGGAGCCGCTTCGAGGAACCCACCGTGGGGCGGCTGAATCTTCTCCAGCACCTTCAGCGAACGATCGCGGGCCAGCCAGCGCAGGGACCGCGTGATCGGGTTCCACGTCGGCCCGTGGAAGTGCCGGACCTGCCCGATCGCAATCAACGCGGGCAGGGCATAACTCACCACCGGGAACTTCGCAGCTGCATACCAGCGAGCGGGGATACAGGCGAGTTCAAACGGGAGTCGCGGCACCCTCGTCCACGGCACCAATCCCGCGAGGGCACAGTGCGTCAGGATCGGGACCGAGAAGGTCTTGTCCTTGCCGTAACGGGCGATGAGGGCGGGGATGCCACCCGCCTTTTCGATGTAAGCGGCTCCTCGCGCGATCACGTCATCGCGAGAGACCAGCGTGTTCTGAGAGAGCGTCGTGAAGCTGGCATCGGCCCCGATCGACCGCGTCGCCACGAGGGTGGCATGGCACAGCATGGTCGTCGAGATATTACTGAAACTCTTCGACGTATCGCCCCAACCACCATCGGGGTTCTGGTTCGCCAGAAGCCAACCGGCTCCGCCCTCAATCAGCGAACGTACGATCGGGCGACTCGGTTGATTGACGCCCGGAACTCGGTGGGACGAGAACTGGTGTAACGCCATCACAGCTGTGGCGGTGGAGAGGGCAGAGGTGGAGAGTTCTCCGACCCAGTGACCTGCGGCGTTACGCTGGGCCAGTAAGTGAGAGACCGCGATATCGCATGCTCGCTGAAGCCGGTCCGGATTCACTGGTTTCATCAATTCTCCCACCTGCGAATTCTACCCTCGGCGTTGGTGGCGAGTTTTTCCACAGAGGCAAGGGACGAATGAGAAGAGAGTGGGCCCAAAACTGGCCATCGGGGCGGTTTTCGACCTGCGAGTCGCGCGGGGACGGGTCAATGGACCCATCCTACGAGAGCGAGTCGTGGAGCGACATCGCCTACGCTTGCTTGACCTCGGCGAGGCGGGTGAACAGCATCCGCCCGGCACTGTTTTGCAGGACGCTGGTCACGACAGTGTCAACATCATTGCCGATCTCTTTCGACCCCGCTTCGATGATGACCATCGTGCCGTCATCGAGATACCCCACCCCCTGGTTGTACCCTTCGCCTTCTTTGATGACCTTGATCCGCACGGCTTCGCCGGGGATGAAGCGGGGCTTGAGGGCATTTGCGACATCGTTCAGATTCACAACCTGAATCCCCTGGACGGTCGCCAGCTTATTGAGGTTCAGATCATTGGTCACCAGTCGACCATTGAATGCTTTGCAGGTCTCAATCAGTCGCTGGTCGACCGACTTTCCCTTGGCCGCGTCGGTCTCGACGACTTTGACCTCGATCTTCGGATCCTGCTGAAGCTTCTTCAGGATGTCCAGTCCACGCCGACCGCGAGTCCGCCGGACCTTGTCATGGCTATCGGCGATGTCCTGGATCTCTTGCAGAATGTATTGCGGGACCACCAGCTGCGAATCGACGACATGCGTCTCAATGATGTCAGAAATCCGCCCGTCGATCAGTGCGCTACTGTCGAGGACCATCGGGCGGCCCCCCTTGAGTTCGCGCTCGAATTCGACATAGGGGATGACAAACCGGAACTGATCCTTCGTTTGCATCATGAACGTGATGCACAGGTAGGGCAGGATTAGCAGGGTCAACATCGTGACCCCGGCTTGGAAGTTCTTGCCCTCGGACCCCAGACTCCCGAACATCGGCCCCAGTGCCAGATTCAGCAAATGGGCCAGCAAAATCCCAATCAACAGTCCAAAGTAGATCACCGAGATCACTTCGACTCGCTTCTTCGGCAACAGGACATCCACCAGCAAGATTGACAATGCCATCAGAGTGATGACAAAGAATGCCGGAACCTGATGAGATGTCACGACTTCCGGAGCAGCCGATTTCTCACCAAAGCAGAACGCAGCTATCGCGCCAATGCAGACAAAGGCGTAGAGCAGTCGAATGATTAACAGCGCCATGGGGCACCTTTCCTGTTCCCGGTTGTGATCCCACTCTAGGCCCGAGGGGGAAACTCGCGGGAGTGACGTGTCAAAATCCTAAGCCAACGGCAGCCAGAATTCTACTGACCGACCAACAAGAGACCTATCTTTCTCAAGAATCGTTCGCCACAAAATCCTGCCCGGCAACAAATTGGGAAGAATTGGACTATTCAGTACGAAACGGAAAAAACATCAAAACTAGCTGATTAGTTCGGTTCCGGCGACAACCGCCCCGGCTCCTTGATGTACATCAGCAGCACCGACAGGTCGACCGGGGTAATCCCGCTAATGCGGCTGGCTTGGCCCAGGTCGCGTGGCCGGACCTTGTGGAATTTCTCGCGGGCTTCGTGTCGCAGCTGAGGGGCTGCACGGAAGTCGAACGTCTCGGGGATGCGGACGGCTTGGATCTTGTCCTGGCGGTTGACCTCCTTTTGCTGGCGGATGATGTAACCCGCGTACTTGACCTCGATCTCGAGTTGCTGCCAAGCCCGAGCCGATAACGCGGCGTCTGAGAGTTCCGGCGACAGACTACGAACCGAATCGATCGTCATCTCCGGTCGCCGCAGCCACTCTTCCAGCGTTGATCCCTCGTGCCGTAGCTTAGAGAGTGCCGCCAACCCGCGAGCCAGTTCGCCCTCGTACTCGGCATGTCGTCGGCACCGCTCGGCACTGGCCAAGCCGACTCGCTCGCCAATCGGAGTCAGCCGGCGGTCGGCGTTGTCCTGCCGTAGCAGCAGCCGGAACTCGGCCCGCGAGGTAAACATGCGGTACGGCTCGTCGACCCCCTTGGTCACGAGGTCGTCCATCAGCACGCCGAGGTACGCTTGACTGCGATCCAGAATGAGCGGCTCCTCGCCCTTGATCTTGAGAGCGGCGTTGATGCCCGCGATCAGGCCCTGCCCGGCGGCCTCCTCATACCCGGTAGTGCCGTTGATCTGCCCGGCGAAGTACAGGCCCGGCACTCGCTTGGTTTCGAGGGTCGGGTAGAGCTGGGTTGGTGGGGCGAAGTCGTATTCGACCGCGTACCCGTAGCGCATGATCTCGGCCCGTTCGAGGCCCTTGATCGAGCGGACCATCTGGTCCTGAACATCGCGGGGCAGGCTGGTCGAGATGCCGTTGCAGTAGAACTCGTGGGTATTCCGGCCCTCGGGTTCCAGGAAAATCTGATGCGAGGTCTTGTCGGCGAACCGCACCACCTTGTCCTCAATGCTCGGGCAATAACGCGGGCCGGTCGACTGAATCTGCCCGCTGTACATCGGAGCGCGATGCAGGTTCTGGCGGATCAGCTCGTGCATCTCATGATTCGTCTCGGTCAACCAGCACGGCATCTGCGGTTCGGTGATCTTCGCGGTCAGGAACGAAAACGGCACCGGGTCGGCATCGCCCGGCTGCTCGGAGAGTTGGCTGAAGTCGATCGTCCGCCCATTGAGCCGACAGGGCGTCCCCGTCTTGAACCGCTGCAACTCAAACCCCAACCGCCGCAGGTCATCCGACAGCGTTCCCGTCGTCCCCTCTCCGGCCCGTCCGCCCGCAGACTTCGCCTCGCCGGTGTGCATGATCGCCTGAAGAAATGTGCCCGTGGTGACGATCACCGCATGGGCGCGGTAGAGGGCCCCGCCGCGAACGCGAACGGAGAGGGAACGTTGAGGGTTGAGCGTTGAGCGTTGAGAGTCAGAAGAGGGATGTTCCGCCTCTTCTCTTTCGCTCAACGCTAAACCCTCAACCCTCAACGCTCCCTCCAACCCTTCCACCACCTCTTGCCGTAGCGACAGCCCTTCCGTCTCTTCGACGATTCGCTTCATCCGGAACTGGTATGCCTTCTTGTCCGCCTGGGCTCGGGGGCTGTGCATGGCGGCCCCCTTACCCATGTTGAGCATCCGGAACTGAATCCCGGTCTCGTCGATGCAGCGGCCCATCTCGCCGCCGAGGGCATCGATCTCGCGCACGATCTGCCCCTTGGCCACCCCGCCAATCGCCGGGTTACAGCTCATCGCCCCGACCATGTCGAC
>JAYSUV010000032.1:0-6565 GCA_043718945.1 Planctomycetota bacterium
TCGAGGATCTCGCGGAAGTCGCGATAGAGTTTGAGGTCTTCGTTTCCGTAATGGGTGTCGACGAGCTTCTTCCCCGCATCGCGGCGAGACGCCTGCACATCGGCAATTGCCACGCACTGCACATCGGCCAGCTTCAACATCGCGGTCAGGTCGTACGTGCAGCGCGGCCCGATCCCAATCACCCCCAAGGTGATCTTCTCGCTCGGAGCCACTGCACCATCCAGCCCCAGCACATGCGAGGGGATGATCCACGGGGCCGCTGCCGCAGCCACGGCCGTACCTAGAAACTGTCGCCGCGATGGGACGTGTTTGTGACTCATGACTTCCTCAGCTTTGACGAACGAGACATGAACTGCCGACTGCAAAGTGTATTTCTTCTAACCTCGCTCCACCGGAGTATCAAGCGATGCAAGGTGTAAGAACCTCACCGAAGACACCACTACGGCTCAATCGTGACCCGCTTGCCATCTACGAGCATTAGCTCGACTCCGGCGGTCTGGCCTTCGACCGCAGCTGCGAACTCGGCGGGTGTCTGTACCGCTTGGCCCGCGACACGGGTGATGAAATCGCCGACTTGCAATCCGAGTTCAGAGGCTGGCCCGCCCTCTTCAACGCGAGTCACCACGACCGCTCGATGGTAGCGTCCGAGCGGGTTGGTGGGCATGAAGCGGCGGCGGGCCGTGACGTAATCAACGGTCAGTCCTCTCCAGGCGGGATGACGCGGGTGCGGAGCCATGATCGAGGTGTCATCGTAAACGGGCCATTTCCCCAGCCGCACGACGGTCTCCAGTCGCTCCTTCTGATTGGGCCGCCAGATGTCGAGGCGCGGCGAGGCATCCGGACCGAGCAAGCCGATCTTCAGCATCAGTTCCGAACTTCCCGAGATCGGCTGGCCATTCACCGCCAGCACGCAGTCGCCCTGCTTCAGCCCCGCCTGATCCGCGGGAGACTGTTGGCCGATGCCGAATAATCTGGCCGCAGAGACCGGCAGCCACTGGCCCTCTCGATCGCGCTGCCCACTCAGTGTCGCATCGACGGGCATGACGCCGAGGAACCCGTACTCGACCTCGTTCCCATCGAGCAGTGACTTCACGATCCGTCGCACATCCGCATCAAAAGGGATCGCGAATCCGACCGATGACTCGTACCCCCGCAAGGCAGCCAGCGAGGTCGCCAGCCCGACCAGCTGACCCTCGGTGTTCACAATCGCCGCCCCGCTGGTCCCGAGTTGCAGCCGCAGATCGACATGCAGTAACGCTCCATATTCAAAGATGATTCCCGACTCATCGCCTGCTTTGGACGGGGATTCTCCTTCGGAGGAGCGACGCGAGATATTGCTAATGAGGCCCAGACTCGCACTAGCTGAACCATCGCGAGCGATCGCGTACGGGTTGCCGAGACCAACGACCACGTTCCCCTTGCGGAGCTTTTCGGCCTCCCCGAACTTAAAGGTCGGAACCTGTTCAGCAGTGAGTCCGACACTCTCCAGGTCGAGCTTCAAGACCGCCAGATCGCTGTGTTCATCTTGGTTATAGAGGACTCCCTGCACGACATGTCGCGAGGCCAGCTTGACGAAATACTGGACATCCTCGGTACGCTTCGATTTGCGCTGCCGACTGCCGGTGATGACATGCCGGGGAGTCAGGACGTACCTCGCTCCATCGTCCGGCTCGCGGGCCAGGATCACCCCGCTGGCAAACTCGCGTGGGATGAACGACACATCCCCCGGCCCCGGCGGTGGGCGAAAACCAAACGGGTCGCGTGGCAGATCCTCTGGCTGCTCATCCCCGGGCAGCACCCGCGCGATGGCGACGACTGCCCCCTCGCACTTCGCGATCACCTCGATCAGGTTCTGCTCGAAGACCTGCAACCCCGGTGGTGTCACCGGCGTGGCATCTTGAGCGGTGGCTGTGTTCAAGCCACTCAGGATCGTCAGCAACGCCAGCAACGCTCTCCTGGCAACACCCCTGTAATGGGTCGACATGGACTTCTCCAATTCTTCGCGAACCGACCAGCAACACGAACCGTCCCCGCAGTGTAGACCATGAGGTTAAGGCTTGTCACAACGGACGGGGTCGCCCAGCCACGGCGAGGTGGCCCTGTTCCATGAGGGGGCGTTGGCGAGTGAGCATGGACAGTGGTCACCATTCACACCCCTCACCCACTCCAAATGAGCCAGTCAAGATTGCGACACCCGAATGAATGTGGTACGACGCTCTGCGTCGTACCACATGGCCCATCGACGGGACTTGCATGCCCCCCAAGAACACAATCCGCGAAATCCCCGCCGAACATGTCGCGGCCGCCTCTGTGCATCTGCGCAAGACGGACAAGACTCTCCGCCGACTCATCGACGCGCTCGGCCCCTGCCAGATCAACCTCGACCCCGAGCCGTTTCCGGTCCTCGTCCGGTCGATCATCGCCCAACAGATCTCCACAGCCGCTGCCGCCTCGATTGGCAAGCGACTGGCCGCTTTACGCGGTCGCAAGAAGCTCTCGGCGCAGTGGGTTCACGGTTGTACCGATGAGGAGCTGCGCGGGTGTGGGCTGTCTCCGCAGAAGCTGCGGTACGTCAGGGACTTGGCCGACAAGGTGGTGGCGAAGACCGTCGATGTGGCCACGATCCACATGCGGCCCGATGACGAGGTGATCGCCGAACTGACGCAGGTGCTGGGGATCGGCCTCTGGACCGCGCAGATGTTCCTGATCTTCTCGCTGGGTCGGCTCGATGTCCTGCCGACCGGCGACCTCGGCGTGCGTGCGGCCATCGAGCGGGAGTACAAGCTCCCCGCACACCCGACTCCCAAACAGTGCGAGGAGATCGCCGCCCCGTGGCGACCGTACGCCTCGATCGCCAGTTGGTACATGTGGCGCAGCTCGGACGCCAAGCTGACGCCGGAGCAGCGGGAGATGTGGAAGTGACCTTGGTTCTGGAGTTGACGAGAGGAGGGACACATGGATCGCGTATACCTGTTTACCGAAGAAGGACTCAATGCCTTGCGCACTCTCAATTTCAATCCACGAGCAGTACGCAGTTTCGAGGGAATGTCGGGAGGATTCATCTGGAGTGATGAATTCTCAGATGCGGTGTTCGATGTTTGTTTCGCGAAAGACAATTGGGCGTTTCGATTCCTTCTTGGCTACCGCGCGTCCTTGATTGCGGGTCAACCGCGTGATGATCTTCGAGGTCCGTGGGATCAGCTCAAGATTCAGTGTCCCCAATGGCCAGGATTTCGTCCTGAACGATGTTCGAGTAGTCTGAGTGTGTGCTTAGATGCGGAGGGCGATCGGTTCATCAAGGACCTTGAAGAGGCTGATCGGCAATGGAACGAGACACGTCCCAAGCAATGAACACTGCCTCACGTTTTTATTGTTTCCGAGTGACCGTTGGTGTCACTTCCTATCCCGGAGGGATGCCAGCGATTAGCCGGTGGTTGAGCGTAGCGACACCACCAGTGAGTCGGCCCCTCAAGTTTCCGCATCCCGGAGGAATGCCAGACACGCGAGCCAGACATCGCGAGACTTCTGGCATCCCTCCGGGATGCGAGGCACATCTCGACTGCATTTCCGGTGGTGTCGCTACGCTCAACCACCGGCTAATGGCTGTGACCCCTCCGGGGTCGGATGTGGGGAGGCAGCTTTTTCCCCTCGGTCCCAAGCTCCGCTTGGGACGGAGTTGAACTCCAGCCCAATCTCACCCGCATGATCCCCTCCTCGCTATGACCCAACTCGCCGACCACGCCGACGATCCCCTCTCCACCCCGGTGCAATTCCTCACCGGGGTCGGACCGGCGCGGGCGGCGCTGTTGGCGAAGCTGGAGATATTCACGGTGCGAGATCTACTCTGGCACCTGCCTCGCGATGTTCTCGATCTGTCCGAGGTCAAGAAGCCGACCGAACTTGTCGAAGGAGCCGTGCAGAGTGTGCGCGGGGTGATTTGCGACAAAGACGCCAAGATCACCAGCACCGGCAAGCACATGGTCGCGGCCCTGTTCGACTGCGACGGGCACTACGTGCGCGGGACGTGGTTCAACCAGGCGTGGATGTTTCAGAAGCTGGAGATGGGGCAACTGTTACTCGTGGGCGGGAAGCCGAAGCATCGCGACGGGCGGTGGGAGTTCTCGCACCCGACGCTGCAATGGCTGAGCGATGAGGACCGCGATTCCGGGTTCGGCGTCGTGCCGCGCTATCCGTTGACCGAGGGGTTGCAGCAGAAGGATCTGCGGAAGATGACCTCCGCAGCTGTCGACCAGTTCGCGTCGCTGGTGCCGGAGCATCACTACGCGAAGGCGCTGGAGCGGTGGAAGATCCTGGGGATCGGTGAGGCATTCCGGCAGGTCCACAAGCCGAACACCGTGGAGGAGTACCTGGCCGGGCGGCGGCGGCTGTTGTGGGATGACCTGTTCGAGTTCCAGGTCGGTCTGGCCCTGCGGCGGCGGGCGTGGTCCACCAAGTCACAGGCACCCCCGATTGAGGTGACGGCCAAGATCGATGCACGCATTCGGCGGCTGTTCCCATTCGCGCTGACTGCGGGACAAGAGCAGGCGATCCGCGACATCGCTGCCGATCTGCCGACGGGTCGCGCGATGCACCGCTTGATCCAAGCCGATGTCGGCGCGGGCAAGACGGTGATCGCGATCTATGCGCTGCTGGCGGCAGTGGCGGGCGGCTGGCAAGCGGCGCTCATGGCCCCGACCGAGCTACTCGCCAGTCAGCACTGGGACACGATCCAAACGATTCTCTCGGAGAGTCGGGTCAAGCGGGCACTGCTCACCGGGCGTATCGGGGCCAAGGAGCAACGCGAGGTCCAAGCGGGAATTCAATCGGGCGACATCCAACTCGTCATTGGCACCCAGGCGATTATCCAAGAGAAGGTCAAGTTCGCCAACCTCGGTCTCGTGGTCATCGATGAGCAGCACAAATTCGGCGTGGCCCAACGCGCCAAGTTCTCCGAGCAAGCCGGGTTCTCGCCGCACATCCTCGTCATGACCGCCACGCCGATCCCGCGCAGCTTGTGTCTGACCCAGTTCGGCGACCTCGATCTGACAGTCGTGTCGGACCTCCCTCCGGGGCGACAGCGCGTGGTCACCAGTCGCATCTACGGGATCGCCAGCCGCAAGCGCTGCTGGGACTTCATCCGCCAGAAACTCGGCGAGGGACGCCAGCTCTATATCGTCAGTCCACGCATCGAGGGCGGTACTGAAGAGGGGGACCAGCAGGGGGCCGAGCAGGTCTACCGCGAGCTGCCGAAGACCGAACTGGCCGGGTTTAAGGTCGGCATGGTGCATGGCCAGATGGACCCGCGCGAACGCTCGCGGGTGATGTCCGACTTCCGCGACGGCGAGGTGCAGGCCCTCGTGGCCACGACCGTGATCGAGGTCGGCGTCGACGTGCCGAACGCCACGTTGATGGTGATCCTTGATGCCGAGCGGTTCGGCCTCTCGCAACTGCATCAGCTGCGTGGCCGCATCGCGCGCGGCAAGTACCAAGGGTACTGCTTCCTGGTCTCTGAGACCGACACAGCCGACTCGACGACGCGGCTGCACGCGATGGAGCAGACGAGCGACGGGTTCAAGATCGCCGAGGTCGACTTCGAGATGCGGGGTCCAGGGGATGCCCTCGGCACGCGGCAAAGCGGGAGCCTGCCGCTGAAGATCGCCGACCTCGTGCGGGATCACGATCTGCTCGTCGAGACCCGCGCTGCCGCCCAAAGCCTGCTTAAGACCGAGGCCATCGACCGTCCCGAGTTTGCACCGCTCAAGTTGCAGGTGCTGGACCGGTTCGGGTTACTGATGGACCTGCAACGAGGTGGGTAGCCCGAAGTAGGACGGGCACATTTGCCAGTCCTGACACCACTGGCAGGAAATCGTGGAGCCATTTTGAGTAGACTAAACGCATCAGTGATGACATTCTCTCCGGAGTCCTACAATTCTGATGTCAAACATCTATGAGGTCGATTGCATAACAGACAACCCCCTATTCGAGGGACTTCAACTCGACTATAAGTTAGTTGAAACAAACGTCAACGAATGGCGTTCACGCAACTGGCAGCCGCTGCGGTTTTTCCCGACATAGAAGCCCCCGATGGCGACCGGAAACGTCCGCCGGTTCAATGACTATCCGTGCATCAATATCGCCTATCCAGCATTCAGTGAACGTGCGGTGGATTTGCTTCGGGATCTTCTTGAACCCAATGGCGAACTTCTTCCAGTCCGACATCGCCAACGCCGCCACCGGCTCCGCCCGGATGATGGTGTCCGAAGTCCTCGGCTGGCGCGTGATCTTCCAAGACCGCCCGCTGAAGACGACTTAGAAGCCCCCCCGAGCCGCCCCCGAGCCGGAAGCGTCAGCGCCCGGAGTCTCGCGTGCATTCAATCGTGCCCCCCTCCTGCTCCCCTCTCCCCCGGTTAGCTGCGACGCGAAGTCTTCGAAGCGGAGCGATCTGCCGCTCGACAGACACCGTCACTCGAACACGGGGGACTCACCGGCCTGTTGATTTTATTGATGGTTTTCCACGTATCCTTGGTTTTCCCCTTTCCCCGGTGCGCGACGGGGCGGCGAGGGG
>JAYSUV010000311.1:0-41977 GCA_043718945.1 Planctomycetota bacterium
GCCAACCGTTTCCGTTGCGTTTGAGCCAAAGTGATGTCTTGCGTCGCCTTGAACAGTTCGGACTGCGTCAAATGCAGTGATTCGCTCAGGAGCTTGAGCGTGAACAGCGGATCGCCCGGCTGGACGGTGTCGCCGGGAAAGTGAAACACGTTTGAGATGACCCCTGTGGCGGTCGCCACTACGCCTCGATCGCTCTGGCCGGGACGATCGACGACCATCCCCGGCACCTGAATGACCTTCCAATAGGTTTGAGGCTTGAGCGGCTTGGCTGCTAGTCCCAAGTTCAATTGAGCTTGCTCGCTCACCACGATCTTGTCGTTGGCAGCGGGTTTCTCCTCCGGAGATTCCCCCAGCGGCTCGGTGGCTGTGGTCGCTTCCGCTGGTCGCAACAGCGCCAGCAATTGTTCTCGATACCGAACAGAGACGGCCACAAGTGCGGCGGCGAACGCCATCAGTACAAGCCATCGCAATATACGACTACGCGGCTGGGTCATGGGACACCTGAATCGCTGAAAGAGAAAACCTGCCGTGAAAGACGGCATTTTGCGGCTGCATGAGATTGAGAACACTCTCAGCTGAGAAACATCTCAACAGACGCCGGTGCAGCGGGAGCTTCCAAAATACGGAAACCTAGACACGCAATAGATGTGGCAATAGCCGGAAGCGGGCATCAGAACCCGGTGCAGACGAACCGTCATGGCGGTTTCGTGTCAGACAAACACCAACCATCGGATTGACAACGTCCGATGTCAGCAAAATCTCAAACGTGGCGTGGGGATCTGGTACGGAGACACGAGGCGACGACACCGTGGTGAAATCGCAGCTGACGTAGACCGCGTCCCGGTCGTGCTCTGACTCTTTGTGGGATGGGGCGACGGGAACGGACTTCTGATTCTCATCAACAGCACGATGCGAGTGTCCATGCTTTGAATGTGCATGGCCTGAGCGGTGAGAATGCCCCGAAATATGGACATGCGGGCGACTCACATGGCCGGCAGGTCCGTGGTGATTTGCATCTGCGTGAACATGCAACCCAGCCACTCCATTGAGTAGCAGTTGCAGCGTCACCAGAATGAGAACCACACTTCGCATCAATCCCTCACTGACCGAGAAGTCTAGGTCTCATGCAGCGACATATCAAGAGGGCCTCTGCTTGAGTTGGCGATGAGCTGCTAACCGATTCATGCTTCCGGAGGAGTTCAATGTGCTGACAGTATGACTTTCCCCGTGAATGCCGAAATTGCTGATCGGAACGATCGGGAGGGCTGAAGTGGGCAGTCCTGCCGCTTGTACCGAATCTCTGGAATGCCACCTGAAGTGAGGCGCAGACTGGCGATTTCAATTGCAGGGAACTGTCTGGAGTTGTCGATTTGGCGGATAGGACGAATAAGGACATTCGTCCTGTCTTCACATAGGAACGGATCTCCACGATGGCTCATCGCATCGCCCCATTTCGTCGATTCCGTTTCCGGTTCGGACTGGGAATCTTGTTGTGCGGACTGCTGTGTGGATGCGGCACAGCCAGATCGACCGTGAAGCTCGCCCCCTCTACACAAGTTCGGGCAGTCATTGCCTCCCCGGAAAGCCCCAAAGCGGAACTCGATAACACCTCTGAAATTCTGGGGGTCGCCTACTCCGAAGTGGCCGCTGGGGAACCCCTGCCTGATCCGCAGTCAACCGGCTGGACTCTAGGTACCTTTGAGTCACTCGCTCTGTCCAATAACCCGGCCATCCAGCAAGCCACCGCCTCGGCCAGCAAGGCGGCGGGATTCCGCAATCAAGTCGGACGCAAACCAAATCCGGTCGTCGGCTACAACGCCACTCAATTGGGTGATGTCGGGACCGATCAGCACATTGCATTCATAGAGCAAGACTATGTCACTGCCGATAAACTCTGCAAAAATCAAATCGTTCTCGATCAAGAAGTTCAGTCCCAGCTGTGGGAGGTGCAGACTCAGCGGCAGCGCGTCCTGACTGATGTTCGACGCAACTTCTACAAAGCCCTATCGGCACAGCGACGGTACGAACTCGCGCACGAGTTTCAAGAGGTCGCCGAGAAGGGTGTCAAAACCGCCCAAGCCCGTCTCGATTCCAAAGAGGGCAGCCGAACCGACCTACTGCAATCTGAGATTCAGCTGACACAAGTCCAAATCCAGATGCGCCAAGCGGAAGCCAACATGCGGGGAGCATGGAAGCAACTCGTCACAGTGGCTGGAGTCCCGGAGTCATCGCCGCAACCGCTCATCGGAACTCTGCCCGACACGCCAGAACCTCGCGACTGGCAGCTGGTCTCCTCGGAAATTCTCGCCTCCAGTCCCGAGATGCAGTCCGCTCGATCCCGCTTGACCCGCGCTCAGGCGAACATCACTCGGCAAGAAGCCCAGGCGACACCCAATCTCTCCTTCATGCTGGCTGCCGGTCGCGACAACGGAACTGGTTCCGGGATGGTCAATGCTCAGGTCGGAATGCCGATCCCGGTACACAACGCGAACCAGGGCAACATCTCGGCAGCTCACGCAGAGTATTGCCGCGCCTCCCAGGATGTCCGCCGTACCGAACTGGCGATTCAGTCTCGCCTCGCCCAAGCGCAGAACGAGTATGAATCCGCATCTGCCGCCGTCGAGCAGTATCGCGCAGAAATCTTACCCCGAGCTGTGGAGACCCTGAAACTGGTGGAGGACGCCTATGCTGCCGGAGAGTTCGACTTCCTCCAAGTCCTGGTCGCCCGCCGGACGTACTTCGATTCAAACTTGGCGTACTTAACCGCCCAGTCCGAACTGGCACAAGCAGCTAGCCTCGTGGATGGCCTGGTACTCACCGGCGGCCTGGACTCGACGCGAGATACCGAGTTCGACAGTGGACTCCGGGATCAAGCATTGAACGGGCAGTAGAATGCGTATTGGCGAAACGATTGAGGCATTGAAACGGATCGAAACCCTTGCGCCGACAGGGATTCTGGCGTAGTCTGGAACGATGCACAGTGAGCAGACACTTCCATTTCCACGATATGCACCGGTCTTGGCGCTGGCCTTGGGATTTGTTGGGACTGGGGGAGTTGCATGGAGCGAGAACGAATCGCTCCGCACGGCTTGGTTGGGAGCATTGCTGACGCTCGTGGTCGCTTTACTCCTGCATCGAAGACGAGAATCCGATCAAAACTCGCTGGGGCTGTTGGATACGCCGTTTTCACTGTCGCATGACGTGGAGGTGTTCGACCGATATCAGCGGATCTCGCAACAGATGTTGCGGATCAGCCACCGCAGCAGTGTGGTGTTTCGCTCGTTGGCGTTGCAGCGGTTGGATGAGATGGCTGCGGGTTGCGCAGCAATGGGCCGAGGAGTGATTAACTTTGAGCAGACGGAAACTTGGCGGATCGCCTATGAGCAGCTGTTGCGTGAGCCGACTGTATTTTCCTATCGCTCGGTGGCTCTTGTACGACATCCGCAATACTGGCAGGACGCGGCGGGGACTGGGAGTATGCAGTTCAACTTTCACCTCGTCGAACAGCAAGTGCTGACGATCGAGCGAATCGTCCTGATTGCGGATGAACTGTGGCCGAAAGGTCAAGACTTGCCCGTGGAAGAGTTACGGCAGTGGATTCATGAACAATCGGTTCACGGAATTTGGATGCGTCTGGCGCGTCTGTCTGACCTGCGGAAGGAGCCGGAATTGATTCGCGATTTGGGAATCTACGGCCAGCTTGCCGTTGGCACGCAGGAGCTGGCAGACGACAATCTGCGGACACTCCGCTTTTCCCTAAACTTCGAACTGTCGGCGGTCCGGGAAGCCGAACGTCAGTGGGAAAAACTCGGCGTCTACTCCGTCGCCTACAAGGAACTCCTGAACCAGTTTCGCCTATAGTGCGATGGCAAGGGCTCGGCGGTTTCGTTCAGCATCCATTGATCAGCACGCCTGGGACACAATGTCCGACTCCACCGACTCGATTCTCCGTCAGTTCCTCATGCTGAAGTTCGCCAACCTGGGCGATGAGCTTCAGATGCTCCCGGATGGTACGTTCCGAGTCACCAGTCCCGGCGCTTGGCAGACGATTTACGAACAGTTCTTGCGAAGCCTGGAGATCACCAAGGTCTGGACGGTGGTACGAGTCAGCTCTGTTGACTACGGGCAAGACCCGCTGAGTCAGCAGAGTCTTCAAATCGATTCTGATGCCGTCCGTCGGCGAGTGATGTTGCACCGAGTGGTCATCGTTGCCGATCAACTGTGGCCTCTGTCAGATCTCCTTCCTCAAGAACCGCTTCGGACCTGGGTGGAGTGCCAGCACGACCAAGGGATGTGGGTGGGATTGGTCCGTGAATCACAGATCGCCCACGTATCAGATCTGCTCTCGGAATTTGGAATCTTTGGAGACCGAGCGTTCGCTGTTCGAGAACACGATAACAAGCGACTGTCGATTCCATACGTCCTGTCATTTGACACTGTACAGATTCAACAGGCGAAGGCTCGTTGGAAGAAAATGAAGACGTACGCCATTTCTTACATGACACTACTGGATCAACTGGAATCCAATGAGTAGGATCAATCCATCGCGTCACGGGAGCCGGATTCATGGCCAGATCGCTCTATCTCGACACCGCTCGTCTGGGCCGTATGACTCCGAGTGCCCGGCAGGCGAACATTGAGTTCTCCCGATTCGCCGCTGAGGAAGTCTGCCCGCCTGACTTTGTGGATTTCCTGAGACTCGGGGCTGATGCCTGTCCCGCCGATTTTCGTGATCGGTATCCGGAACTGAGCAGATGGTCTGGAGTCACTGGACTCAAATCTCGACTCCGTGACTTGGCACATTCGCCCACCGATTTATCAGTTCTACTGGCCAACCGCTCAGCACAACTGATGAAGTTTGCATCGCGCTGGCTCTTCCGACCTTGTGAAAACGTGTTGGTGATTGACGCCACTTGGCCCGCCTATCGTGCGATACTCGAAACGGAGTGTCGACTTACTGGACGGCGAATCAGTACCGTGGCAATTCATGAGGTCGTCATGCAATCTGCCAGTGAAGAGCAGATTGTGCAGATGGTTGAATCCGCATTCAGTGCAAATGGGTGCGACGGACTCTTCCTGCCCGCCGTCACTCATGATGGCCTTCGACTCCCGATTCCTCATATCGTTCAAAAACTGGAGGCCAAACACGGGGCGATTCCCGTCGTCATTGATGGAGCCCAGGACTTTTGTCACACCCCTTCAACACTCCACACCGAGTCATGTGATCTGTATCTCGCCGGATGCCACAAGTGGCTCGGTGGCTATTTCCCGATGGGTTTGTGTTTTTACGGACGCCGCCGATCGGTCGCATCCGTTGAGACTGTGCTGCTTCAAATGCTCAATGATGGTGACTTGGACGACCCCCTTTTGAGTTTCTCCAACCAGTTGGAGAGCGATTCGTACGAGACTTCCACCGAGACCGTTAGCCTGGGTTCACTCTTCTCCACCTATGGGGCGGCTCTCGATGCCGCAGAAGAACGGGAATCCAAGTTTCAGGTCAGACGCTCCAACGCAGAATCGATTGCTGACCTGAGCGAGAACAGTCCGTGGAAACAGATCGCCCCGGCTGCGGAATTCCAATCCGCAGTGGTCATGCTGGAAGCCACCAGTTCGCAGACTCGCGGAATCCCGGCCCAGACGCTCCGAACCGCCTTTCAGCAACAGGGGATCTCGCTCTCCGCCTACCATGGAGGACAGATTCGACTCTCGATGCCCGAAACTCCGCTTTCCAAGACCGAGCTTCATCGGATTCAAGCGGCCTTGCATGCAGTGGTGTAATGTCGTTGGATCTCTCCGACCTCACCGACCTACGGATTTCGCTTGCAGGCGGCCTTCAATCTATGGCAGGTTGCTGCCGGACAAAGGACGTTATCCGGCGTTATTTGGGGAGGCGGAAAAAACAGGGGCGGGGATTATTTGAGTGGCAGAGTGTGCCAATCGGTCTATTGGTGGGTCGGGCTGTGGCTTAGCGGACCGGAGGTTTGATTGCAGCGTACGGCAAATATTCAACGGACTGGCTTTCTTTCGGGAGAACGAACGACTGCTTGATTCATCACAGGAGGGATATGGATGACAACGAAGAACAGCGGCTGATGGTCGGCGAGGTGGTGCCGAGTCCGACGGTAGTAGACTCGCTTCCAGCGCTGATTCGCGATGCGGGAGGATCTGCTCGATTTGCATACGAAGAGTTCTTTCACGGACAGATTCGGAATCCGTTTACGCGGAAGGCGTATCTACATTCCGTTCGGCGGTTCTCGGAGTGGTGCGTTGCGGGTGGGCTAGAATTGATCCGCGTGACTCCGGCAGACGTGGGACGGTTTCTGGATTCATTGTCGGTGGCCTTGCCGACCAAGAAGCTGCATTTGGCGGCGTTACGGCGGTTCTTTGATGCGCTCGTCATGCGGCATGTCCTGATTCTGAACCCGGCGCTCTCGGTCCGGAGCGAGCGGTATCAGGTGATCGAAGGCAAGACTCCAGAAATTTCCGTGTTGCATGCGAGGCATTTGCTCAAGAGTATCGACACGTCACATCCCGTGGGACTGCGAGACTTCGCAGTGATTGGGATTCTGATTTACACCGCCGCTCGTGTGGGAGCGGTGGCGAAGTTGCGTCGGCGAGATTTCTATGAGGCGCGTGATCAGTTCTGTCTGCGGTTTCACGAGAAGGTCGGCAAGGACCGGGAGATTCCCGTGCGGCACGACTTACAACTCACGTTGACCCAATACCTCAATGAAAGCGGCCTACGGGGTGCTGATCCCCTGTCGCCACTGTTCCGCTCGGCAGTTCGACGGACGAAACGACTGACTCCACATGGTCTGACGGCCAACGACATGGCTCGGATGGTCAAGCGTCGATTGCGGGATGTTGGCTTGTCCTCGCGACTCTCCCCTCATTCGTTTCGCGTGACGACGATTACGGACCTTCTGGAACAGGGAGTTCCCCTCACGGATGTCCAATATCTGGCGGGACACGCCGATCCCCGGACCACTCGGCTGTATGACCGCCGTCAACGCCGCGTGACACGCAACATCGTGGAACGGATCTCGGTGTAGTCTGCCTGTCGAGTCCGCCAGACGGCAGTGAATCAGGCACGCGGGGCTCTGCCCCACACCCCGGGATTTTGGGAGGCATGGCTCGCATCAAAGAAAACGGGGGCTGGGAGATACGAGGGAGTGCGGTCGTGGGGATATGCCCGACCGCTTGGCGGAACCATCGGCTCGACTGGTGATTGACCAAAGAGCAAAAACCGGGCGACGCGATCGGAGGCCATGAAGCTCGATCGCGCCGCCCACCACGTCTCTTCGACGCTTCGACGAGGCGATCCCTGGCAGGTTGCGTCCCCGCAGTGCCTGCTTCCGTTTTACCCCGCCTGGACACCATGCCATACGCGCGGGATGGATTCAATCTCTGCCTGAATGACAGCATTCGCCACGTTTTCGACTTGCGCAGGATGCCGCGCCGTGTTACGGGAAATGATTCCGGTGGTCGCGAGTCGGTTCCGTTCTTTTCAGTTCCTGTTCGGTCAGTCGGAATTCTCCCGGCTTCGCGATAGCTGCCAGGTGGCTGTCTCGAAACCGGTGGTGTGCATCGGTTGGTTTGTGCGGTTTTGCGATCAATTCACAACAGGGGATGGCCCATGACAACCAATGTTCCACACATTCGTTTGGCCTGTCATCATTGCGACACCGAGGAATGCAACGGCGTGGCCGAGATTCCACCCGGTTGGACTGATGTGCATGAAGTCCAGAGCTATGAGGAGTCGCTGGATGAGATTGCACCAGACGACCAGACACGTTCCCCCTTCGAGTGGTACACACATCTCGGGACATGTCCGGACTGCCAGGATATTGATGAGTGATTCGCCAAGGTAGCGGATGAGCGGAGTAGTGCATTGCGGGCCAGACAGCAGTCTCCAGCCACCGCCCGGCGATCCGCGTCGCAAGTTCCTTCGCCGTCACCAGAGGTTCTGCACCCCATCGGATCGTTCCCGCTTCTCCCAAATTCCGCATCGCTAACCACGCGACATCACTGGCGGATTCCCTTCACCAGATGACGCGAACTCCAAAAGCATGACAGCCGCCCCCCGATGTGGTACGGAACCTTGATCGTTTGAAAATACTCTCTTTGTCAGCTTCATCTGGGTAGTTACACAACCGCCACTCGTTTGACGACGTGCCATACAATCGGCTCGTCAACCGAGAGGGCGGTGGTGCCCTAAACGGTTTTATTCAGGTTTTCAGTCAACTACGCGGCCATCGTCAGTCTCCGTAATTGCAAGTCGAGTGACCAGCGGGAGCGGCTCTTGCCACTACCGAGCGGTAGCTCGAACCGGGTCCAGGGCCGTGCCCTGGCCAGAGTCGTGGCGTTCACCTGCCGGGTGCCGGTGAACGCTGTGGCTTTGGCACCCGCCACTCCGCTCTCAGGAGAGTGACAATGACAACCTTGAATCGAGCCAATCGCGAGCTGTACCGACGTGGTCCAGACGAAGCGTTTGCGACTATCACAGACCTGCATGATCACTGTCGGCAAGTCCGACAAAACTCGTCCGATGTGTGGCAACTTCCTCACACGCTGCAAACCCAGGTGTCCGAGGGGGAGCTACGGCTCACGCTCGACAAGGGGGATGCCGTGGGACTGAACGATTGGTCGTTCAGTCAGATGTGTCGACTGGCGGGGGTGAGTAAAGACACCCTCAATCGCTTCCAACCGGAGACAGCGATGATGGCCTTCCGCGACACTCTGCCGCAGGCCGACAAACCGATTCAGTTACTGACCACTGGTCAGACGGTACGTTCCGTTCATGGAGTCTCGTACACACGGCTCTGGAACGCGGAACTCATCGAAACGATCCGGGATGTCGCACCAGACTTCACGCCGCCGCAAATCGCCTTCAATGGCGGCACGGGGTTGTACTGCGGTGAGCAGGACATGTTCGCCTTCCTGATTGATCCGACCGGTTGGGTCGAGATCGATGGGGAGGCGTTCGCGCCTGGCTTCTTCGTTTGGAATTCAGAGGTCGGTCGACGCACGCTCGGCATCCAGAGCTTCTGGTTCCAGCGAGTCTGTGCGAATCATCTCGTCTGGGATGCCGTGCAAGTCGTCGAATTCACACGCAAGCACACCGCCAACGTGCGGGATGGTTTGCTGGAGATTCGCCAACAGATTGCCTCCCTCGTCGCTCAGCGAGACGCTCGCCGCGACAAGTTTGCAGAAGTCCTCAAAAAGGCCATGCATACAAAACTGGGGAGTGATTCCGAGGAGGTGACGAAGGAACTCAGCCAACACGGGATTCCGCAACAGGCGATCAAGGAGGCGTTGGAGATTGCCCGCTCTCAAGGCGGCTTCACGATCTTCGCACTGGTCGATGCTCTGACCCGGTTGACGCAACACTACGTGTTTGCCGCAGACCGGGCCGAAGCGGATGCCAAAGTGGCCAAGTTGCTGTCCCTGGCTTTGGTCGCCTGAGACGCAAGCTCGCTTCTGTCTTTCACATGCTGCCACAGCTGGGTGTTCCCAGCGTGAGATCCCCGGTTGAGAGGGCGTGAGTCTCAAACGGGTTTCCAGTCCGTTCACGCATCGTCAGGAGTTTGAAGCATGGCTACTGCCAAAGCGACGAAACCCAAAGTGCCCAAGATTCGACCGGTTTACGAAATTCGTTTCGGTCGCATCCGTGCCGCCATCTGGTTGAATGAGACGGAGAATGGCCCACGTTACAACGTGACCATCACCCGCCTCTACAAAAAGGAAGGCGAGGATTGGAAAGACTCCACCAGCTTTGGCCGCGACGACCTGCCCCTCGTGGCCAAAGTCTGCGACCAAGCCCATACGTGGATCTTCGACCAAGCCCAAGAACGTTCTCAAACTAACGGAAACGGCGACAGCGATCATTCTGATGGCGAGGGAGGCTTCTGAAGCGAGCGTATCTCTTCTCACTCGTATCCACCAACATGAAAGGATTTGGAGAGTGGCACCACTCGCCCCTCTCCACTTGCCGGATCGACCAATCACTGACAGATCCGTGTCCGAATCGCATTGTGAGACATCTGATCCCGCCGGTGAATGTCTTGCCGGATTGTTGCTCCTGGGATTCACCCTTGATGAGTCCACGGATAGAATTGACAGCAGATGTAATCTCCCGGTCCCGAGGCCCCAAGATGTGGATCAGGCATGCCATACTCCGCCGAAGTCAGCCGCAGCAACCCGATGTGCATCATCTTTCTTGTGGACCAGTCAGGATCGATGAATGATCCGTTTGGCAAAGATTCAGGCAAGATGAAGAGTGAAGGGGTCGCCGATGCCATCAACCAATTGATCGATACTCTGATCGATAGCTGTACAAAACAGGGAGCTGTTTTAGACCGTTACCACATCGGAGTCATTGGTTACGGTGACAATGCCGTTTCTCTACTCCAGTCGGATTCTGGAGAAAGTGATCTCGTCAAAATCAGTGAACTCGCCGATTCCCCATTGCGGACTGAAACGAGATCAAGAAAGGTCTTCGATGGTGCGGGAGGCTTCCGCGAACACGAAGTCGTATTTCCCGTCTGGTTTGAACCAATGGCGAGTGGGCAGACTCGTATGCGAGAAGCGATCGACTTAGCTGCAACATTCGCTGAAGAATTTATCGTGGAACACCCGGAATGCCGACCACCGATCGTTTTCAATATTACGGACGGTGCCCCCCACGAACCTGATCCGACTGAGCAAGCCGCCAAGCAACTTCGCTCAATCGCCTCCAGTGATGGGAATTTACTCCTATTTCAACGTTCACATTTCCCATCTCACCCTCTCAGCTATTGAATTTCCAACATCACCAGACCAACTCCCTGATCGCTGCGCAAAAATGCTTTTTCGGATGTCGAGCACTGTTCCCCTAGGTATGCAAAATATCGCTCGATCACTGGATTTCCCGATCGCCTCCGAATCTCGGGGGTTCGTCTTCAATGCCAATTTGGACTCAGTGGTTCGTTTCATTGATGCTGGTACAAGGCATACACAGCCTCGCAAGCTGGGGTACACCCCATGAAAGTCTCGTCCTTCTTGTTGCCGAAGCGAGGACAGACGATGAGTGAGTGTGAAGATGCAGTCGCTGTCGATCCCCTCCGTGGACGATTTGCGATCGCAGATGGAGCGAGTAGCTGCTCTTTTGCAAGAGAATGGGCGCAACTCCTCGTGCAGGCCAATCTCGATTCGCCTGTTCGGTGGAGAGAGAGATGGAGTGACTGGCTGCCTCCCTTGCAAGCTCGTTGGTGGAAGCTTGTCAATGGAATCCCCTTGCCCTGGTACGGAAGAAACAAAGTCCAGCAAGGAGCGGAATCGACACTCTTGAATTTAGTGGTCGACAGTTCTGGTTCATGGAGATGGTGGTCGAGTGCGGTCGGCGATAGTTGTCTGTTCCATGTTCGAGACCAGCAGCTGCTGATGACGTTCCCAGTCCAACATTCTGCGGAATTTGGGCTCACTCCAAACTTGGTTGGTTCGCAGATGGCCGCATCCTTTGTCACCGGGACATTGGAAAAGTGGATGTGCGGAACATTCCAAACGGGTGATGTTTTTGTTTTGGCAACGGACGCTTTGGCGGAGTATTTACTTCGGGAGTCGGAGGGCGGATCGCCGCCATGGCACTGGCTGGTGAGTCAGAGCGACCTATCGCCGGATGCGTTCTTCTCGTGGATTGAACAATCGCGTGATGACCACCTCCTCCGGAATGACGATGTCACACTCGCAGTGATCCGGACCTAACATCAGGAGGTTGGCCAAACATGTCAGCCAATCCCAAACAGCCGTGGCCGTCAACTGCAACATTCCGCGATGCGGTGCAGCATCCGCAAGATTTCTTTCAAGAGCCAGCCCTTAAACAATGCCAACCCGTCTTCGATAAGCGTCGACGAGTGGTACTCGAAAACGGAACGTTCGGAGTCGTCTTCATGCTCCGGTCCCCGAGCGGTCAGTACAAGGCAGTCAAATGCTTCACAACCCGACTTGAGGAGCGTGCGGAACGATATCGAGCGATAGACGAGCATCTTCGAAAATCGCACATCCCCGCTGCGATTGCCTTCGAATACTTACCCCAGGGAATTCGGATTCGCGGAACACCGTACCCCATTCTCAAAATGCCGTGGTGCGATGGTGTCACGTTGAATCGGTTTGTCGAGCAGTCTCTCGCGAATCCAGCCAGCCTCCATGTACTTTTTGATCGCTGGGTCGAGTTGATGAGGCAACTCCGCGCGGCTGACATTGCGCATGGTGATCTCCAGCATGAAAATGTGCTGGTCGAGCAGTCTGCTGGAGGATTATCGGAATTAAAACTGGTCGACTTCGATGGCATGTTTGTACCGACATTGACCGGGCGTAAGGCGGAGGAAGCAGGCCATCCTGACTATCAGCACCCTCGACGCCTCAATGAAATGGTGTGCCGGATCGAGGTCGACAACTTCCCAAGCTTGGTGATTGCGTGTGCCGTGCGAGCGCTGTCTGTCGAGGGAAAGACGCTCTGGACTCAATATGACAACGGCAACAATCTCTTGTTTCGCGCAGCGGACTTTGCCTCCCCTCAAACTTCGGTCTTACTACAACAACTCTGGAAATCACGCGACCCAGTGACAAAGTTCCTGGCAGGACACATCATTCTTTCCACCGACTTGCAGATCGGTGCGGGGCCGTTCTTACCAGAACTGGTCAAAGTCGGAGTCACCCCTGTTGTTTCTGACGAAGATGCGAAGGCGATTGAGGCCATTCTCAAACGTCCCCCAGCAAAGCATGCCACGAGTCCCAAACAGGTCGAAGGCGCTGCACGAGTTGGGGGCCGGGGCGTTGCAGGAATTGTTTCGCCCACTGCGTCAAATCCTGCGAATGTGCGACCATTGGCCAATACTAGCACACAGGGGAAGCCAGCGTTCTCCGCACAGAGTGGGGCAGTACGGTCTACGGTGTCAACATCACGCCAGATTCAGCCGCACTCCGACTCGACGTGGCAATGGGTCCTCTCGATCGTTGCACTGTGCCTTGTGATACTCTTGATCGGCCAGCGATGGCGTTCCCCGTCTCTGCCTGCATCACGCGTTGAAGAGATCAAACAGTACGAACTACCTGCGACCACCATCCCAAGTCTTGGGATGGAAATGCTCAAGATTCCGGCAGGCGAATTCATGATGGGCACAGATGTTCACATTCCGCAGGGCACTGTGCGAATTGGCAGCCTCGATGGGGATAACGCGGAAATACCAGCACATCCCGTCACAATTGGACACGAGTACGAACTCGGGAAATACGCTGTCACGCAAAGTGAATGGGCGAGCGTGATGAAGTCGAAGCCGTGGCAAGATCAGCAATACGTGAGGGAAGGCGACCGCTTTCCGGCGACATATATCAGTTGGCTGGGGGCCGTGACTTTTTGCAACGAAGTGTCACGGAGCCAGGGGCTACCGGAGTATTACGCCATCGCCGATGAAGAGTCCGTGACCATTCCTGATTTGTTGGGGAATGGATATCGGCTACCGACAGAAGCAGAATGGGAATATGCCTGCCGGGGTGGAACGAAGACACTGTGGAGTTTTCGAGATGACGAGCGCCCGAGGGACTATGCCTGGTTTGGTGAACTCACACCGGAAGGAATCGCAAACATCTCATCGTTCTCTGGGGAGAACACACCTCAGTATTCCATGCTTCGGAATCAGTCTGAATTGTCCAGCGAAGTCCAGCTGAGGCCGGGAGCAGAGTTATTTGCCCAGGAAGTGGGGCGGAAAAAGCCGAATCCGTTCGGTCTGTTCGATATGCATGGCAATGTGGATCAGTGGTGCTGGGACTGGTATGACGAATACTTGCCCGGACCAGTCACAGATCCGAGCGGGCCGTCCCAGGGGAGATCCAGGGTTCAACGCGGTGGCCGTTGGGACTGGTATCTGGCGGTCACTCGGTCAGCGTATCGCTCAATGGCCCCGCCGAGTTACAGAGGCGCTTCCACAGGTTTTCGAGTGGCGCGGACATCCAGTTTGTCCAACTTATCGAAGCCACCGACACTGGCATCGCGGAGCAAGCCAGGGAAGCGAGTTTCCGCCCGAACCACTGTGCCACTTCCTCCCGTTTCCGTGGAAATGAAATTGATCCCAGCTGGCGAGTTCCGGATGGGATCACCGATGACCAGGGCTGCTAACTCTCCGGAGTTCGGCAGGGTCATCTTTGATGATGCGCTCCGTTCGCAAAATGAAGGGCCGCAGCATGCCGTTCAGAACACCAGCCCATTTTACATGGGGGTCTACGAAGTGACTCAGGAGCAATACTCCCAAGTCATGGGGAAGAACCCAAGCCTGTTTTCACCCCGAGGGAGATTTGCGGTTCGAGTCGAAGGAAAAGACACTCAACAGTTTCCGGTCGAGTCAGTCTCTTGGTACGACGCGATCGATTTTTGTAACAAGCTGAGCGAGCGAAATGGGCATGTTGCCAATTATCAGATGGAGCATGTCGAGAGAGCGGAAGGCTCGATCGTGTCTGCGACCGTCACAATGATTGGCAGCTCCGGGTTTCGGTTGCCGACGGAGGCGGAGTGGGAGTATGCCTGCCGAGCCAGTACCACAACTCCGTATCACTATGGCATCATTCTCGACTTTGATACTGCAAACTTTGAGGGGAACTCTGCGTATGGCACTTACTCCTACCACAAATCGGACAAAGGCAGGTACTTTGGACGGCCCACGTCAGTGGGATCGTATCCCCCGAACGCATTTGGTCTACATGACATGCATGGGAACGTCTACGAGTGGTGTTGGGACTGGGCAGACGATTCGTTCTACTCGACATTCGAATCCAATACTGCGGTTGATCCCATCGGTCCAGTGTCAGGAACCGAGCGGATTGCGAGAGGAGGAGGATTTGACAGTTCGGCACAAGCCACTCGTTCCGCATTTCGAGGGAACGCTCATCCCAGTCATTCTGAGGGATCGATTGGATTTCGAGTCGCGAGAACGCCCTGACAGCCGATGTCCGATCTGATGAGGTACTGACTGATGGCGTGGAGAGAGAGTGGGGAGCAAAGTGATGTTGAATGTCGGAATTGAGAGGAGAGAGGTAACTCACTAAAACCGCATCGACCGTGACCTTGCGAGTCAGCGGTCGTGCGACAACCTGCAACGTGTTGAGAATCAGCTACTTGAATCGTCCGAGATAGCCCTCGATGGTCTTTCCCGTGGCTGATTCGAGAATTCGCCCGTTGAAACTCTCGCCGCTCCCATCTTCATGCCCTAGTGTCAAGATGATCCCAGTCACAGTGACTCGAACGCCGTTGACGTTGATGCTCACGCAGGTTGGGGCGTGCAGGCTGAAAGCAGAAACCAATTCGAACTTCGTCGTAATGGTGGGGATGGTACTCATGTGTGAACTCCTGAGTTGGGGGGAATAGACCGGTCACCAGGATTCGAACGTTTTCAGCTCATTCGAATCATGATGACCAGTCATCCCTTCCAGACCTCCACGCCAGCGACGACCAGTAAAAACCTTGCGAAGTCACCTCTCTCGGGACTGTTATGCCTGACTGGCAAGTCGATGTATACATTGAACCAGAGCGAGTATTCGTTCTGATGTTTCTGGCTCTTGGCCACGGAGTCGCTCAAGTTTTTCGCACTGCCACTTGCTGCGGATACGGGTCGTGACATCGAGAGCGAGCGTTCAGGCAGCGGCTTCGAGATTGCTGGAGTAGCGGACTGGTTTCGTGATACTCACGAGAGTATGAAGCGAACGGATGTACATTTTCCCAGGACGTATGCTTGCCCAACTCATACGACTGACCACCGGCTGGTGTTTGTGGACATCGAACTGGGGCGGGTGCGGCGGCAGCGGACGATATTGCAAATTGCTGCGATTGCGGTGTCGGGATCATTGGATGAACTTGAGGCGTTTGAGGCCAAGTTGCAGATCGATGAGCGGCGGACCCCTTCGGGGTTGATTCAGAATCGGCACTTTGACCGAGATCGATGGGACCGGGAGGCTCGGCATCCCAAGGTGGTGGCTTACGAGTTTTCGCGGTTTCTGCGGCGTCATTCCGCAACGGAGATTACCGGTTCAAACCGGCGGCGGATGGTTGTGGCTCAACTGGTGGCTCATAACGCAGAGTTTGACGGGCCATTTCTGCGGAAGTGGTTTGATCAGCTCGGGATGTTCATGCCTGCGTCATACCGCGTCTTCTGCACACTGCACCGGGCGATGTGGCTGTTTCAGGAGAATCCCTCATGGGAGCCGCCCGCTGATTTTAAGCTTGGTACGCTCTGCCGATACTTCGGCATTCCTTTCGATCCCAGAGACGCCCACGAGGCAGCCGCTGATGTCCGGGCGACTGTGGAATTGTACCGACGCATGATCGGGATTGAAGCCGAGCGGGATTCCCCCGCATCCGATCATCCGTTGAATCGGCCTTGCTCCAAACCATGACACTCGATTTCGCATGAAAGAGAAGAGAGGCAGCACTTTGAAAACGCGACGACCGTGACTTTGTGCGTCATCGGTCGTCGCTCTGTCAATGAAGCCGGGAATGCCTACTGAAACCGTCCGAGATAGCCCGTGAAGCGCTTGCCCGTCTTGGTTTCGTAGATCATTCCGTTGAAGCTGTTGCCACTTCCGTCTTCATGTTCCAGTGACATGATCGTACCCGTGACGGGGCGATCCATGTTACTCAGCTTCACTGTGACTTCCATGTACAGATTGAAGGCGGTAATCAGCTCGAACTTCGTCTTGGGGGCAGTGACCGTGATCATGTTTCGAACTCCTGATTGGGTGGGGAAAGGACGGTAACCAGGAATTGAACACTCGACTTGGAATTCAACTCATGATTACCGACCACCCCAACCGGTACTGCTCCGCAAAAACCTCAAACAAACCTTACAAAGCCACCTCTCTCGTTACAGTTATGGGTGAGTCTCCCGTATCTGTATACTTGGTAGATCGATGCATCGTGTGCTGGTCGGAAGTAGGCGATCTATCAACCTGAATCGACAGGATATTGTATAGGAATTTCGGGACGTTGCCCTACGGGCCGGGCTGCTTCGGGCTCCGCATACGCTCGGTCCGGCGAGCCGGACTGCTGCGCACCCTGCGTATCCCTAACGCAACTGCATGCGAATCGTGGGGGCGCACACTGAGCGACACGAAATGACAGGTAGGGGCCGTGGCTGGCAGTTCTCAGTCTAGCACGACGTCCAGGTCCGCTCCCCTGCATTTCATTTCGGTCCGCTGCTGCTTCGCGTTCCGCGAAGGCTCCACCTGGACCTGTCGTGCGGTCAGAGGTCGATGCCAGCGGCTGGTATCGCATTGGAACGGAAGCAGGCTGACGCCGACAGCCATTACGACAGAATCAAGGAGTCACTATGAAAGCCAATCGCAAGCAGAAAACCCTCACCCCACCCACCACAGACATCTTCATTCGAGAAGTCCGTGCTACTTATCACATGACAGAGACGCCACCGTTTGCCATCAAAGATCCCGTGCATGTGGCTGCATTTGTACGATCCGTACTGACGGACAACAGCCGAGAACACTTCATTGCAATGTATCTGGATTCTGCTCATCGGGTGGCTGGCTATTCCACCATCTCCATTGGTACTGCCACCATGACTACGGTTCACCCGCGAGAAGTCTTTCAGCGAGCCATCCTCATTGGTGCTGTGGCAATCGTCGTCGCTCACAATCATCCGTCTGGAATCCTGACACCAAGTGTTGAAGACCTCAGCGTGACAGAACGGCTCAAGGATGCTGGAAAGCTGCTGGGCATCGCACTGTTGGACCATCTGATTCTCAGCGAAGTGGATCATGTGTCGATCTTGGAGCAGTGACTCCCCAGAGACACGCATCAACGGAATTTTCCCGAGTTGAGGATGCTGCGGATGACGGTCATAGCGTAGAGGCCTATCAGCCAGCAGGCGGGGGCCGGATGCTCGGCAGTGAGCAACAGCGAGACGGTATAGAAGAACAGAAACTGGGGAGCGGCCATTAGGCGCACTCCTGGATACTACACTCCTGCTGTGGCACTGCGGATGGTGCTGCGAAGGGTTGGATGATGAGACGACGCAGCCGGAGTGCTGACACCGGAATGTGTTCGAATCCGGCCTGCCCCCGAGCCCGGTTGACGGCTCGGTGAATATTCAGAAGTTGCCGACGGATAGGGGCATATCGGGCATACGGAATCTTTCGGAAGTCTTCCGCGAGGTGTTCAGCGGTCCGGTGGCATGCTCGTTTCAGGAAGTAGGCTTTGAGTTCCTTGTACGTGGTCGGTTCGATCCGCACGCAGGCGTGCCACTTCGGTTCGTTGCTTCCCTTCGGGATGACTCCCCCCCGTCGATAGCTGAGGGAATATCCCTCGAAATGGATGGGGTGACGGCGACAGTCGCGGATCTGCTCGCGCTCCTGTTGCCGGAAGGCATGGTGGCCATCGCTGACGAGCAGCAGGAACCAATCCCCGAAGCGGATATACTGCATGTTCGCCAATCCACGCTGCTTGCGGTACGCCCGTTGTCGTTCGGTGATCGCGATTTCGTATTTGAACAGCAGTTTCTGATCGATCACTTCCGGTGGCTTCATCGCGGGGATGCGACCGGTGACGTACCACCAATAGCCGTGTCGCAAGTAGCTGACGGCGACTTGTTGGACCAGCCCTTCGGGCGTTGTCGCGATGTATCGGTAGCTCATCACACTCCTCTGTTGCTCAACGGATTTCAGCTGACCACAGTCGCGCCGTGGCGGCAAGCTCCTTTTTCAAAGCACTGACTGTTCCATTGGGGATCAGTCGAAAAAGATGTGGGGTTGTTCTGGCCAACCCCACCGAGCCAGTCCTTGTTGCAAATCCGTGTCGTGAGCTGCGGAGTGAATGCCGGGCACCGCAGAGCGACAGACAAATGTCGCCCGCGATGCCCCCAGCACTCGACTCTTCCACCAGTGGTCCTCGAAAGTGCAACTCAACACACTGCTTTCGTCAGTGCATCCGCACAATTCATAGAACCCACACACGAAAAACCTCAGTCGAACACTCACTGAAACCGTACGGATCTCGGGTGTTCGTCGTCAGCCTGCCGCCGATAGAGGCCATTCTCCCGAATAGCCACCATCCGCCGCATGCTGCCAGCCAAGGACACCGCCGCACCGTTGCCGGTGCGACGATTGCAATTCTCCTCACGGGGTGGCGACCGCAGTCGCACGCAACCCCTCAGCCCTTTCGTTTTCGCTCTGCCGGGTCATCACTCCCAGCATAGACGCGAACGGGACGCGACTGCCTTGCCGCGCACAGACGATCCGCCCTGGACAGGCGGCGACTGTGACCGAGCCTTCGCCCGATTCACCGCGCGTGCTTCCGCACGCTTCCTACTGAGGCCACTCTCCCCCGCTACGGCACATCAGGCCAGACTGGATGAATCCAGTCTTCTGGTCTGCTACTTGGTGACCAAACCAAGCCGCCGGAGTGCCAACTCCGGATGCCGCAGTGGTTCCTACGTTAGCGTCGATCTTCGAAACCGAGGTCACGTGGCTAGGACGTATTACCGCCCGATCCGTACGGGTATGTGTCGCCTTCCGGTCGACCATACTTTCTCGCCCGACCTGAGTCAGACGAATTTCCCCTTACGAAAGCAGAAGCTGAGGGTATCGCTCCCGTCCGGACATTCGCTGTTCGGCACCGTCTCCTCGGAATCTCACTGGCAAGCCCTGTCGTACGTATTCGATGGGGCCTTTCATGGTTGAGCTTTTCACCGTCAGGAGATTTGCTCCCGATCGCCGGACAAGTCGCGTCCGGTGTTCTTTGTCACCAAAGAACAGCTCCCCACGCCAGCCGCGTTGAGCGAACTCGCTTGCGCAAGCCCGAACCCCACGGACGGGATTTTCACCCGCTTTGACCTGAAGCCATTTCGACTGGCTCAGGCGAAACTCAACCTGCACATCGCAGGCCGGAGTTTCATCGACACGGCCTTGTCTTGCGACAAGGGATGTCCGCATCGCCCGTATTCATTCGGGGTGTCTCGCCAGAAGCCGCACCCCGATCAAAACCATTGGATAGAACGCCGGGATTACTTCGATGCGTGAGCTTGCTCCGTTACAAAGGGAGCCAGCTCCATCGGGATTACTCCGGCGAGCCTCCATTGAACTGGACGAGCCACTCTCATGGCAATCCAGCTCGAAGGGTCAGCGCTGAGGGAAGATGGCATACTTCCAGTCCTTATCCTCGGTTGATGTGACCGAGATTCCCGGACCCGCTGTCCCCGTCAGGAGAAATCAGCTCGTTCGCTCTTACTTCCGACTGGATTGTCGGACTTCAAGCGAATGCGTTTCACATGAGCATGACGACCGGCAAGCCTCTGGGCCTGCCTACGAGGACCAACGTAGCGCTCTCGATTCGGGTTGTCACGGACTTCTTTAAGCGACTTGAAGTTGTCGAATGCTGCCGATCATTTTTGACGATCCCGTTTCCGCTGTGGTACGTTGAGGTGAGGAGATCTTCCCCATGGCCAAACAGACATTCAAAACAGAACTGAGCGAGTTTGTGGCGTTTGCCATCCAGCGGCTGCACAGTGGTTCCCGTGATAGCTCGATTGAAGAAATATTCCGGCAATGGCGTGAGGCCCGCGATTTCTCCGCAACCGTGGCCGACGTGCCACAGGGGCTCGTCGATGCGGCCGGGAGCAGCGACGGGAACCGGCGGCGTCCCTCATAACCGCGAACCGGCGTGAGTCGAGAAGTGCCGATTGATACCGCCAGTCTTCAATCTCCCGCGAGCCAAACGCCCGATGTCACTCCCTTGGATGGGATAATCAGCTGGTGTCTGTGGCGTCGCACATTGACTGCCGTTCGACGTGTCTCTGTCGTCGCACTTTTCGGTAGAAGCGTGTCGGTCGCGTCGCACAACAGATCGACTGCTCTCCCTGCAAGTCCTCGAAAGCAATCAGGAAAAGATCGATCTTTCGACTTCCGTGCGGTCTGTCAAAGTATTGGTACAAAGGTACTGGAAAGACAAAGGGAGTGCTTGGGAAACTCAGAATGATTTCTTCAGCAAATCGCCCGCACGTTCGGGTCCCGTCTCGCGAGATGAGTTCTCTCCAGTGGGGGCCTGTTGGTCCGCTCCAAAGACCTCTGCGATCAAGCGAGAGAAGAGTTGGCGGCTCTCGATGGTGGGTTCTTGCTTCTGCTGTTCGGCTTTACGAACGGCATGCCACCAGTCGGGAGGAGTGCGGGTGCCTTCCGCAGCATGGCGAAGAGCATCGACGATGTATGCCATCGGGCTTTTCCGAAAGAAGCTGTGGCCGAAGCGTTCCAGTGCAGCTTGGGTAATATCAACCCACTCCGCGACGAGCCGTCCCGGATAGCGGCGAATCAGTCGAGCAGCGCCTGCTTGGTCAAACCCCAATCCGAGCAACCCCTCCAACAGCGGAGACTGCTCGGCAGTCGGCTGAAACCCTTCGCGTGGAATGGCTGTGTTCAAATTCGCTCCCCGCTCCATACCCACCGAAAACTTCCCTGGAGAGAGGCGTGTGATGGTCCAGCCCTGCAACACCCCGTTAGACTCCAGCCGACACAGGGTTCGGCTCACTTTGACTTTCATATCACGCACCGCCAACTGGGGGGAGAGTCCCAGCAGATCCACCGCGAGGTGTCGCAAGTCGAAGACTGGCAAACGTCCCGTCCGATGGCCGACCTTGAGCAGAAACAGGAATAGCCGCCGCGAGGTGGGATCGAGAGAGCGATACCGTTCCAAATCGAATCGCATGCTGCCCCCGATGGCCTGCACCAGTTGGAAGAAGATCGGGTTCCACACGATTCTCCACGCTCGATGGGAACCAGGGTCCACAGGCAAGCTGTAGCTCAAGAACCCAAAGCTGACTTGGCGGTATTCGGCTTGAACGGGGTCGTAACAGGCATCGCTCAGATAATTCACCACCGAGAGCCGTTCGAGAGCCGCAGAGAACTGCTGGTACTGCCGTCCTCCCCGCCGAGAATGAGCATCAATGAGTCCCAATTGACGCAGGCACCAATGCGGAGTGGCCAACAGAGAACCGTCCGCGTCGTTCTGTGCCAGTGTCAGCGCCAGCAGCCCCCAGAGGTAATACTCATCACCGGAGGAGAGTCCCAACGGCGCGAAGACCCGGACGTTCGCTGTTTGCCGCCTGCGTTCGGAGTCGGTGTAGTGATACTGCACTGCATGGATCAGATTGAGTGACAGGGAACTCCGTGACTCCAGCGGACAGAGTGCATGCTCAACCAGGGACAGTTGGCCGACGCCGATGGGGCGCTCGCCCATCGAGAGAGATCGAAGTATTCGGTCAGAGTGCTTTAACATGACTACAGTGAACTATCACAGCGTCAAGCTTCTTGGAAGCGGCGATTTTTCTTGACGACCTTCCCCGTTTCGTGAGACGGTTTCCATTGTCGAAACAATCACTTACGGCGAATTGCCGTTGGCAATCGGAGGCGTAATGGGGATTTCAATTTGCTTGATCAATCAAAAGGGGGGCTGCGGAAAGAGTTCCAGCTGCTTTCATCTGGCCGGAGCCTTGGCCGCGACTGGTCGGCGTGTGTTACTCGTCGATGTCGACCCCCAAGGGTCCATCAGCCAGGCGTTTTTTGGTTCTGATGCCGTAGAGCAAATGCCCCCGTGGCAGACGATGGCGGCTCTCTTTGATGAACGCTGCGACCTGATCGATCCCAGTTCGCTGATTCGACAGACCGATGTTGCCGGAATCGATGTTCTGCCCGCCAATCACCACCTCGCGCCCTTCAACCAGCCATCTCCCGAAACGTCCGGAGTCATGCAGTTCGCGTTGCGGGACTTTTTGGAACCGCTGACCAGCTACGACATCGTGCTGTTTGACTGTCCCCCGAATCTCTATCGATGCAGCTGGAACGCCATGATTGCTGCCGAGCATGTGCTGATCCCGATCCCGCCCGAGGATTTTGGGACGCAAGGGATTCGAGCCGTTCATCAAGCAGTCGCCCAAGTCCGAATTCTCAACCCCACACTCCGTCGGCTGGGTCATGTCATCACCCGCAGTGACCGGCGGATGCTCGTGCATCGCTCTTACGAAGCCCGGTTGAGAGCGCTCTACGGTGAACTGGTCATGCAAACGACGATCCCGGAGCTATCGGCCTTCAAGGTGGCACTCGCCTGCCGCAAACCCGTCGAGATGTCTGACCCGCGTTCTCAGGCGGCAATCGCGACGCGGCAACTCGCAGACGAGATTCTGGAGCGAATTCATCTCCGCAAACTCCAGCAGGAGGCCGCGTAACGATGGCCAAGACTCGCAGCATGTTGGAAAGTGTGGAGAATCATCTCGACGAATCGATTGGATTGCGTTCCACCGAATCTCGCCCTCAATTGAGTCCCATTGCTTCACCGAAAGATATTGGTCGGCGTTCCCATCGCTCGTTCGGTCGCATCGAGATCGACCGCATTCGACCCGACCCAGAGCAGCCGCGTACCGAGTTTGAAGAGGACGCTCTGGAACGGCTCGCGGCAAGTATCCGCGACAAAGGGCAACTGGCCCCGATCCGCGTGCGTTGGTCGGAGGTCGATACCTGTTGGCTGATCATTTCGGGCGAACGACGCTGGCGAGCCGGACAGAGAGCAGGGCTGAAAACCATCGACTGTTACTTCTCGGAACAACAGTTGAACCCGACTCAGCTTCTGGAAGAGCAACTGATTGAGAATCTGCTCCGCGAAGATTTGCAGCCACTGGAGGAGGCGGAGTCGTTCCGCAAGCTGATGGAAGTGAATGCCTGGAACGGCAAACAGCTGGCGGAGGCACTGCGGATTAACCCCACCCGAGTGTCGCGCTCACTCTCGCTCCTCAAACTCCCGCACGAGATGCGAACCCGACTGGAGTCGGGCGAACTGTCGGCCCGAGCCGGGTATGAACTATCGAGACTCCCCAGCGAGCAGCTGATTCGTGTCAGTCAAACCGATCCGGCACAGACCATCGCTTCGGCACGGGCGACCGTCCGACAGCGAAATGGAAAGTCTCCACTTGTCCAGCGAGGGACGAAGCAGTCATTTTTTGCAGACGATGGTTGGCAAGTGATCGTGAAGTCGGCTCGCAAAGGAGACTATCACGAGATCGAACAAGCACTGTTGACCGCCTTGGAGGAAGTCCGACTGCGGATCGACAACCGAGTGAAGCTCCTGTAACGACTGATGGGACGGACTGGCCGCACTCACACTGAAAGAACATGAGGGTGTTAGTCGCATGTGAATTTAGCGGCAGAGTGCGTGAAGCCTTTCGGGAGCGAGGACACGAGGCGTGGTCTTGTGACTTACAACCCAGTGAAGACGATTCGCCTTTCCATCTTCGTTGTGACGTATTTCGAGCCATTTTCCACAATCCATGGGATCTGATGATCTGCCATCCCCCTTGCACGCATCTGGCGGTCTCTGGCTCAAAGCATTTTGCAAGGAAAATCGCCTCTGGTGAACAACAATCCTCACTCGCATTCGTCGCTGCGTTACTGGGGTGTGGTATCCCCCGGATTGCCCTGGAAAACCCAATCAGCGTCATCTCGTCGAAGATTCGCAAACCGGACCAGATCATCCAGCCCTGGCAGTTCGGTCATGGTGAAACCAAGGCGACGTGCCTTTGGCTTCAGAATCTTCCTCGACTGCAACCCACGCAAATTGTCGACGGGCGAGAACCGAGAGTCCATCGGATGCCGCCGAGTCCTAATCGATGGAGAGATCGAAGTCGCACTTACCAAGGCGTCGCCGCTGCGATGGCTGAACAGTGGGGCGATGAGTCTCGCATCAAGTCGATCCGCCCCTGAGACCTCTCAGCTGGGCACCGTCAGCGGCATGTGTCCAATCCTACCGACAGCACCCGCCGGTCAGGACCGGCTCCGGCTCCGGCTGCGCTGAACGCTCCGCCGCCCTGAACGGCTGTTCCGCAGGTCGCCTGGGGGCGGCCTGCGGCGGGCTGGACGCCCTGGGGCTCGCTGGGCCGCTCGCCCTGGTCCGAGCCTGCTGGGGCAGGCTGCGTCCCCTTGGCCTCCGCTGGACGCTGCGGCCTGGACGCCGCCCCCTGCGGGGGCGGCTGCTAGGGAGTCAAGGTTCGACCACTCTCCGACTGGCACCTGCCGTGGCATCAGAAGCGACTCTCTGACATGCCTCTCGACGTGCCGAGTCTGCCAGTCGATTTCCTCTGAACGCCGCCTGTTTCGACAGCACGTGATTACCAACCGTTGCCGTGTGGGCACGTTGGGACGTTGTTACGATGGGTAGCTGGCATGAACGTCTCATTACCCCGGAATGCTCCCGTGTCTCGGAACCATTTCTTTCATCAACGCCAGCGGTATGAAGTCATCGATCGGATGACGATCGGACGGAAGACATTTCTGATTTCTCGGCAGTTGAGTGGCTCCCAGCGGCAGCGTTTTCTGGCCTTCGATCCGCACGCCGGTCCCGGCGGGGCGCTCCGCGTGATACAACTCCTCCCCCCGGATGAGGCGACATGGCAGCGAGTCCGGGTGTTACAGCGGCTGGGGCAACGGCATGTGGAGTGGCCCGCGATTTTGGAGTTCCACCGGCGTTCGGGCGACATCGTATTGGTTCAAACTTGGGTGGAAGGTCGCGACTTGCGTTGGTGGATTGCCGAGATGCGTCGCACGCAGCAGCAGCGGATGGGAACTCCAGAGGCGATGCGGCTGTTTCGCGGGTTGGCCCACGCCCTCTACCATTACCATCATCATGGCCATCTGGTGCATGCGGACATCGCACCGGCCAACATCATTTTCTCGCCACATTCCCGACGGCTGGTGTTCATCGATTTCGGGAGTGCCTGGACGGCGGAGCGCACGGCCTTCCGCTGTGCTGGCGATGGAAGTCGCCCGGTCTACGCCGCTCCGGAGTACGCCGTCGATTCAATCACCGTCGATTTTCGAGCCGACTACTTTTCGCTGGCAGCTGTCGGCTACGAGATCTTGACTCAGCAAGTCCCCTATGACGGACTCGGCGGGCGTGCCGGTTCGCCGATGTACCGCGAGCAGTCAGACTCACTCTACGTTCCACCGAGTCAACTGAGCCGTGAAGCGACGACTATCGACTGTCGAGCGTGGACGGCGATTGACGCATTGATCGGTCGCGCTTTGCAGATCGACCAAGACAAGCGGTTTGCTACCGGGCAGGAGTGGCTCGACGCTTGGCAGTCCGTGCATGATATTTTTCAACAACCTGCGAAACGGAGTTGGATCGACCGGCTCTTGTTCCGCTTCGCAGCTCTGTTCGACCGCACTCCCCCTGCAAATGTCCACCCCACTCAGCCACCTCGAAGTTCTTGATTTCTGGCATGCGGGGGCTTCCAACCAAATCGATCACCGCAGTCGCAACGAAACTCGTTCCGCTCGTAATCTCTCAGCAAGACGATTGGAAGCAAAACTCCCTGACGCTGGACGCGGCGACCGTTGCGAACCGAGTGTGGCTCACCGAGTGGGCACGAACGGCAGGCTTGTGGACTGTATGAGATTGGCATCGAAACGCCCTGTGAGTCCGACTCGCGAGCCAGTGTGCGAATCGCCAGCAGGTGTTCGTGAAACGAACGGCGAAATTTCGCCGTGTGCGGAATCGAGAATCCAGAGTGGTCATCCTGAGTCAGTATGATCCCGTAGGGGCACTGGACCTGGAATGACGTTTCGACCAATCGGCAATAGGCCATGATCTTGGCAGTGTGTTGCTCTCGCGGGCGGTCCAAGTTGGACTTGGTATGAAAGACCGGAATGACCAATGAACCTTTGCGAAGCACTCTCCACGGTCGGCCTTCTAACTGCCAGAGCGGATCGTGGAGCGGTTCACGCAGCATCACTGATTCGAAACCGAGCTTGAGGAGGCCGAACCAATTGACGACTTGCATCGTCTCTGACTTCGGATCAGGTTCGGCACAGTGAGCGTGTATGGCTGCATAGCGACGATTGAACAGTTCGATTCCATCCCAGATTCTCTGCCACAGACGCTGGCACATCTTGATGATCACGACTGCAATCACAATCAGTGCCCAGAACTCTCGATAGGACCGAGCCACCATTCCGCAGATCACCAGACCGGCGATGAGCAGCACATCTCGGATGCACTTCGCTTTCAGTTCGACCAGGGCCTGCTCGATTGCGGCCAGTTCATATTTGGGCAAGGTGTACAGCGACGGCGGTTCATCGTCGTCGTCATCACGCTGGTTCTCATGGGCCAAGATTCCCGCACGCGGACAGAAGATCGACTCCGCCAGGGCGTGGACCTTGAGCCAGGGATCGCCAGCGATCGCCACCATCCGTGACGGTGGGCGGGATTCGTCCTCATCGGCGTTCTGAGTCGGGGTCATGAAATGACCAGCTTTCGTACGACTTCTCGAACAGGGGCAAAGTCAGTGGGACGGCTGCGTCTGGAGATGGCCAAGCAGCGAGTCAGTAAATCCGTGATTAGTTTGGGCAGCCGGAGTTTTTGGAGTTCTGGCAACTCCCGAGTTCGCTCGGGCAATTGGCCGACCAAAAGATGTGCAGCGAGTCGGCCCCAAGAGTAGATGTCGGCTTGCCGGTTGATATCGTCCGACTCCGCTTCAGGTGCTCGATAATCATCGACCGGCCAATCGTCGCTCGCCACGGACGGACTTCCATCGAGTAATTTGGCGAGTTCGAATTCGGTCAGCACCACCTTCCCATCTCGAATCAGGATACTCTGAGGCGTCAGTTCACGGCGAATGATGCCGACGAGGTGCAACGCTTCCAGTGCTTCCGCAATTTGCAGCAGCCATCTCCACGAGAGTTCACGTGAGATCGGTCCCGCTGCGAGGACTTCTGTCAGAGTCTGGCCTTCGACCCATTCGTCGATGACCCACCACGCTCGTCCATCGGATGCAGGGTAAGTCGTGAGATTCCGAATGATGTGAGGATGCGATCCGATCGCGGCACACACTTCCGCATGCCGTAGAAACAAACTCCGGCAACGCTCCTGATCCGCAGAGGACATCGCGCGCAGCTCATACCGCTTTCCCCGCGCTCGGCGTTTCAAATGCTGGTGTTCTAATCGGCAGATGTGAAACTGCAATTGATTGGACGCCGTGATCCACGGAGTCAGTACTTTCGCGACGTTCCATTCCTGAGTCGAGTCGATCCTCGGGAGTGAAGTCGAATCGGACTGCCACAGCAATTCATCCAGTCGTGCGACACCGAGGGCTGTTTGAATTTGAATCGCGGTCGAGAGAAATACAGCCTTCTGCTTATGGAGCAGGTTGGAAATCGTTCCGACCGAGACATCCGCCTGTTTCGCCAGTTCTTCTGCGGTCCAGCCGCGCTGACGCATGCGGTGAGTGATCCGTTCCGGATTCATCCGATAGGTGCGTCGGTCGTTCGCTGCGGACATGGCCAGGATCTTCGCGATAAGTGTCGAGATTCTCCGAGACTGAAGCAGATTGCATGGTCCTTGAATTGTCTCTGGGATTCAATGCTCTCAGTCCGATTCACAAGAGATGCCACTTCATCGGCCCGACGTGTTTTCGGTGGTCCATCACACTCATCAGGAGCCAGCGACATCATGTTCCAGAAAAACATTCAGTGGTTTGTCGATCGACTCGTCGAACGCATCGTCCCCACGCTCGGAAGTTATTTCGCCTCAGCGCTGCAACGGATGTTGATCCTCGGTCACGCCGAGCATCACAACCAATTGGAGGAGCAGGCCCTGCGGTATGACGCCGCCGGTCGCTCTGAAGTCGCCACGATGATTCGAGAGCAAGCCAAACTGATCTCGTTAGACCATGTCCTCCCCCTCTCGGACAAAGTTCTGAAAGAACTGGGTGCCGACAACCCCACGCTGTTTGAGGGCTCGGCCAGTGGAATTCCGCTGATGATCCCCGACACGACGGCCAGTCGGCGTCCCGCACTTCGCAAACGCCGCCCGGAAGAGACCGTGGACGCGGAAGGGACTGTGGAATGACACCCTTCGTGCGGCTTGGACGGCGGGATCTGGTGCTACTGGAGGCACTGGCCTTACGCGTGCGACTGGTCGGTCAGCGGCAGATTGCCGAAACACTCTGGTCGAGCCATCTGGCCAATGCCCGGCGTCGTTTGAGCTGTCTGACGCAAGATGGGCTACTGGAACGACAGATCATTCCGGCCCGACCACTGCCCGATCTCACCGAGCCGGTCGTGCGTTGGCAGCCGGGTCAGCCGCCGCCGCACTTTGATGCGGTCGCCTTCCAGCTTCAGAGTCGCTGGAGGTACCGGGCACTGCGGCCCACCGTGGTCTATTTCCCCACCCCACAGACGATCGCGTATTTCGGTGGTCCCGACCGACCGCCGCCCAAGGTGACCCAGATCACACACGATCTGGGAGTGACTGCAATGTGGCTGCGGTTCCATCTGCATTCGCCGGAGTTGGCAGCCCATTGGATGGGTGAAGATGTACTGGCGGAGTCGCGGGTCGGTCAGAAAGTACCCGACGCGGCACTCCTCAACAGTCACGGTGAGCCGGAGATGTTGGTCGAGTTCGGTGGGGCCTACGGTGCCAGCCGAGTCTCCGACTTCCACGCGGACGCCGCCGCTCGTGACCTGCCCTATCAGATCTGGTGAATCATGGAATCGACCTTCACACGCAACCGAGACCAGCGGATTGTCGAGCTGACGGCTCGCTATCGACTGGGCACAAACGCGGCCTACCAGCGAGTCCTCTTTGACGGGCAATCACTGAATGCAGTGACAAAGGTCACGTCACGACTCTGCCGCCAAGGATGGCTCCGGCGCTACCCCCTCATTCCCCCCGAAGACTACTTCACGCTGGGACCGACGGCAGTCCGTGAACTGGGCTATCCCGCCCGCCGAATCGAACCATTGGGACCACAAGCACTGCCGATCGATTACGCCGTTTTGCTCTACGCCACGCTGGGGGAACGCGAGCGGCAACGTCTGACCAAAGACGACTTATCCCAGTCAGCACCTTGGATGCCAGACGAACTGACTCATTCCCCTTATTGCCAGAGTGGCCACGGGTTACTCGAACTCATCCGCGTCGATCTGGGTGGTGCTCCCTACCACATTGCCCGCAAGGCCGCAGCCGACTGCTCGGCTCGCCTGGAGTACGCCGAGTTCCAGCAATTGGTCGACAGTGATCGCTTTCAGCTGGTGATTCTGACTGCGACCGCCAGCAAGGCCCGATTGATTCGCCAATCGATAGACGCTCTGTCCTGGACGCCGAGACTGCGGCTGCACCTGACCATGATCCCGCGTCTCACACTCCTGCAACTCCACTCCCGTTGAAAGGTTCCGTCATGCCACGTCCTTCCTACTACCAATCTCCCGGCAATCCGGTGCAAACGCAGCACCTGCCCGCCGAACCGTTGCAGCTGGAGTTCGCCCATCAAACTGGCGAGACGACCAGTGAGTCATCCGTGACCATGCTCCAGAACCTCTACTTGATCTCGGGAATCTCTGCGGCAGTCGATTGGCTCGGGTGGGGGCTCTTCGACTGGATGCCATTCAATCTGTGGATTGCGGGGATTGTCGTCTTCCGACTGTCGTCGTTGTGGAAGGACCGGCTGTCATATCGCCCCCACATGGCGCACTTCGCCATCCCGTACGCCCTGCATCTGCTGGCGTTCCCGTTTGAAATACGAGTGGCCATAGCCCTCGCGACAGCGGCCTATGTGGGGCGAGAGTTCGCGAGGCATTTTGTGTCGGTGAGTACGACGTTTCCTTACACACGCGAGGCGGCCCAGGCCATCCGTGACGAATGGGATGTCGGGACAGTGTTTTCCGTGCTGCTGATCGTGCCCGTGGGACTGTTTCTGTGCATGCCCAACACCCTCATTCTCTGCGGCGTCTGTTTGGTGATCGGGCTTATCGCGAGTATCGCGATGACGGGCGGGAACCCGGCCCTCGCATTCGACAACTTCTGGCATGCTTGGCACTCCTGGTGCAATTACAACCGCCATGACCACCCCGCTGCGGGAGTCCTGCACAGCCCGGCGGGAACTTGCTCGATGCGGCTCGGAATCGTGGTCATGCTCGTCATGCAGGTGTCGCTCCTGATGGCACGAATGACTTCTGTTCCACCCGTGTTCATCAGGTACCTCGCTGCGTCCGAGATTCCGCAACAACCGTCGTGGCTGGGATTGGGGATCACGCTGTTGCTCTGGGCAGGCTGGATTGCCGTTCCAGTCATCGTGTCCCTGCTGCTCATCGGGCTCGTGGCTTTCCCCGCACTGATTGCCTTCTCTGGTCAACCACAGAAGTCCCGTTCCGTCACAAACTGGCAGGAGATCACCCAGTCGGTTCGATCTTCCCCGAATCCCATCGAACGACAAAGCCTCTATCTGGGACGCTTGGCGTGTGATGGTTCGCCGCTGCTGGTCCCGCGTACCGTCTTTCAGGAACACGCCCACATCTTGGGCGACAGCGGTTCCGGCAAGACAGCCCGTGGCTTGATCCCCTTGGCCGAGCAGTTGGTGGCGGATGGCGAAAGCAGTCTCGTCGTGATCGACCTGAAAGGGGATTCCCAGGAAATCCTGGCAGCCCTGCAAATTGCCGCCACGCGGACAGGCCGTACGGCACCGATTCCCCTTCGCTATTTCTCGATTCGCGAAGATCAGGCGACGTACGCGTTCAACATTTTTGAGTTGCCCTGTTGGAAGAAATTGAATCTCTTTCAGCGGACCGATGTGCTCTGCGGAGCGCTGGGGTTGGTCTACGGCACGGACTATGGGAAAGGGTACTTCAGTTCGGCAAATGCCGCCGTGCTGTATGCCACGCTGCGGCACTTTCCAGAGATTGACTCATTTGCAGAACTCTCGAATCGACTGACCTATGTGATGCAGCATGCGAAGTCCCATGGACTGGATGATGTCTCCAGTCAGGCTGGGAATCATGTGTGGATGACCGCCGAGAGGCTGGCTTCATTTAAGCCGCTCAATGTCACGGCTCATTCCACACCCAACTCCGAAGTTCACAGCCAGGCCATCGACCCGGCGACTCTGTTTGAACGCCAAGAGATTCACTACTTCCATCTCTCTTCGACACTGGGGCCGGGGTCGTCGCCTGAGATTGCCCGACTGGCGATGTTCACACTCCTGACTTCCGCCACGCTAATGAAACGGAATCGCCCGGTCTATTTGCTGATTGACGAATTTCAGCGAGTGGCTGCTCACAACGTCGACACGATCCTCCAAATCGCACGCAGTATGAATGTCGGCGTGATTTTGGCCAATCAGTCGATGACGGATCTCCGGCAGAGTCACCTCGATACCGTTCTCGAATCGAACTGTCGCTATCGCCAGTGGTACGCCATCTCTTGCCCCGAAGAGCAGCACCGGCTCTCCAAAGCCAGCGGTGAAACGATCGACATTCTGAACTCGACCACCGTGTCGACCACCCGAGACGCAGGGGAGACCCGCACCACCGTGGGGCACACGCAGTCCGAGTACGTGGCCCCGAGACTCACACTGAATGATGTCAAATTGGCCAGCGATGATCCGAACCAGAGCATCGTGCTGGTGAATCGCGGAGCAGGGTACAGCCAATTCGGGGGGATGCCCATCGTCGTGGAATCGGACTTCCACATTTCGGAGTCCGAGTTTCTCAAACGCAAACACCAGCCTTGGCCAGCGGGCGACCCAGGGACTTTCGTCCCTGCCACATGGTCCCCACAATCAAATCCAAAATCGCCTCAACGTCGCCGCAAAGGCTCCGCTCCACAAGTCACGGAAGAAACGATCGGACCGACGAATCCGGTCACCCAGCCCGACCTGTTCGACAAGTTTCTGTCCGATCGTAAAAGCACAGGGAGGAAATGAGTCATGACTGAGAGCCACTGGACACCGCTCGACCACGACATCACTTATGCGCTGACGTGCCAAGTCCACGTCCTGTCGCACGATCAGATTGAGCGTATCTGGAGCGTTGATCATTCACGGACCGAGATTGCCCGCAGCCTGCACCGACTCTGTCACTCGCAATTGATTCGTACGAGTCAGTGGGACGTAGTGCCACCACCCGTTCAAGACGGACCAGTGTTTGTTTGGAGGCCCGGCGAAACCCGCCCGGATGCCTTTCGCTTGTCATTCACAATTCGAAATCGTTGGCACCAGGCCAGCGAGAACCACACCGTCTATCAGGCCAACACTAGGGCAGCCGACCTGTTCGGCTCCCGAGCCGGGAGACCGTCGAGGCGCTTTGAACAGTGTCACGATTTGCTACTCGGTGAAGTGTTTACCTTGTATCGCCGTGAGCTTCCGGAACTGGCGAGCTGCTGGGTCGGTGAGGATGCACTGCCGATCGCCGAACGGGGTGTTAAGAACCCCGACGCCTTTTTGTTGGACGACGAGTTCATCCCCCGGCGCGTGGTTGAGTCAGCAGGGGCTTACTCGCAATCCCAAGTGGAGTCGTTTCATCGTTACTGCGTGCAAGCCCGACTGCCCTACGAACTCTGGTGAACGATGAGCCACAAACGATTAACGCGAGACATCCAGCGAGAGATCCAGCGCTATCGATTCGCTCGCTGGGATTTGCTGTCGACGCAGTTTCCGGAGGAAGACTTCCACACCGTCGGAGAGCGTCTGATCAAGCGTCGTCAGATTCGGCTTCACAGTCATGCATCCGGACTTGAGTACGCCCTGATTCCACGACGGAAGGCCCCCTCCGCTGCATCCATCATTCGCTCATTGACGATTCATACCGCGTTCCACACCACAGCTGGCTCCCGGCAACTCCTGATGCAGGCCGACTTCCGCCGGTACTTTCCGACTGTCTTTCAGCATGGACTGCCACAGAGGTACTACGTCGATCTCTTTGGAGACCGACCGACACTGGGGCATGTGCGAGTGGACATCGAACCCGAGCCGATTCGGCATCTTCTGGATCGCATCCAGCGATTCATCCGTCGGCATCACGAACTCTGTGGCTTCCGGTCGCTCATCGCCGCTCACCAGTTTGAAATCACGATTCTCGTCGCGACAGCGGCGAAGTCTCGCATCCTGCAACGGGCGATGGAATCGTTCTCTCACTCTGGCGTCCGGCTACACGCCCAGCATGCTCCCGTGCTGTTGGATCTACTCGCCCCTCTTTCTGGAGAACACTCGACAAGCACCTTTCGGCACATGTGATCATTCCCCGAAGTCGTGGGTTTGAAACGGCTCTCGGCCCGAGAGCGGCTGTAAACAACGGGCAAGCGGCATTCCTCTTTGCTTGATTCCCAGTGCTGGCTGGGGATGAGGCAACTGACTTCGGCATGGGGCCGGAGCCAGCGAAACAGGAGGCATGGAACATGTGGGTATTTCGATACTTTCGGTTCGTCCGCACACAGCAACTCGGTGATTTTCCGTCAGTCATCGCCGTGCTGCTGTTTCCCATCGTAGGTCTGATCTTTGTCGTTCAGCTCCTACTGGTGGGAGTCGTGTTGGTCATCGCAGTGAGTGTGATGATCTCACTCCCCAGCGCATGGGACCAAATCGCCGCAGCGGTCGCTGAGGCGCGGTCCGATGACGAAACCGACGATCCCTTTTTGTTTGTGGAGGGAGGTGCAGTTCGACAAGCAGGTTCAACAGGTTTTCGTTTCCGCTCCGGCGGGAATCGAAGAGGCGATGCCGATTCGCGGTGTCGTCAGAAACAACCGCGATCGATGTGGACAGGGAATCCTGCGCATCGACCGCAAACAACAGGAGGCCACAATGGCAAACACAAAACCCATTCATCAGATTCGCTTAGGCACCATCCGGGCAGCGATCTGGCAGAACCAGTCGGAACGGACTGGTGAAAGCTGGCTCACCGTGACGGTGACGCGAAGCTATCGAGACAAGGAGCAGATGAAGGACACGGCGAGTTTTCGTCGTGACGATCTGCCGATTGTCGCGAAAGCAGTCGACTTGGCGTACGCCTGGATCTGGGAGCAAGCCGCTCCCTGTGATGCCCAGGAGGACGAGTCGTTGGATCAACCATCGGCGGGACAGCCAGCCCGTCGGTCGACTCGGTGAGGAGGCTCACACCATGACGACTGTCAAATCACAACCGACGTTCTCGTTGGGAAAACTGTACGTGACCCGTCGAGTGACGGAGTGCCTCCCAGTCCGGGAGGTAATCCACGCTCTGTATCGCCACTCTGTTGGCGATTGGGGTCATGTCAATGAGCAAGACTGGAAATCGAACGACCAAGCCGTGACAGGCGGAAGTCGCTTGGTCTCCAGTTACAGCACTGTCGCCGGGGCCAAATTCTGGATCATCACAGAAGGCGATCGCTCGGCGACCTCGGTGCTGTTTCCCGAAGAGTACTGAGGCCGAGGATTGGGTTTTACACAGGTTATCGATGTTGGTTTTCGGCTGGCTGGTTCTCCAGCCAGCCACTTTCTTGACCTCAGCGACACATGCGTCACTGAACGGAGGCACGCGATGAATCAGGAATTGCATCAGTCCACAAGGCCCTACCTCTTTGTGGGTGCCGGGCGGATGACGGCACTGCTGTGGAAATTGAAAGCAGGTTCGGACGATTGGGTCTATCGCTTCAGCATCGTGGCCGGACCACGGGGAATCGAAGGGGCTTGCTCACACTTCGAACCTGCCGATCTCGAATCACTCACCAAACTGGTACAGGTTTTGGCTTCGGTTCTCGTGGACGACGGATGTTTGCCGCCTGTCGAGCGCGAACGACTCTCCGATCTCACAGCTCATCTCGACCGGCTCACGACCGAGTTGGATCACCCATCCACGACGCAGGAGTGAGACCATGAAACGTCCACCGACTCATGAAATCCGCCGAGGTCTGATTGTGGTCCGGGTCTGGCGCAAGCACACTCGGAATCGCGTGCGGCACACCGTTGCAGCCTTACGGCTCTTTCGAAATGGCGATGTCTGGAAAGAGTCCACCCGGTTCGGACGAGACGACATCCCGGTCTTGAGGCTCGCACTCGACGCCGCCCACCTCTGGATCTACGAGCAATCGCAGGAGCGTGGCGAGTGACAAAAGTTCCCTCGCATTCTGATCCGCGATCCACGGAGCGCACGCCGACTCCGACGCAAGTCCCCGCCGGTGCGCCCCGTTGGGTCACTCCGGAACTCATCGCGCTCACCATCCGCGTCTGGCAACCTTTTTACTCCGATCAGTTGATCCCGGAGGACGCCTTGGTGATCATCACCGGTGTCAGCCGAATGGTGGACATCTTGAGCGGAGGCGATCATGAAACAGTTCGTAGCCCTGGCCCGAGTCAGCAGCCGTGAGCAGGAGCGAGAAGGCTTCTCGCTGGAAGTCCAAGAGGACGCCCTTCAGCGATACGCGGAAGCCCAAGGCGGCAAGATCGTCAAGCTCTACAAGATCGCCGAGACCGCCAGCAAGGGCGACGAGCGGACATCCTTTCGCGAACTGGTCGCGTTCACCAAGAAGAACGCTCCCGGCCTCGACGGACTGTTGTTCTACAAGGTCGACCGGGCCGCTCGAAATCTGTTCGATTACGTCGAGTTGGAACGGCTGGAGTCCGAGTATGGTGTCCCTTTCATCTCGGTCTCACAACCGACCGACAGCAATCCCGCTGGTCGCATGATGCGTCGCACGCTGGCCAACATGGCCAGTTTCTACACGGAGCAGCAGTCCGTCGATGTGAAGGAAGGTCTGCAACGCCGCATCCAGGAAGGCTGGTTCGTCGGCAAGGCTCCCTATGGCTATCGCAACATTCGCAAGAACGGACGTGGCATCGTCGAGGTCGATCCCGAGGCCGGTCCGCATATCCAGCGGATCTTCGAACTCTTCGCGTACCACAACCTCACGCTCGACAGCTTGTCCGCAAAACTCGACGCCGAAGGCCGTCGGTTCCGTGAATCATTCCCCAAGTTTCCCCGCAGCTCTCTCCATGCGATTCTTCGCGACCGGGCCTACATCGGTGAACTGGAGTTCCGAGGCCAGTGGTATCCCGGCAAGCACGAACCACTCACCGACCGAGCCACATGGGACCGGGTGCAAGCCTTGCTCGGTGGTCACATCTATCAGTCCCACGAAATGACTTATGCTGGAGAACGCATCACCTGCGGACACTGCGGCCATCCCATCACCGGCGAGAAAAAGACGAAGAAAACGAAAAGCGGCGACCGCCACTACTTCTACTATCGCTGCACCTACTACAACGTCAAAGGCCATCCTCGTACCCGCGTGACCGAAGCCGATATCGATCGGCAAGTCCTGGCCATCTTTTCCAAGATGCGCATCGAGAACGAAGAAGTCCGCGATTGGGTCCGAGCCGTCCTGCAATCCCAAACCAAGGACTCCCAGGCCGACTCACTCGCCCAGCGAGCCGAGACCCAGCGGCAAATGACGCTCGCCGTCCAACAACAAAACCGCGTCGTCGACATGCGGATCAACCAGGAGATCGACGCCGACGTTTTTGCTGGAAAGCAAACCGAACTCCGCGACCGCATCGCCGGACTCAAACTCCAACTGGACGTGATCGACCGCTCCCACGACGAAATGTGCGACTTAGCTGTGAAAGTTTTTGAACTTTCTCAAGCCCTTGCCCAGAAATGGCTTACGGCTGATTACGCAACAAAAGCCCGTATCCTCGAAATCGTCTTTTTGAACTGCCGACTCGATGACGTAACTCTAGTCCCCACAATAAGAAAGCCCTTCGACGTAATCGCCGAAGGGCTTCTTGTCTCGTCAAGTCGGGGCGACAGGATTTGAACCTGCGACTTCCTGGTCCCAAACCAGGCGCTCTAGCCAAGCTGAGCTACGCCCCGTGAAGCGGTATCGTAATAGATGGGAGTGTTTCTCGCCAAGTCGGTTCGCTAGGAATTCTGCGAATTGGAGTTTTCGGGGAAGATGATGTGTGAGGAGGGGTGAATTTGGCAATCACTCTCGGTTGCAGTTGGGTACGCATTTGACAGCCGAAGTTCGTCTTGAGCGGCGTTGTACCCAGCTCTGATTCGGTCCGTTGCGACTCGGTTTTCCCGCAGAGTTTGCCGGAGTTGGAGATTTTACGCGAGAGGTATGTTTCACGGGAGCTGTCCTCTGGATCAGGAAAAATGGTGAAGAAGAGTGATCGCGGATTGACGGACGGACCGGGCGCGGGCAATGTATGGGCAACTTGCCAGCGGTTCTCAAATCGTTTTCGGTGAGGAACTTGCACGGAATCGGTCTAGGCGCGGAATTTTCCTTGCCTTTACAATCCGTGTTCCATCAGGATGGTGGGTTTGTGTGGCTGGGTCGTGTGGCCAGTTCGAAGGATTGCCCCTGTGTTGCCTTGTCATCATTTCCCCCTAATCGGTCAGCTGTCGCATGGGATGTGGCTCTGGCTGGGGATGTTGTTGTGGGTTTTGACCCCGATACCGTCGGCGGTATTCGCCGCGGAGGTGAAGTTGAGTTGGGCAGACAAGATGCTGTCCGAGTTGGAGTATGACTTCGGATCGCCCGCAGCGGGGACGGGTGCCACCTACTCGATCAAGATCACCAATCACTATAAAGAGACGGTGACGATCTCGGAGTTGGTTGCTTCCTCGCCTCTGATTAAAGCGAGCATCGACAAGACGACGGTCACATCGAAGGATGTGGTGCCGCTGCGATTGGTCTTGGAACCAGCTGCGGACGGTCAGCCGATCGATGCCTTCGTTACTCTGATAATGACCTTTGACGGAGTGAATTCGAAAACCGTGGTGGTGCCGGTGAGAGCGTATCTCGCCCCAGGTACTCGTGTTGAAAAGCCGGTAGCCATTCGGCCTGGGGACAACTGGGCTGAGCAGATGTTTTCTGAATTGAAATACGATTTCGGCTCCGTGGCCAAAGGGGCGGAGGTCAAGCATGTGATCGAGATCACGAATCCCTGGAAGGAAACGGTGACGCTGTCCGGCCCGGTTTCGAGTTGCGCCTGCACTTCGCCGGTCTTGGACAAGTACGAACTGAAGTCCAAAGAGACAGCTCAGCTGGCATTGAATTTGGACACGTTGCATTTCTCTGGAAAGAAAACGGGGGTCACGGTTTCGCTCAGTGCTACGTTTGATGGAGTGAATTTCAAGGCCATTCGAATCCCCGTGGAAGCGTACATCCGCGGGGATGTCGTCATCGAGCCAGGGTCGGTGCAGTTCGGACATGTCTCTCCGGGTGAGGTGGCTGAGCGTCGTGTCCGAATTCGTTACGCTGGACGCAGTAACTGGACCATTCGTAACGTCCGCAGCAAGAACACCCATCTGACGGCTGTCGCCCACGAAGTCTCTCGAACCGGTATCAACGTGGAGTACGAGTTGCTGGTTAAGCTGGTGGGAACCGCTCCACTGGGGCCGCTGCTCGATCAAATTGTGTTGGAGACCGATGACCTCAACAATCCCACGATTCCGGTGTTAGTGGACGGGGCGGTCGAAGCTGACATGCAGGTGACTCCCAATGTGGTTCAGTTTGGCCAGCTGAAGCCAGGCGTTCCCAAAATCGTGAAGGTCATTGTGAAAGGGCGCAAGCCGTTCCGGATTGAAAAGGTGGAATGCGACTCCAATCGTGATTGCTATGGAGTGGCTCTGCCCTCCGTGAATCAGACCGTGCATGTGGTGAGTTTGACCATTACTCCTCCGGATGAACCGGGCGAGTTGAAAGAAGCATTTACCGTCACGATTGCCGGACGCCAAGCGACATTGGCGTTCCAGGCGATCGGGACGATTGAAGCCACCACGACGCCAGCTGGCGCCGGGCCAGCCACCGATACGAGGGACAGCGTTCCCTTGGATTCGGTCACCCCTGCTCAGCCAGTTCCGTAGTGGAGAGATTTCGGGTCTGTCATTTGCCTCGAAGAAATCTAAAAATGCCCTCTTGATTTCGGTGGACAGGCCGTATCATGCAATCGTGCCAAGTCAATGACTTGCTGGCGAGAGGATTCATACGTGAGTCACTTGCGGGAAGTTTGGCGACTTGAGGACAGGATCGTTGGGATCCCATAGGTCGGGCCTAGGGGATGTTGACTCGCTCGGAAGCGAGTGCCAGGAACGGCAGACGCACAGTGATGAGGTGCGGTCAGACCATTGTCCCTGAAGAGGTCCCCATCGTGTTGAATCGCATCTGTTTAACGTTTTCCATCGGGCTGCTGGCCTTGTCTCTGTTCGCTGGGACGGCATCGTCTCAGGAGCAACATAAGAATTGGGTGAACAAAATGTTCGCCGAGCCGAGGTTCGACTTCGGCCCCGTCGCTCAACACAGTGACTGCCAGGGCTATCTGGAATTCACCAACGTGTTCGAGCCGGATATGGAAGTTGTCAGCATCTCCACATCGTGCAAGTGCATCTCTGCTTCGACCGAGACTAAGGTTCTGAAGCCCCATGAGAAAGGGAAGATCAAGCTGGTGCTCGACACCTCCCGGTTCCAGGGACAACGGCATGTCACCCTGACCGTGCAGTTCAAGTACAGTGGTTCCAAATTCGTCAATGCCACCATTCCCTGCGAGGCGTTCATTCGCACTGATGTCTGGATGCAGCCTGGATTCGCGAACCTGGGATCCCTGTCCGCAGGAGTGGGCGGCGAGCAAAAGGTCAAGGTCACTCGAACGGGAAATGACCAGTGGCAGATCCGGGAAGTCCGCTCCCGTAATTCGGGCCTGACCACCGAACTCAAGGAGCTGAGCCGCGGGAACGGTCGTGTCGAGTACGAGATCCTGGTGAAGGTCGCTCCTGAAGCCAGAATTGGCAACATTCAAGAGAGCCTCGTTCTGGTCACCAACGACAGCTCGAACGCTAACGTCGCCTTGCGTGTCGAAGGAAAGGTCGAATCCGATATCCAGGTCACCCCCGAAGTCCTGACGCTGGGACACATGAAGCCCGGCAAGGAAGCCCGATTCACCGTCATCGTGAAATCGAAGAAGCCCGTGCGGATCGAACGAGTCGAGTGCATGGACCACTCCGAATGCATCAAAATCGTGATTCCCTCGGAGGAGAAGACGATCCATATGTTGTCGATTGTGGTCACCCCTCCCGATGTCATGGGAGAGTTCCATGAGACCTTCGTGTTGACCATCGCCGGTCGGCCCCTGCCTCTGACCTTCAAGGCCACTGGCCAGGTCGAAAGCCTGACCACCGCTCAAGGAACCAAATAGTCGCTCACTGCGACTCAGTTCGAGGTTCGAAACATCACGGGCGAATTGGTCGAGGGGGACCAACTCGCCCGTGTTTTCGTGGTGAGGACCGTTTCGGGAATGGCCACTTTTCGCGACACTCCTCGCCGAACGCGACAGCCATTCCGAAGTGTTCAGGTTTCTCTCAGCAGCACACCGTGTTAATCCTCTGTCGCAGAACCATGGGGGTCCACAGATCGCACAGTTTTTCACTGATTAGAAACCGGCTGCGGCGGCGACCTCACGCGATCCGTCGCCCGCCTTCCCTCTGGATCTGTGGTGATCTGCAAAATCTGTGTACGAATCCTCGGACGAGCCACGGGCCGCATGCTGAGTACCTCACCATTCGAGGGCAGGCTGTCGGCTTTATCGCGCAGTGTCTATTCCACCCTCCCTGTTCTTTGTTGCGAATCGAAACTTGGCAGCCGGATGCCAAAATGAGTGGGGGTCCTAGCGATGGATCACTTTCAAGCGACGTGTGCAAGCGTATTTGTCGCGTGTGTGTTTGCGCAGAACGCGCAAGGTCTCTGGTGCATGTGGATTGCCAAGAACATGGAAGAGCCTTTTGAATCCCCAGGCACCGCAGCCTTTTTCGATCGATACCGATCGAGATCGCGGGGTGGCACAGGTTGGCTCGCTTTGGAGCCTACCTGTGTGCCTTGGCACAAGAAGTTCGCCGTGATCAACCTCTCGGTATCAGAACCTCTTTCGGCTGCGCCGCCCTGGTCGCCCAAAGCGGCAACCGAGGCCATCACGCGAGACTATTGTTACACACCGTATATTACGAAAGACTATACCCCTCGGCTACATCCGGAGTCGTTAATCGCGACAGCTGTCGTTCGAGGAACACCTCGAAGGTCTACGTGATCCACCGCTGCCCATTGACGAAGGTCGGATGATGCCACGTCTTCGCTCCACACTTCAAACACTTGACGCGAGGCGAATTC
>JAYSUV010000312.1:0-13491 GCA_043718945.1 Planctomycetota bacterium
GGCATGCACTCGCTTCGCCTCAGTTAAACCAGATCGCGAACCCGAAGAACTGCCCCTGGAAGACGCGGGTCAGGTTGTTCCAGGTCTCCGGGCGCGAGAGTGGGCCCTTCTCGACGTAGGGGAGTGCAGCTGTGCCTTGCAGGAGCAGGACCAGGTCGAAGCGGGGTGGCTCCTCGAAGAACCGTTTCAGGTTCACCCCCCGCCCGGTCGCGGGAATGTTATCTCCGAATCCGTTGAGGATGAAGATGCCCGAGTGATCGCGCCAGAACGGGACCAGCTTGCGCCCCTCCAGCAGGTCTTCCATCTCGGCCAGTACTCCGTGCCAACCATCGATGAACTCGCGCGTGACCGGCACCCGCAAGACACCGGTTTGTTTCGGGTTCGGGAGCCACTCCTGGTCATTGTCGGTCTCGGCCTCGATCAGCACCCACGACTCGCGCGAAGTGCGGATCATCTCCAGCAGATGCCCCCGCGCGGAGGACATCCGCTTCGGCTCCTTCAACGGAAAGTCCGCCAGGTGAATCGCCGCCACAGCATCCATAATTTCCCGTGTGAAGTCCCCATTCTTATTCCGGCCAACGTCGAGTGGCTCGAGGCCCCCCTGCGGACGCACGGCCTTCGGGTAGACCAAATGGCCCGACACATCGAACATCCGCTGGTGGTCATACGCCAGCACCACATTGCACACCGCACACAAGAAATGGCAATACCCCCGCAGCCACGGCACATCCCCATTGTCGAACGTGACCTTCAAATCCGCAGCTGGGGTGGCCGGGCGACCTCGGTTGGCGACTCCGAAGAGGGCCGCGAAGCTCTCCGTGTCATCGGTTTTGCCATCGCCATTGAGGTCGAGCCGGATCGACATGAGGTCGATGGAGAGTTTGACTTCTCGCTTCAAGTCGACCTGGGCCAGTTCCGCTTCCGCTGCGAGTATCCGCGTCTGGAGGTGCAAGAAGACCTGCCGGACCTGGGTATAGGTCACCTCTTCCGGGTTCGGGTTGACCGGTAGCGGCAGTCGGAACACGGGCAGGTTCGCGACCTGCCCGTTCATCGCTCCGTACTGGTACTGCTCCTGCCCGAGATGTTCTATCGCGGACAGGACTTTGACGACGCCGAGCGCGAACCGTGCCTGGTCATGTTGCGGGTCGGTGGCCACCTGCCCCTGAAGATACTTTTCCGCATCCGTGAGCCGTCCTTGTTTCAGGTACTCCGCCAACTTCGGCGAGACATCTTCCCCGGCCTCACTCCGAGCCGCAGTCCAGATCCCCGCCACTACGAATAGAGCGAACATGACTCGAGTAAATACAGACATCGGGCGTCCTCGCGATTCCATTGGAGACAGAAGCTCATCACCGGGCACAAACACCCGCCTGACACCCCGTTCGCGTTGCTTAGAGTGATACGGAGTCGCCCTTTTCAGTATACCAGCGTCTACCTCGCAACGAGGAAGCGGGTTTCGCAAAACCAACGTGCTGCGACGAAAACCCTGATCACTTCGGTCTCCGCTGCGGACCGCGGACTGAATTCAGTGATGTTCACCAATCGTCTGTACCGCGAGGTTTCTGGCGAACCAGGGATAGATCGCGGGGATGACGAGCGAGGTCAGCAGCGTCGAGGTGATCAGCCCGCCGATGACCACGGTGGCCAGTGGCTTCTGCATCTCGGCCCCGTCGCCGTGCGAGAATGCCATCGGCAGGAACCCCAGACTCGCCACGAGCGCGGTCATCAGCACGGGCCGCAGACGGCCCATCGCGGTCTCGCGCGTGACTTGATCGATCGGCAGTCCCGTCGCGCGGAGTTGCTCGGCGGCACTGACCCAGACCAATCCGTTCAGCACCGCCACTCCGAACAGGGCGATGAACCCGACACCCGCTGAGATGCTGAATGGCATGTCTCGGAGGGCGAGGGCGTAGACTCCGCCCGAAGCGGCCATCGGCACTGCCATGAAGATCAACAACGCCAGTCGCACCGAGTGCAGGCTGGTGTGCAGCAGCAGGAAAATCAGGATCAGCACGATGGGGGTAATCAACATCAGTCGCTGCTTCGCCGATTGCAGGTTCTCAAAGTCCCCGCCCCAGCGAACTTCGTAGCCGGTCGGCAGTTTGATTTCCTTTTCGACAGCCAGTTGGGCCGCTGCGACGAAGGAGGCCACGTCACGTCCTCGAACGTTGGCGGCGATGTAGGTGCGACGATGATTCGATTCGTGCTCGACACCCGGAGGCGTCTCTTCAATGCGGATGTCGGCCAGTTCCCCCAGCGGGACGGGCTGGCCTCCCGAAGCGGCGACCGGCAGTTGTTCGAGCATCTCGATCTTGCCTCGCCAGTCTTCGGGAATCTTGACGGTGATCGGGAAGCGGGCGCGGCCCTCGAAGATGAGACCGACCTCATGGCCGCCGATCGCGGAGACGACATCCATCACTTTCTGGGCTTCGATCCCATAGCGAGCGAGGGCATCACGCCGGGGGACGATCGTCAGCGTGCTGAGGTTCGCCTGGTAGTCGGCCTTCACATCGACGGAACCGGGGATCTCCTTGAGGACGCGCTCGATCTCCTTCGCCTTCGCCCCGAGGACGGCCATGTCCTCTCCATAGAGCAGCACAGCGACATCGGCCTTCACGCCCGCGACGAGTTCATCCACCCGCATCTCAATCGGCTGTGTAAAGGCGAAGACCGTGCCCGGCACATTGCCGTACAGGACCTCCGACATCTCTTGCGCGAGGTCATCCCGGGTCTTCGGCTGCGGCCAGGTCGTCGGGTCTTTCAGGATGACCCACACGTCCGTCTGCTGTACGCCCATCACGTCATTGGCGATCTCGGGCCGTCCGGTCTTGCAGAACACGGTCTTCACTTCGGGAAACTTCAGCAGCTGTTTCTCAATGGAGTCCGACATGCCAATCGCCCCTTCCAGAGAGGCACTCGGCAGCCGATTCGCCTCAATCAGGATGTCGCCCTCGGAGAGCTTGGGCATGAACTCCCCGCCCAGATTCCTTCCGACCGGCAGGCTGACGGCAAAGACAAACAAGGCGATCGTCGCCGTCAGTACCGGATAGGCGACTGCCCGCATCACCACCGGGCGATAGAACCACTTGATGATCCGCACCAGCAGAATGTCCTTGTCAGAAATCTTCTTCGGCAACGCCAATGTGGCCAGCACCGGCATCAACGTCATCGAGAGAATCAGCGATCCGAACAAGGCAAACAGCACGGTCAGAGCCATCGGGCGGAACAGCTTCCCCTCGGTCCCCTGCAGCATGAGAATCGGCAGGTAAACGATCGAGATAATCAGTTCGCCAAACATCGTCGGCTTGCGGACCTCGATGCACGCATCGCGGATCACCGCGATCCGGGGGCGTCCTTCGGTGTTGTGCGTCAGTCTGTGTATGCAGTTCTCGACCATGATGACTGAGGAATCGACGATCAACCCGAAGTCGATCGCTCCCAGACTCATCAAGCTGGCGGTGATGCCGAACGTGTGCATCAGGTTGGTCGCAAACAGCACCGACAGCGGAATCGCCAGCGCGACCACCAGTCCCGCGCGGAACGACCCGAGCATGAACAGCAGGATGACAATGACCAGCACGCCCCCTTCCAGCAGGTTCTTGACGACCGTCTTGAGCGTGCGAGCGATCAGGTCGGCACGGTCGTAGATGATCTCCAGCTTCACTCCCGGCGGCAGCGTCGGCTCGATCTCGGCAATTCGTTCCTTGGCTCGCTCGACCACCCGGCGCGAGTTTTCCCCAACCAGCATCATCACCATCGCCGTGACTGCTTCACCACGACCATCGCGGGTCACCGCCCCCTGCCGTGTCATCGGGGCAATCACGACCTCGGCGACATCGCGGATCAGCAGCGGCGTTCCTCCCGCATCCCGACGAATCACGATCGAGCGAATGTCGTCGATATTCTCCAGCAGAGCCTGTCCGCGAATGAATCGCTGCTCGTCATGATGCACAAAGTAACCCCCGCCCGCCGAAGTGTTATTGCTCGACACCGCTGTGAAGAGTTCCTCGAACGTGATGCCGTTGCTGGTCAGGCGGTCGGGGAAGGGGCGGATCTCATAGGTCTTGTAATGCCCGCCGTGGGTGTTGATCTCGGTGACACCCTTGACCTCGCGCATCTTAGGAGCGACATCCCACTCCAGGATCGTCCGCAACTCCATCGGCGTATACCCTTCCCCGCGCACTTCGAATTGCAGGATCTCTCCCAGCGCGGTCGTCAGCGGCCCCATCTCCGGTATGCCGAAACCCGGCGGGATCTTCGCGGCAGCTGCGGTGAGTCGTTCCGACACGACCTGCCTGGCCCAGTAGATGTCGGTCCCCTCTTCAAAGACGAGGGTCACGACCGAGATGCCGAACTTGGAGGTGCTGCGGACTTCCTCGACACGGGGAGCGCGGCCGATCGTCATCTCGATCGGGTTCGTGACGTACCGCTCGACCTCAACGGGAGACAAGGCCCCGGCGTCGGTCATGATCGTCACCTGGACATTCGTCATGTCTGGAACCGCATCGATCGGCAGGTTGATCGCCGCATGCACCCCGGCAGCTGCCATCAGCAGCGTGACGACGATGACGAGGAAGCGGTTTTCCAGAGAGGCATCGATCAGGTAGGAGAGCATGCGGCACCGAGAGGAGGAGGGTTGATGGTTTATGGTTTATGGTTGATCGACAGAGGGTTGAGGTGTGTGCATCAGTGAAGTCGTTAGCCAGTGGCCTCTGCCCCTCTCCCCACGGGCGACTTGGCTCATGGGGTGAGGGTGACTGTGGGGAGAGGGTCGGGGTGAGGGGCCAGAGCCTCACGTGTAACCCCCTCACCCCAGCCCTCTCCCCCACAATGTGTCCACTCTGTAAGCCGAGTCGATTGCGGGGGAGAGGGAGCAGGAATTGATCGCTACCGACATTTCTGATGCTTCCACGAAGGAGATCTTTGAGGGTTGAGCAGAAGGAGAATGCACCTACTCCCCACTCCCCACTCCCCCGCTTCACTCCTCCCGCTCCAGCAACAGTTCTGACTTCAACACGAACACCCCCCGATCAACGACGTTTTCGCCGCCCGACAACCCGGAGGTCACCTCGACCCACTCCCCCTCTTGCGTCCCGCGCTGGATGAAGACCTGCCGGAAGGTCCGCTCGCCCGCTTCGACAAACACGAACGACTGCGACTCATGCTCGCTGATCGCTGACTCGGGCACGGCCAGCACCTCTCTCGACTCCCCGAGCGGCAGCTGAACCCGGACGAACAGCCCCGGACGCAGGTGCCCATCCGAGTTATTGATCGTGGCCACCAGCGGGACCGAGTTCGTCTCGGGGGCGACCTCGCGCCCGATGTAATAGACCGAGGCGTCGAACTCGCGGCCCGAGATGACGGGCGTCGTGACGACCACGGCGTCGTTCGCTTGCATCCCCATCGCCGCCCACTCGCCTTCACGTAAGTCAGCTGCCACCCACAAGCGCGTCGTGTCGGCCAGAATGAAGAGCGTGTCGCCGAGTTGCACTCGTTCGGAGTTGGCGAAGAGGCGTTTCTCGATGGTCCCGGCGAACGGGGCGCGGACCTCGACCAGTGACAGATTCTCGACCACTGGGTTCGGCTTGTCCGTAACGACAGCTTCATCGTAACCCAGCAATGTGGTGAGATGCTGCTGGCTGATCTTGAGCTTGTTCTGTGCCAATTCGACCGCGTTGCCCGATCGCTTGAGTTCCTGCTTCGAGTCAAACAGAGCCTGCTCCTGCACCGCTTGCAGCGAAGCCTCGGCGGACTCTCGCTCGTTCTGACGCTCGGCGATGAGCCGCCCCGAGACTGCACCGCTGGTCCCGGCGGTCGCGAGCCCCTTCGACAACGAATCGGCCAGCAGAAATCGGGAGTAGGCGGTGATCATCGTGTCCCGGCTCTTGCCGATCGCCCTCTCCTGAAGGCTGATTTGGATCGCCTCGATCGACTGCTTCTTCTTGATGGCATCGACCAGGGTCTTCATGCCGTCGCTCGACTGCTGGTTCCATTCCAGTTCGGCCTGCAACAGCTTGAGCTCACCTCCGCGCTGGATCACCTCGGAGCGTGCGGTCCCGACCTCGGGGCTGCTGAGGATTGCCAACACTTGCCCGGCAGAGACGGGGTCACCCGGCTTGACCTTTACGTCGATCAACGCCCCCGCAGTGGCGGCCTTCACCGCGATGTGCCGCGTATCGTCATATTGAATTCGCCCAGGAACAGTTCGCGCCCGCTTCAGCGAACGATTGCCGACCGGCACTGAATGTATCCCCGCAGCTGCGATCTTTTCGCCGGGAAGCCGAACTGTGCCCGAGGGAATGACATCTTCGGCGGGACTCGTGTGGAGTTGAGCCTCCTCGTCCCCGGGATGCGTCCAGAAGTACCCAATGGTGACGATGCCCACCGCGACCACGCACAGAAACAGCAGCACAGACCAGATACGAGACTTCATGAAATACCCCTCGAAGTGATTTCGTCAGTGGACCCTGGCGACGGAATGACGAGAACGGGAACAGCCAGTAAAAACGGGCCTGCGCATCAGTGCCCGGACTCCTTGAGAAATATCGGAATCAAACACTCAACAGCGAGACACCATCAGCAACCGGGACACATCGCGTTGGGCGGTAACTCGGATTCGATAGGGAAATACTGAGGCCCGATCGAGCCTCATTCCATTCAAAGCCAGTGGAGTCAGAACGTCGCAGGAGGCGACCAGAGTCGCTTCCTCGCCTGCTGCATCGTTCCCCGAAATCCCACTCGTCTCCACTGAGCAGGAGAGGAGTGTGTACTCCGTTTCGACCGGAGGAGCCGGGGGGACTGGCAGCGGGGCATCCGGACTGGAATGCTCCGGCAGGATCTCGCCCCAGAGCATCAGGTGAAGATGCCATCCCCGGCACTCGTCACAGTCATCGGGCGAGTGACACAGCTGGACATGTACGGCAAGAGATTCATCGCGGGACAACTCGGGGCCACTCACCTCATGAGCATGAATCAGCGGTATTGGTCCGTTCCACAGACTCAAGCACAACAGCACCCGGCACATCCCCTGCATGATGCAGGAGACCCGGGAACCCGCCGAACCGGAAATCGGGCCAAGACGATTCATGATCCGAGTATGTCCCGGCTCCCCACGGCTGTCAAACCCCAACGCGAACTGGAGTACGAGTGGTGTTGCGTTCAAGTGAATTGTTTTGGAAGCCTGCTTGGTCGACTCAGGCACTTCAGCCATCCCAAGATTCTTTAACTCTGGGATCTCCGGGAAGTGTTTCGCAAGTCATTTCTCTCGGGGGGACAGCTCGGTTTGTTCGAGTTTCACCAAACGGTCATAACCAGTCACCACATCGGCGGGGGCCAGTTGGCGCAGGTTCCTAGCCAGCACAATCGACTCCAGAGTGTCGACCAGCCGGCGATACTTCACGCCGCGCAGCTCATGCTCGTCGGCTTGTGTGGCATGTTTCTCGCGTGCCTCGCGGCGCTGTTGGTACTTGGTATAGCTGGGGAGGGCTTCGATCTCTTTCATGAGCGCCGACTGGTCCTCGTCCTTCAGCAGGTCGGACTTCTCCCATTTCTCGGGATCACCCAGATCAGGCCACTTCTCAGCGACTTCGGCCAGGAGTTCTCGTCGACCGGAGTTGGAGCGACGCCCCGGCGAACCACCGCCTCGTACGAATGGGCTGGTCGAGCGATGTTTCTGGAGAGCTTCCAGTACCTGGCTCACATCACCGGTGACCGGCAATTCCAGTTCCTTGCTCAACTCCACGACCACCCTTCGTGTGGCAGGAGAGGTTCCTTGGAGCAGCTTCTCGACCGAACCTTTCATGCCCAGCAAGTTTGCCTCCGCTGGCGACTCTTCTGAGGCTTCGGGCTGCTCCTCAGAACGATCCGTGTTGAACCGCCGGGCAGTTTCGGCGGCCAGGGTGTAGCTGGGAATCCGGCTCACATTCCGCAACAACACATCGGATGTTTTCAGTGAGAGATCGATCGTGCGAGCCGCGATCAGGGCCTGGGCATGGGCCTCTTCGAAGGACACACGGCCATTCCCATCAGCATCACAACCCGGCATTGGCTTGCCGGTTCGCGACTGGCCGATCAGCGCCCCCCAAAAGTAGCTGCTGTACTCCTCGTCATTCTCGATATCGGGGCGGCAACCGGCTGCGGGCAGGTCGTGCTGCTGGGCAAAGAATCCGGCGCGCGGGCGTTTGGCCACCCCCTTCTCGGGGTCGGCTCCCTCGAACATCGTATGCGAAAATCCCCCGCAATAGCACTGGGCCATCACCATCACCACCGGCAACCGCTCCGGCAGCTGATCGAGCCATGTGTTCAGCTCGCTCATCCGAATTTCCTGGTCGTTCCAACAGCTGATCGAGGTGTTGAACGGGTCGTCGTCTTCCTCTGCTTCGTCCCCATGCGCTGTCACGTAGACGATCAATCGATCGCCGTCCTTCGCTGCCTGAGAGATCCGCTCGATCGCCTTCCGCACCTGATCGGGATCGAGAGCCCCGGCGATGTCGGGGACTTCGTGGTTGCGATTTCGAATCCAGCGACCCGGCGGTCCACCGCGCCGATGCAGTGCCGTGACCCACTCGGTCGCCGGTCGCACGGGCTGGCCGGATTCCGCCTCGGCTTCCACTTGCAAATCCTTTGCCGGGTCCATGCCATCCGCAAAGAAGATGTCATGCGTTCGCGGTCCCGGATGCTTCTCGCGGAGGATCCGCTGATAGAACAGCACGTTCGCCTCCAGCGATGCCTGGTTCCCCGCCGGGCTGTAGCCGCCGCCAATCGTGATGAAATAATCCGTCGCCTCGACCGGGTGGGCAGAGAGCCACATCGTGATTGCCAGGAATGCCCATGCCGCCCGACGCCAAGTCCTATTCATGGGGAACCTCTGTGATTCGTAGCACTCCGCACCCGCAGAATTACCCGGAATTCCCGAGGAGTGCAATGGTTAGACTGATCACAAACCAATCCACCCGACCAACCCCACTTTCATTCCCGTCGATGCGATGAAATCGATGAGTGTCTGGAATTTCATCAAGTGTTAGGCTCTGACGATGAGTTAAATTGCGTTATGCACATCAACTTTGCACGTTCACAGGTGACCGTCATGGATCAACCCACGATCAGTATCATCATCCCAAGCTATAATCGTGCTCACCTCATCGGTGAGACACTCGCATCAGTCGCCGCCCAGACATTTCAAGACTACGAAATCATCGTTGTGGACGACGGGTCCAAGGACAATACTCCGGAGATCATGCAGCAGTGGTGTCAAAGAGACTCACGAATTCGGTACGTCCAACAGCCCAATGGTGGGGTCTCGGCCGCTCGGAACACCGGCATCAGACTGGCGCAAGGAGAGTTCATCGCGTTTCTCGACTCTGATGATCTCTGGCGACCCTGGAAACTGGAACTGCAAATCAATCTGCTCCGGTCCCTTCCTCAGGTGGGGATGCTGTGGACCAACATGGACACAATCGACGAGCAGGGGAAACCACTCACGCCGAATTACTTACGGACGATGTACTCGACCTACAACGGCCATGGACCGGAGTTTCCCTTTCAGTGTTCATCGCCACTGACGGCTGTCCCCGGGCTGAAAACAACTCAGCTCCCGTTGGGAGTGGCAGCTGATACGGTGATTCGGACCGGCCGGATTCTTCGCGAGATGGTTTATGGGAATCTGGTTCATACATCCACCGTGGTGATCCGCAAGTCGGTGGCCGACCAGGTGGGGCTATTCAATGAGGACATGAGGCGGGCTGGCGAGGACTACGATTACCACCTGCGGACCTGTGCATTGACGGAGGTGGCCTATCTTGAACTGTCGTCGATGGAATACCGGATTGGGATGTGCGACCAGATCACTTGTCCAGAAAATAATCTGTACTTTGCAAAGTCCTTCCTCGTGTCCATCGAACCATTCCTGAAAACTCCAGGACTACTGTCAAGGACCGAACAACGCCAGATTCGGTCGGCGGCGAATCTCTGGCTGGGCGAGCAACTGCTGGAGCAAGGTGGGCGGATCGAGACGCTGCAGTGCTTGCTGAAAAGCTGGTTCTATCGTCCTTTCCAGGGAGAAACTCTGAAGCTGATTCTGAAGGCGTGTCTGCCGCTCCAGACGATACGCAAACTGCGCCAGGCGTTTCGGAGTGATCGATCAACGGTCCTGGCCGGAAAAAATGAACTTGCCATGAAGTCCTGAGTTCTCCAGGGCTGTGCCAACCGCGACATCGACTTTTCACTCACGAGTGATGATCAACTTGCAGCTCTCGTGATAGAAAACTAGAAGCTGACGCATGACCACCAGCTGGAAAGCGTGGTATGCCACGCCATTACGGACGGAGGAGCGATCAGTGGCATAGGTCTCCGTAGGTCCGACTGTGCAGGTCGTTCATTCGCGAACCACCCACCGGCAATGAACTCAACCGGCTGACCTCCACTGCTCGCGGGAGTACCTTAGTGTTCTGCTACGTGTACCGGACCTGCCGGAGTTCGGGTTCGAAGTATTCGGTCAACAGGCTGTCGACTTGCAGCATCCCTTTGCGAGTGAGTTTCACCTCGTCGCCGGTCACCTTCAAATACCCGGCTCGCTGCTGGTTGGCCAAGGCTTCGGCGAACTCGACGAGCGGGTCGACGCCGAACTTCTTCTGGAAGTAAGACGGAGTGACTTCGCCCTCTTTCATACACAGGATCCATTCGCGGATCAGTTGTTGATGGGGCGTGGGAGTCATTGCGCGGTTGAGGGGGAGTTCGCCGGAATTGACGATCGTCATGTACTCGTCGATGGCGTCCTTGTTCTGGTAGTGGACGCCTTGAAAGTGGCCGAACGACGAGACGCCGACGGCCAGGATGTCGCTCCCTCGGAACAGATTGTCGCGGTAGACGAACCGGTCCTTCTCAGGGTTGAGGACCAGTTCATTCCCACTCGACAGGTGATACCCCACCGCTTGCAGGCGGTCGATCGCCTCGCTGGCCCAGCGGCGTTTGGTCGGCCAGTCGGCGACGGGGGACTCGATCCCGTGCTCCAGCATCTCCTTCGAGATCAACGTGTTGAACGGCAACTCCATCTGATAGATCGTGATGTTATTGGGCCGCAGCTCGATCGCCCGGTCGACGCAGTTCAGCCAGTTCTCGTCGGTCTCGCCGATCATCCCGGCGATGAGGTCGATGTTCACTTGCGGGAAGCCAACGCTTTGAATCCAGTCGTATGCCCTTTGCACCTCGGGGGAGAGATGGGCCCGTCCGTTTTCTTCGAGAATCTTGTCGTTGAAGTTCTCGATCCCCAGCGACACTCGCGTGACGCCGATCTCTTTCAAGGTCTGGACCTTCTCCAGCGAGAGCGTCCCCGGCTCGCACTCGAACGTCACCTCCTTGGCATGGTCCCACGTCACCGAATGGCTCAGCCGCTCTCGCAACAACAACAATTGCTTTGCACTGAGGTACGACGGAGTCCCCCCGCCGAAATAGACGAACTCCAGTTCGCGCCCGGCGATGGCGGGCATGTCTTTGAGGATCGTGACTTCCTTGTCGAGCGCATCGACATAGTTCTTGACCATGTCGGCGTTCTGCTGGGTGTAGACCCGGAAGTAGCAGAACTTGCACCGCTTGCGGCAGAACGGGATGTGCAGATACATCCCCAGCGGCACCTTGTGGGCGGGTGGTTTGGCAAACGCATCACGAATCTCCCCGACCCGTTCCTTCTTCCACTGGGAGAACGGCGGGTAGTTGGAGACGAAGTAGCTGCCGACTTCGGTTTTGGATTCGGTCGACATGAGAGGCCGGTTCCGTGAGCACAGGAGCAATCCCCCGTCTTGGCAGGGACTGAACGCAACAGGCGGGATGCGTCTGCCTCCATGGTAGGGCGTCAGGGGCCAATGGGGCAAGAAGGACAGTGCCTGGCCTTTGTCGTTTGTGTCGTATCATGTGCTCGTCAGCAATTAGATCGGCAGCCAGTTTCTGCTCCCTCTCCCCCGCGATTGGCGCGAAGGACAGGGAAATCGTCACTGCGGGGGAGAAGGCGGGGTGAGGGGGCCTCCACAAGCCGTCTCTCAGCCACCTCACCCCAAGCCTGGCCTGATGAAACGAGTGAGTCTTGGGCAGCCTCGGGCCACTCGGTAAATGCAGTATTGGGTGTCACCCTCCCTCGTCCCGCGACCGCAAATCGTCCGCTGGGGGAGTGCTTCAATCTGTGCCAATCTGTGAAATCTGTGGACCCATCCCTCTTCGGTCCGGCCTCTTGAGAGGGTGGGGGGTGTCCACAGATTGCGCAGATTTACACAGATTGAAGAGGCTGGGCGACGGCGGTCGCCGCTTGGGATGAGGGAGCGTCGCGGTGAGGGGCTTGGTCGTGAGAGGCGCGGAGTCTGGCCTCGTGAGTTGAGGAATGGGCACTGGCGATTCACGAATGTGGCAGTGCGACAGACGCCGTTTCATCAGGCCACCCCGGCCCTCTCCCCACAGCCATGTCCTCACTGAAAGTTTCGCCGCCAGTGGGGAGAAGGGGTAGAGGGAACCACCGACTGACTTTTCCGATAGACACCTCTGTTGTTTCCGCTGATCTGGCGGAGCAGTGGCGACTCCTCGTCCGATCGGGGACACTGGGGGTTGCGGCGTGTTTCTCAGTCCCCCTTCACTTCGATCGCCCATGCCCCACGACTCCCCGGCCCTGCTTGGTGGTACTCCGGTTCGACCGAATGGGCCACCGGTCTGGCCTCGGCGGACGGATGAGACCGACGCGGTACTGAACACGCTGCGGAACTCCGGCGACTGGGGGCGTTATCACGGGCCGCATTCGGCCCGCTTGATCTCAGCCCTCGCGGAGTCACTGCAACTCACCCACGTTCAGTTGTGCGCGAGCGGGACAGCTGCGGTGGAGTTGGCGTTGCGAGGTTGCCAAGTGGGTCCGGGGGATGAGGTGATTCTGTCGGCGTATGATTTCAAGGCGAACTTCACCAACGTGCTGTTACTGGGAGCGGTGCCAGTGCTGGTCGATTGCCAGGCGGACGATGCTCAGTTGGATGTGGCAGCAGTTGAAGCGGCGATCACCGAGAAGTCGAAAGCGGTGATCGCTTCGCACCTGCAAGGGGGACTGGTTGACATGGCAGCTCTACGCGAGATCGCCGACCGGCGCGGGGTGGCGGTGATTGAGGACGTGTGCCAAGCCCCGGGAGCGGTGGTCGCTGGCCGACCGGCGGGGGACTGGGGCGATGTGGCGACGCTGAGCTTCGGGGGATCGAAGCTGGTGACGGCGGGGCGCGGCGGTGCAGTGCTGACCTCGCGGCCCGAGGTTGCTCAGCGGATTCGGCTCTACACGCAGCGAGGGAATGAGGCCTACCCGCTGTCGGAGATGCAAGCGGCACTGCTGCTGCCGCAGTGGCTTCACCTGGAGCAAGACAACGCCGCACGAGCCGAGGTGGTCGCCGAGTTGAGAGATCTGGCGGGACTGACACCGTTTGATATCCGAGAAGCGTCCGTCGCCTTTTTCTCCGAAAAAGGACGCCCTTTTTCGGA
>JAYSUV010000313.1:0-4574 GCA_043718945.1 Planctomycetota bacterium
CCCTCCATGATCCACTCCCCCACAGGTTTCCAAAACCCCGGAAGGGACTGTCTCACAAAGGGTTAGGTTTTGGATAGATCAACGGACAGCAGAATTAGGGGCAACCCGCGAATCGCCTTTCGGGATCACGTTGATCAACCACTCGCGTGTCAGCAGCCTCACTCGTTTCTCCAAGAGGATTTCCACAAGTGTCCACACCTCGACAGTCATCGCGTCGTCAGTTCCTACAAGGCATCGCAGCTGCGGGAGCGGCTAGTATTTTGGTTCCGTCATCGAACCGGGCCTTCGGCTTTGAAGCGTCAAGCGAGCGTCCGGTGTTTGCGACGATCGGCCTGCGGAACCAAGGCTGGTCGATTACCAGCAAGTCGTTCGGCTTCGCGGATTTTGCCGCGATCGCTGATGTCGATGCCAACGTGCTGGCGGAGAACGTCGCGAAGGTGGAGAAGGGGCAGGGGAAGAAGCCCGATGCGTATAAGGACTACCGCAAGATTCTGGATCGGAAGGATATCGATGCGGTGATGATCGCCACGCCCGATCACTGGCACACGAAGATTGCCGTCGAGGCGATGCTGGCGGGCAAGGATGTCTATTGCGAAAAGCCGCTGACGCTGACAATCGACGAAGGCAAGCTGATCGAGAAGATCGTGACACAGACTGGTCGTGTTTTTCAGGTCGGCACGATGCAGCGGACCGAGATCGACCAGCGTTTCTTGACGGCGATCGCACTGATTCGAGACGGTCGCATTGGGACGGTGAAGAAGGTGACGTGCGGCATCGAGGCTTTCGAATCGTCGCCCGTGCTTCCCGAGGTTCCCGTACCGGAAGGACTCGATTGGGATCTCTGGCTCGGACCTGCCCCGGCGGTGCCGTACCGGGCCCTGCCTCAAATGCGTGAGGGCTACGGGGGTGGCGTTCCGCTGTTTAGCAATTGTCACTATGCGTTCCGGATGTGGCACGAGTACTCCGGAGGCAAGTTGACCGACTGGGGAGCGCATCACGTCGACATTGCCTGTTGGGCACTCGGAGCCACCGACACCGGCCCCCGCTTGGTGACCCCCGTCGAGTACAAGCTCCCGGTGGAATACAAGGATGGCCACCCCGTCCCTCACGATCAGTACAACGTCGCGACCAAGTTCACGATCCGTGTCGACATGCCTAACGATGTCGAGATGATCATCACCAGTGAAGGGGACAACGGCATTCTGTTCGAGGGGACGGAAGGTCGGATCTTCGTCAACCGTGGCAAGCTGACTGGCAAGCCCGTGGAAGACCTGAAGGATAAGCCGCTGCCGGATGGAGCGATCGAAAAACTCTACGGCGGCCCGGTCAGCGCGAACCACACCGCCAACTTCATTGAGGGGATGAAGTCGCGGAAGCAGCCGATTTCCGATGTCTGGTCGCATAACCGCATGCTCGAAATCTGCCACCTCTCCAACATCGCCATGCGCCTCGGCCGCGCCCTCCAGTGGGACCCCGTTAAGCGAGAGATCATCGGCGACGCTCAGGCGAACTCGTTCCTCTCACGCGAGAACCGCAAGGGATTTGAGATTGACATGTAGCGTGGATCGCTCGCTGAGCGAGGTGGCACCGGTTGGCCGCTTTGGGCGACCGTTGCGCCAACGGCACCGGGAGGTTTGTTCGGATGCGAGGCTCGACGCCAAGCTCTTCCCTCTGCGCCTCCGAAACCACCCAGGACTTGAGAGTCCTCAAGCTGCGCTCCCAGCTTCCATCTCCCTTCCCCAATCTGTGAAAATCTGCGTAATCTGTGGATCGCTCTCTTCTCCGATCTCACGCTACACGAGGACCGAAGAGGTCATCCACAGATTACGCAGATTTTCACAGATTGGAAGAGGGGCAGGAGTACGCTTGAATTGAGCGAAGTGCTGGGTTCCAATCGGCGATGGGAGTGCCAACTTCCGATTCCATCCCCCGTCACGAAACGAGCGATCCATGTCGCAGAATGATCCACTCACGTATGCCATTATCGGGGCGGCGATGGAGGTGCATCGGCAGTTGGGGGCGGGGTTTCTGGAGTCGGTCTATCAGGAGGCTCTGGCGCTGGAGTTCACCGAGCGCAAGATTCCGTTCCAGCGCGAGGTCGATCTCCCGGTGACTTACAAGGGCTGCGTTCTTCACATCACATTTCGCGCTGATTTTGTCTGTCATCAAACAATCATTGTCGAACTGAAGGCGTTGGCAGCTCTCACCGGCGTCGAGGAAGCCCAAGTCCTGAACTATCTCAAAGCCACCGGTCTGGAGTTCGCGCTGCTGCTCAACTTCGGCACTCCCTCACTCCAGCAGAAGCGGTTGATCCGCCATCATGATTGGTAGGAACATTATACCTGAAGTTATCCTGTCTTCTTCTTCAATCTGTGAAAATCTGCGTAAACTGTGGATCACTCTCTTCTCCCATATCACGCTGCGCAGGGGCCGAAGAGGTCATCCACAGATTACGCAGATTTTCGCAGATTGGAAGAAGGGGAGGGGACGCTTGAGTTGAGTGATGACTGGTAGGGAAGCTGCGGCCTCGCGGTGCGACACTTCTAGGACGGACGGGCAAATGTGCCCGTCCCACGATGTGCTCCCACGACGAGATCAGCCGCCGGTGGAGCGGTCGGTGAGGATCTCTTTGAGCTTTCGCAAGGCGCGCGTGTGGCGCATGCCGGCGGCGGCGGGGGAGAGACCGAGGAACGTGGCGGCTTCCTGGTTGCCGAGTTGCTCGGTGTGCCGGAGCAGAATAATCTCGCGGTCGTCTTCGTCGAGCAGGTCGAGGGCCTCGTGGAACCGCTGTTCCATCTCGCGGCGCAGGGTCGCAGCTGCGGGGGTCAGCTGGTCGTCCTGGATCTGGGCGGCGAGGTCGAGGGACGACTGGTCGCCGAAGCGGGGAGCTTGGAACCCTTGCTCGCGGTCGATGTCGCGGCGCTGAGCGTGATTGCGGCGGTGCAGGTCGATGATGCGGTCCTGAGCCAGTTGCCGGAGCCAGACATGAAACGGCAGATCGGGCTTGGCCAAGTAGCCGACCATGCGTTCGCTCGCCTCCAAAAAAACATCCTGCACCACATCACTGGCATCGACTCGCCGGGCGAGTCGGCGATCCATCCGCATCTCGACCATCCGGCGCAGGCCAACGCGGTGCCGCTCCAGCAGATCGTTGACGGCCTTCGAGTCACCGGCGGTGGCTTGCTGGAGCAGGTCTTGCGTGTTGTGAGGTTCTGGCCACATGGGGTCGGTCTTTCTGTTGGACACGGGCACGTAGGAAACGTGCCCCACGGGAACGGAATGAATTCCGTTCTACATCAGCGACTCCAGCAGTCTCACGTACATCAGCGCGAACCGAATCACGATGTATCCGATGAACGCCGCGACGCCTAGCCAGATGGCCCAGGCACAGGCCGCCGTCAGGGTGTTGAGGCTGCGGCGGGCCTGGTCCTCGAACTCGGGGCTGAGGCGGGCGAGGGTCTCGGGGATGGTGCCGGTGGTTTCGCCGACGTGGACAATCTGGATGAAGTCCTCGGGGAACAGCTGGGTATTACTCAGTGCCTCGCTCAACTCCTCGCCGTTCATCACGTCGTTGATGATCCGTGGTGACGCCGCTTGAAACGCTCCGTTATCGGTGGCCGCGAGGCTGGATTCGAGGCTCTCCTGAATCGGGAGTCCCGCCTCCTGAGTGAGTGAGAACGACCACGAAAACCGGGCGATGGCGAACGACCTCAGACAAGTGCCGATCACTGGAAACCCAAGTAGTGACCGATGCAGCACAGCACGCAATGCCGTGGAACGCTTGGCCAACTGATAACCGACAAACAGTGACACCGCCGTCATGGCCCAACCGGCCAGCCAGATCATGGCCCCGGAAAACCCCTTGAGTCCCAGGCCGATGATGTCGAATGCCTGCTTCTCCGCGTCGCCCGGCTTTCCCGACAGGTCGCCAATGTTGAACCCGCCCAGCATCCAGATCAGGAACGCGACGATCCCAATCGCCGCTGTCAGCTGCACCAGTGGCAGGATCATCTGGCTGCGAAAATCCTTCTGCAATCGCAGATTGTTCTCGTAATGTTCGGAGAGTGAGTGCAGCACTTCGGGCAGCGACCCGGTGCGTTCGGCCACATCGACCATGTTCAGGAATAGATCGGGCCATAACCCCTCGTGACTGCGACAGGCCGAGGTGATGTCGGTGCCGCTGCGAATCTGTTGGGCCACGTCCGACATGACCCGCTTGAGCTGCGAGTCGCCGGACTTGTTGATGGCGATGTCGAATGCCTTGGCCACGGCGATCCCGGCCCGCAGCGAAGTCGCCAGCGAGCGGCAGGCGAGGGCGACATGCTTCGTGGAGAGTTGGGGGCTGAACATGGGGACTCGAAGGCAGGGGGCAGAATAACGGTTGCAGGGAGAATGCAGTTTATCAAGATGTGCGGCCAGAGTGTCGCTCGCGGGGACGACATCGCCGCCAGAAACGACAGCGAGCGGCTGGACATCACGGCCTGTTGATTTTATTGATGGTTTTCCACGTATCCTTGGTTTTCCCCTTTCCCCGGTGCGCGACGGGGCGGCGAGGGGGGGGCGGGTCGATTGAT
>JAYSUV010000314.1:0-4567 GCA_043718945.1 Planctomycetota bacterium
CGAAACTGGCATCGTGTCATCCGCCCAGGTTCTGGCGAACGTCCCAACCCCTCGATCTCACTGGGCCTGGAAGTAGACCTCTTCATACGGCTGGATCACCACGAACCCATCCCCCTCGAACAGCATCTGAATTGACTCGCCGCTGCCGCGACCGAAGAAGGTCTTCAGCGAGATATCGGTCTTGAAGCCGGGGGAGAGGCCGCCCGACCAGGCGACCGTCGCGTTGGGGTCGGTGCAGACCGGATGGCCGGGGCGGACCCGCAGAGTCAGCGGGTCGTAGTGGGTCGTGATCGCGATCATGCCGGTGCCGGACAGCTTCATGTTGAACAGCCCGCCCGCCATCATGCCGGTAATCTTCCGCATCATCTTGATGTCGTGTTCGATGCCGTCCTCGAAGGCCAGCACATCATTCGCGTTCACATAGAGCGAGTCGTCATCGAGTTCCAGGATCGTGACCTTCTTCCCCGCATCGGCCAGGTACACCTTGCCCGTGCCCTCGGCCTTGGTCAACGCCGTGCCTTCCCCGGTGAGGGCCTTCTTGAGGAACTTACCGATCCCGTGTTCCAAAATCCCCTCGCGCGTGAACTTCACATTCCCGACATAGGCCACCATCGAACCCTTCTTCGTCCACGCCATCCCGTCGAGGTTGATCTCCAGCATCCGCTCGCTCTCCAGCTCGAACAGCCCCTGCCCATGATCGCGCTCGGAGCTGCGACGGACGAACTCGTCGAGGGAGTAGCGGCCATCCTCGGGACCGTCTTCGTCTTGAGAGGGGAGTGGGGCACCCATCGGGCGAGCAGGCTTAGTGGAAGCCGATCCCAGTGCAGGCACGGCCACCGTCGAGCTACAGGTCGGACATTTGACCTTTTGCCCGGCGTACTGGTCGGGAATGTTGAGAGACTTACCGCAGGAACAGGTTACGGGAATTGGCATCGCAGGCTCCTTGGGAATTGAGAGTGTGATTGGCGTTCGACTGGAATGCTCATGACGAAGCTCGAATCCGGGCTTACTTCCAGTACTTCTGCGTCACGTAGAAGATTGCGGGAATTCCGGTGAGGAAACCAAACCAGGGGATCTGCCACAGCATGGTCGAACTCAGCAAGAAATACTGGAGCAGCGCGGGAATCATGATGCTCCAAGTCATTGCGAGCATGCCCATCTGCTTCCGCTTGGCCTTGTCGTCTTCGCTCAACTCGCTGAACTTCGGAGCCGGTCCCGATTTCGATGCCGATTTGGCGGGCTTACCAGGCTCGCTCGCACTCGCCTTGGCTGGCTTTCCGGACTTCGAGGTTGGTGGGGGAGTGGCTGCAGCTGCGTTCGCGTAGGGCTGGGCGTCGTCGCGCATGCCAGGGGCGTAGTATTTAGCGATGGCTTGGCTAATGGCCCGAGGGGTGGCGAGGACGGCTCGCATGGGGACGCCGTACCGCAATCGCATCTCGTCCTCGACTTCATGATCCGGCATGTCGATACACGCCACTAACAGTCGGTCGTCATCGACGAACAGCGGGATGATCGACTGTTTCTTGACGAGTGATCTCGGCGTCGCGTCGAGCACATCGTCCTCGGGAATCATGTCATCGAGATCAACGTACGACATTCCATGATGCAGGGCGAGCGCTTGAGCGGCCACATCGGGCTCAACAAACTTCATCTGCACAACGCCGTCTCGCTCGGAGAGCCCCCGCTTCTTGCAGAACTCCTCGGCCTCCCGGCTCTGCTCGCGGGTCAGCTTCCCCTGCTTCACCAGAATGTCGAGGAACGGCTGACGGCCATAGTCGTCCTTGACGGTCGCAAACACGCGCCCGAGACTCTCGTCGTAGTCGCGCTTGCGCTCGGGATCGGTCAGGCACAGCATGGCCTTCGCGATCTCGTTCAGCAGCTCTTGCGACTGCACGGAGTACTGCCCGGTGGCATACTTACGCACGTGCCCATTGAGCTTCTTGTAGTTCGCCCGCACCTTGGCAGTGTCGTCATCGAACTGCTTGAGACGCAGCAACTCGTAATGATCGGGCGGACGCGGCCCCTCCGGGATCCCCAGCCATTCCTTGTAGAAGTCCATGCGTGGGTTCCTCTTGTGGTGAGTCTAATCTTAGTCGAGGGCTTGATCCAAGGTGATTGGAAGTGCCGAAATTCCTGTCCCCTCTCCCCCACGATTGACGTGACTTTCACGCAGGGGTTCATTGCGGGGGAGAGGGCTAGGGTGAGGGGGTTACCCCATGAGCTTGGCCCCCTCACCCCGGCCCTCTCCGCCACAGTCGAGTCCTCTCCATCAGCGGCACCGAATGTGGGGGAGAGGGGGCAGAGTTGGCCCCCTTCCACGCACAGCACGGTGGCTCCGGGAAGCACCTACTCGACGCTGTAGTCGTGGGCCAGCGTCTCAAAGGCGACGACGTTGTCGTTCGTCAATCCGGAGTCGCGGACGATCTCCGTCTTGGCCTCACGATTGCTGGTCAACTCTCGCGCCGTGGCCCCGATGCGACCGTTCTTGTCGTACTCGTACGTGATCTCGACGGGGGAACCGGCGGGCAGATTCGGCGGCAGATTCACCACGCGGAAGTCCCCAATGATCGTGCAGGCATCCGGGTCGAGCGCGTCCCCTTCCAGCACGCACACGTGAATCCGCTGCTGATTCGGAGAGTTCGTGGCGAACCGCTGCGACACCTTGTTCGGCACAGCTGTGTTCTTGGGGATCATGATGTGATTGATCTTCCGCTGCCGATTGTTCGGGTCGGTGATCTTGACCCCTAGTGAGTGCGAGTTCACGTCGACAGCGTTGACCGACCGCAAGCGATCGCGGACTGCCTTGCCGAGTCGCGAGGCGTCACCCGTCGCGCGGGCTTCGAGGAGGGCAGCGTGAATGCACGCGCCCTGGGCGACTGCTTCTTCCGGCTTCACCACATCGCGAGACGGCGTCAGACCGGTCGTTTCCTTCAGCATGTTCTCCACGGCGGGCATGTAAGTCGATCCACCCACCAGGACGCAATCGTCCAGTTCGCCCAGTCCGACGCTGGCCTGCTGCATGACCAGTTCGGTCGTGTCACGCGTCCGCTGCATCAGGTCAGCTGTCATGCGCTCGAAGTCGACGCGACTGATGGCGACGGACAGGCTCTTGCCCTTATGATAGACGGTAATCTGCGTCTGCGGCTTCTGGCTCAGGTCGCGTTTGGCTTGCTCACATTCTTGCGTGAGCATCATCAGAGTTTCGGGGTCGGAGCGGGGGTCGTCGCTGTGCTTCTTGTGGAACTGTTCGGCCACATGGTCCACGATGCGGCGGGTCCAGTCGATCCCGCCCAGCATCACGTCCCCGTCGGTGGCCAGCACGCGGAAGTTCGTGGGCGTATACCGCACGACAGTCACGTCGAACGTGCCGCCGCCGAGGTCATAGACCATGATCGTGCGTTCCTTGGTCATCCGATCGGGACGTCCCAGTTCTCCCTTCTGCCAGGCATAGGCCAGGGTCGCAGCTGTCGGCTCGTTGATGATGTCGATGACGTTCAGGCCGGCAATCTTACCCGCGTCCTGCGTCGCCTTGCGCCGCACGTCGTTGAAGTAGTACGGCACGGTCAACACGGCGTTGACGACCGGACCGATCTGAGCCTCGGCATCCTGCTTCAGCTTCTTCAGGATCAAGGCCGAGATGAACTCGGGGGTCAGCTTCTTTCCCTGATACACGACGAAGAAGTCTTTGTTGCCCATCTGGCGCTTGATCGCCTCAACGATGTTCTTGGGATCTTCAATCGACATCCGCTCCAGTGAGGGACCGACGATGACCTTACCGTCATCACCCAACAGCACCACCGAGGGAGTGATCGGGCGACCATCCGCGTTGTTGATGGAGATTGCTTCCCCACTCGGGTCCATCTGGGCCAACGCCGAAAAAGTCGTCCCCAAGTCGATACCGACAGTGTTCCCCGGAAGGATATTCATGTGCGTGACCTTGATCTGGTTCGTATGCGAAGCGCGAAGACTCGTCGACTGACTGTGACTGGAGAGTAACCGGGGGGAATCTGAATAGCACCCCACCGCCACCCGTCGACGCATTGTGGGTAAGCGAAATAGCGGAATCAAGCGGGCCGGAGAGGAAAGTCTGCGGCGGACGTGTTTTCCAATCCACTGGAACAGACGCTCCGGCGAGTGAGCGGCATGGCGCTAGCCGCCGGTTCTTGTCGATTGCTGCAAGCTGGCCCGGATCGCCTCCGACTCCGCATGACTCAAACTCCGTCCGCACGGCTTGTTGATTCGTCTGCCCCCCCCCATGCAGTGTAAGCGAACAGGGCGACAATGATCGCCACGAGAATCAGGGAAACCGGCCCCAGGTGCAGCCCGACCTGCGACTCGACCGCTCTTTCCGTATCAACCCTTCCAGGTAGTCGCAGACATCCTCGACTCCGACCGCTTCGATCCTTTTCCCGTAGGCTCGCAGAAAGTTTTCCATTCGCACGCCGAGCCAGTGCGCCTCCTTCGGCTGGCGGCACATCGGCGCGACCAATCGCTTGGCGATCTCCAAGGGGGAGTCGTGGCCCCCAGTCTGGGTGGCTTCCCGATTTACCAAGTTTGCCATGCTTGT
>JAYSUV010000315.1:0-1688 GCA_043718945.1 Planctomycetota bacterium
CGAGGTCAGGGTTCCGATGCCATCACCGAACAGGCCGACCGCCAGGTTCTCCGCCATCTCCATGATCGCCTGTTGCGATTGGAGGGCGAGGAAGTTGGCGATCGCTTCGGGCGAATCGACACGCAGCATGGTGAGGCCATCGACGGACCAGGTGACGTACTGCTGTTTCCAGTCGAACGCCCCGTTCTTGATCGTGTCGGAAGGCGTGGTGTTGAACGGCTGGTAGCCGCTGTAAGGACCGCCGGTATTGAAACGAGCGTACATCAGGGGAATCTCGATCTGAGTCCCACCCTGGACGATGCGCTTGTTCCCCTTCATCAGACGGTACAGAAGTACGTTCGAAGCGTAAATCTGGTCCGTGATCTGAGGGAGGATGTACCGGCGTGCGATTGCGGTGACCGTATTGGTCCCGATCGGAGTCGCCATTGATGTGTTCCTTTCGTGCTTGCCGTTGTTGGGTGGATGCTCAGATGATCCGTAGTGATGATGAAACGGTTGTCAGCGGTTAGTTGACAGCTTCACCACTACTGATCAGTTGAGCGATTTCCGCAACCATTGCCGAGTGTCGTTCTTGCGAAGACATTTCAGCAATGGCTTTGGTTCCTGTGTTGGGTACGGCAGCACTGGGAATGTGTGCAAGGGATGATGCGGCGGCCTTCTTGTTGTTGACCACCGTGTTCATTCCTTGAGTCTTTGCGAGACGTGCGTTGAAGATCGTCTCATCGCGGATTTCGCGGAACTGCGGATGGGTTGCCATCACAGTTTCGAACGCTTCCGACAGGATCAGGTTCGGGTCGCCCTCCGAGAGGACCGAGTTGCCGAGCGGGGAAAGCTGGCGGTACTTCTGCGAGATCGCCGGGATGATGTTCGCCTGACCGACAGCCTGAGCGAGCGCGTCGATCTGACCAACATCGAGGCCGTACGTTCGGCCAACATGAGCACGAGTAGCTTCCAAAGCGGTTCGGAGAGCAACCTGACGGTTCACCTCCTGCTGCTGCTGGTGCATGATCTGCGCGGGGGTCGGTGCAGCGTCGTATGAGACAAGCGGAAGCTCACGGACGACCTCTTTGGTAGCTTCGAGGCGCTGGATGTACTCGGCCACATCGGGGTCCACGTCGCGTAGGTCGATCGGACGTTGTGTCTGCTGCTGTGCGGGTGCGCCCGACTTCTGCCACGCCTGGAACGCTGCGTACTCACTGAGATCAACGGCCTGATGGGTGCCCTGTTCGATCCCGCCCCATGCTTGCAGCATTTCTTGCGGGCGGTCGTTCAACCAGTTGTGTTGCTGGATCAGGGCGAGGGCCTGTTCCTGCGACAGTTCGATCGGGGTTGAACCGGGGACGGTAACCGCGAAGGTCGCCGCAGGTTCGACGTCGGAAGGTCCGTCACCCTCACCAGCGGGAAGTTCTGGTGAGGGGAGAACCCCTGCCGAGGGAGCGTCGACGGGGGGTGTCGAGCTTGCGGCAACGGAGGCATTGCCACCCCCGTCAGATGGCGTGTCGATGGTGGCGTCGGTACCGCGATGGATGAACGCATCAGCAACCGGCGAGCTGTACTGGTCTTCCAAAGCCTGACCGACAGCAAGGATCGCCGCATCGTCAACCGTATCCAAGGTTGGATCAAGCATCCATGCCGGTCGTGTATCCGTTTTGTTGTCAGTGCTCATGGGGAACCTTCTTGTGTACGGG
>JAYSUV010000316.1:0-13440 GCA_043718945.1 Planctomycetota bacterium
CTGCCTTAAGGAAGCTCGCGACCGCTTGAAGAGCGAAAACTTTGCCCTCTTCGCCGCCGCGATGGAAGCCAGTCGCCAGAGTGGCGGGCGATTGAACGACGTTGTCGAACGGATTGCCGTCTCGGTGCGCGAATTGCACCGCCTCGAACGAAAGATACTGGCGGAGACGGCTCAGTCCCGGCGGTCGGCTCTGTACATGTCTCTCGCTCCGGCGGCGATCTTGGCGATGTACTGGGCCTTTCTCGATCCGGCCAGCGTCGAACGACTGTTTGTCGAGACTCCGGGACAACTCGTCCTGGTGGCAGCCGCACTCCTCAACATAGTGGCATACGTCTGGGCACAGAGTATCCTCAACCCGGACCTCTAGACCTCCCAGAGATTGGAAGCTTCACTCACGGGTGTCACGAACCGCGTTTCAATCCTCGCACGAACTGCACCGTCAGGTCCGGAAAGTCGGAGAACGCTCCGTCGACTCCCAGTTGATTGAACAGCACCTCGTGCAGGGAGTCGAGGCTGTCGACTTCTTTCGGGAGTCCGTCACGGCGAATGGTCCAGGGGTGAACCTTGAGTTGAAACTTGTGGGCTGCTTCCACGAGGGGGGATGTTCGCAGGAAGCCGTCCGCGTCGCGGGCGAGGAGGAGTTGCGACAACGAGGGGCCGATCCCGTCGGCGTACTCCCGGACTCGCTTCAAGGCCTCTTCCAGATCATCGAGTCGGCCCGGTTTCACAAGATCGTCCCACGGATCGTTGGCGAGTAGCTGGATGATCGGCAACTGGCAGCCAAGTTCCTCGCGGAGTCGCCGCGTTTCTGGGGCTTCGAAACACTGCACGTAGATGAGATTCTTGTTCTTGGCCCAGCCGGTCTTCTCGATCGTGTCTAAGACGATGCGCGAGATGTCCTTGCCCGCCTGGCGATGGAAGGCGGGCTGTTTGATCTCCGGGTAGACGCCTGCCTGACGCCCGGTGCTGGCATTCAGTCCGGCGATGAAGGTCAGTTCCTGCTCCAGCGACGGGATGCAAAAAGACGATTGTCCGACGGGGAAGCGACTCGGGAAGACGGTCATTCCCGTTTTGGCATTGAATCGCTCACTGGCGTTCAGTTGACGCACCTCGTCCCAGGTAAAATCGATGGCGTAGAAGCGACCGTCCGGACGCTGCCGACCGGGGAACTTGGTCGCGACATCGCTGACCGTATCGAGATGGATGTCATGCAGCACAATCGGGACATCGTCTCGCGTCAGGACGATATCCTGTTCCAGGAAGTCCGACCCGACCGCATGGGCATAGGCTTTCGCCGCCAGCGTATGCTCCGGCAAGTAGCCCGAAGCTCCACGATGGGCAATCACAATCGGCTGAGCGGGGGGCATAAGAGGCGGCACAGTGTGTTCGATGAAGGATGGTTTCGTAGAACGGAATGCATTCCGTTCACGCTGCGGTCTGAGTACGAATGCACGGGAAGGAAATCTGGAACACTGATCTTCGCTGATCAACACTCATCCGGATGAGGAGGCCAACTGGATCAGCGTTCATCGGAGAAGCTCAGGAACTTGGTTGATACAAGTTCCTGGAATTCACCGCAGAGGGCGGAGAGGTTCGCAGAGGAAATACTAGAAATCACTCGGGCCTCTGCGATCCTCCCCGCCCTCTGCGGTGAATCCTCTCGATCACTCAATGGGAAGTTGTTTCGGATCAGTTCTTTGGCGTTCCTTCTCCCCCTTCAGACACTCACAGTGACCATATACTAATGACGCTCGTGGCCTCGCCCGAACGGAATGAATTCCGTTCTACAGCCGTTCGTAACGCGAATGCACACGACAGACGGCGAGATTGTCCGGAAAGGTATGCCACGCCTGAACTGCGACGGCGTCGTAAGACAGGTCCAAGGACAAGCCGCTCAGAGCGGGCGGCAGTATACGGTGCCCAATGCCGAACTCTCGACTGACAAGGGCCCGCCGCGCATCGGCCTCCCACCGCTCCTGGGCCGCGAGGTAATCCTCGCGGTCATACGTCTCAAATTCCACCCGCGTCTGCCAACGGAACACCCCCGCTAACTCAAGGGACTCTTCCCGCTCAGTGGTCAGTGGGAACGTCAGCTGTTGCCCGCGCTGCGGCAAGTTGATTGACGACGCGAGCAGTGTCTCACATGCCGACTCTCCCGCCAATGAGACCAGGATCACATGCCCCGCCTCGCCCAAGGACAATACGCAGCTGAACTCACCCGACTTGACCCGCGCCGTGATGACACTGGGATAAAGTTCCGGGTGCAGTGCGCGGTCGAAGACACGAAGTGAGAGATCTTTGAGATTCGGTCGAGCGGGCGAGATTGGCATGTCGGGCCTCGTGAGTTCTCCCGTACGACGGACGTCCTCGTCCGTCGAATCACTGACGGACGAAGACGTCCGTCATACTCGCCTCACATTCCAATGCAGTAGAGCCCCTCGAACGTGCGGATCAGTATCTGACCGTCGACGAACACCGGAGTCGCGACCACGGTCTGGTCCTCGCCCAGACTGTTCTGGGAGATCAGCTTGAAGGCGGCCCCGGCCTCGGCCACGAATGTCTTTCCGTCCTCTCGAATCGCATAGAGATTGCCGCCTGCGAGAATCGGACTCGCACTGTAGGCATGGCGATTCTTCTCCAGTTCAGACTGCCAGACCACTTCGCCGTTCTCCATGTTCAGACAGGCGAGTACGCCCTTGTCGGTCAGGACGTACATCTTGCCTCCGACCGCAATCGGGGTCGGCACGTCCGCCGAGATCCCCGGCTTGGACCAGACGACATGCGACTTGGTCACGTCTCCCGTCCCGCCGAGCTTGATCCCATGCAGCATCCCCCCGCGCGAATACGGCGCGATGACCATTCCGTCTGCCACAGCTGCGGAGGCGATCGAGCGGTTGTACTTGTTCACCTCGGGGTTGAGTGATCCCACGCGCCACAGTTCTTTGCCATCGGCAGCTAAGTGTGCGGTGACGAAGTCGGCCCCGACGTTGACGAGTGTTTCCTGCCCCTCGAATGTCGTGACGACCGGGGTCGAGTAGCTCTGAGCCGCCTCTTCCGGGGCACCCAGTTCTCGCAATACCTTCCAGACGACCTCGCCGTTATCCTTGTCGAAGGCCGCAATGTACGACGGCGACGGAGGCGACTGCATGACCGTGATGACCACATGCTTTTCGGTTAGTACGGGGCTGGATCCTAAATCCCACCACAGCGTGTCCTCGCCGTATTCCTTTTGCAGGTTCTTGTGCCAGACGACCTTCCCCTTCAGATCGAGGGCCGCGAAGTCCCCGCTCTTGAAGTACACGAACAGGTGCTTCCCATCTGTGACCGGCGACGGATTACAGCCGCTCCCTTTCTTGTGCTTGCCGGGTTTCTCGTTGCCGACTTCAGTCTTCCAAAGCACTTCACCCGTCTCGCGGTTCAGGCCCCAGACTTTATTCTTGCCGTTCTGGTCCTTGTCATCCCGCTCAGCACACGTCAGCGCGATCAGCGATCCGGTCACCACCGGTGTCGACCCTGCCGAACCCGGCAGTGGAGTCTTCCACTTCACATTCTCCGTGGCCGACCACTGCGTCGGGTATTTCTCACCCTCCGCAACCCCATTCCCATTCGGCCCCCGCCAACTGGGCCACTCTCCGGCGGAAAGAATGGTCGTCGAAAGCACCAGACAGAGGAGCAGAGGGACTCGCATGAGAACTCTCCATGGGGAAGGGCCAGGGGGCCGTCAGAGTATGAGTGGACCAAGTCACCTCTCCGGTGACACCGCTCTTCAATAGAATAACCCGAACTCGCCCGATAAGGGAGGTTGAGCGTCCCCGGAAAGACGATGCGAGCGTATTCGCCCAGCGGCGATTCCCCAGACCACTAACCCGACGCGTCAACGAGGGCCGAGCGCAGCGAGAATCCCCACTCACCATTCCCGTCACGTCGATTGCCGCCGCGCCTTACGGCGAGAGTACCACCACGAAACATAGCCGCCCGCGATCAGATGGCCCAACACAATCCACCCCAACCGGGACGGGGGCTTGGGTTTGACCACCGTGTCTGCGGCTAGGGGCAGTGGGTTCACTTTTTCCACAACGACCTGCCCCAGTCGCATGTCTGCGATCAGCGCGCTCTTGTTCTCCGTAATCCCGGCTGGGGTGAAGAGTTTGGGATCGAGTGGCTCGTTGACGTGACTCCACTCTAGGGTGAGGTCGTAGCCCTCGGTGATCTCAGGATCATCAAGATCGTTAATTCGAAACGCAATTGGAACTATGACATCGTTGATTTCCTTCCAACTGACATCGCTCCGGGAGGTTTCCCGTTCTGGGTCTTCCAGTTCCTTACGGGAAATCCTGACAGGTGTCATACCCAGGGTCTCGTCGATCCAGATTTCGTATTCAGTCTCATCGAATCGGACAGTCAGACGTGACAATCCAGAGGGATCCATCTCCACAGAATGATCCGATGATCGCGTTTCAAAGGCATTCATAATGTCATCAAAGTGATAGACTCCACTGAAAGATGGCCAATCGATTAGTCCGAGGGCGCGCAGATCCCATTCACGTACGTAAGTTCTACGAACAGTTCCGGGAGAAAGACGTGTCACATGTGTTTTTCCGATCGCAAGATGCAGATCGTATTCCGGGGTATGCACAACCGTACCCCCTTTTTCCTCTGTGACCCAATCGACCCCTTCCGGAGTCGTCCCATGCGGGAGATCGCTCCGGTTCCATTGCTTATCCTTTCTCTCGGGAGCCATTCTTGTCGCGTTATACTGCACGTAGTCGTGCTGCGTGTATCGTGACGATCGGGAGTCACGGTCGAAAGCGATTTCAAATCGGACAGAGATTCGAAACATGCCTAGAACTGAAGAATGTCTCCAGTGATCGCCCGTCATGACCACCTGTCCTGACCGCAACTTCTCCCGCTCGGCACGCATGCCGGTGAGTAGATAACTCCGCCGCTTCTCGACCAGAGACTGGTCGGCACTCCATACCCTAGTCGCATGTGAGAACAGGCAAAGCCACACGATAATCCAAAGGCGGATGTTCATCACGATCACGATCCGGGAGCGGAGCCTGCGCGTCAAGCCCGTCACGACGATTGCCGGCGGGCCTTGCGGCGGTAGTACCACCACGCAAACCCAACCCCCGCAATCAACTGGCCCAGCAAGATCCACCCCAATCGGAAGGGTGGCTGGTTTGAAGTTCTGGAAGCTAATGGTTGATCCATCTTCATCTCGCGTGGGACCACCGGCTCGATGATCGGAGTCCCAAGTGTCATATCAGCCACTAATCGAACCTCTTTGTGAGTCTCTGCCAGGCCAGCTGCCGTGAAAACCTTGGGAGCTAACGGTTCGTTGACCGATTCCCAATCCAATGTCAGTGCAAGCTCCTCCTTCGATCCAGACTGATGATTCGACTGGATCAAGAAAGTCTTGGGCACCCATGTCCCATTTCTTGCCTCCCACGAGACTTCCGAACGTGAAGTTTGCACTCGCTGGCCCGATATTCGCTCAGAGCGAATCATTCGTAAGGGAGTCATTCCATGTGTCTCGTCGATCCAGAACTCTAATTCTGCATCTCCCTTAAATGTAAATGTAAAATGCACAACTCCATTCCCAGCAGCATCAACGGCAGCACCGGGATACACTCGTTGGAATGCATCCAAACATTTCTCGCACGATGTCCCAGTGTCAAACAGCATCCAATCGACCATTCCGAATACTCGAACATCCATCTCGCGAACGTGAGTATGTCCCACCGTCCCTGGAGGTAATCGGTCTACATGCTTCGCCCCATGTGATTTAAAAAGACTGCACTCTGGCGTATTAACGACTATTCCACCGACTTCTCGGCTCATCCACTCGACGCCCTTGTCTGTGACCCCGTGAGGTAATCGTTGATGGTTCTCTGGGACAGATAGCTTATTTTTCTTGACTACCTCCGTCTTGATTGCAGTATAATCTCGGGTTTCGTGGCGATACGTAAGAGCATCATGGTCAAAGTAGTACCGAAAACGAACTGGTACACGGAAGTCCGGAAAATCGGCGGACTGCCTTGTGTGTTCCCCGAGCATAACCACATGCCCAGATCTGAGACTCTCACGCTGAGCACGCATGCCCGCAGCGACGTATCGTCGTTTCTCGGCGACGGAATCGTCCGTACTCCATAACGTGGCCGTGTGCGAGAGCAGGCAAAGCCACACGATGATCCAAAGGCGGATGTTCATGACGACCACGATCTGGCAGCGGAGGCTCCGCGTCAATCCCGTCACGACGATTGCCGGCGGGCCTTGCGGCGGTAGTACCACCACGCAAACCCCCCACCCGCAATCAACTGGGCCAGCAAGATCCATCCCAACCGCGACGGGGGCTTGGGGGCGACTGGCTTTGGAGTGGCCACTGGCAACGGCTGCGGAATGACCCTTTCCAGGACAACCTGCCCCAATCGCATGTCAGCGACCATCGCGGTCTTACTCTCCGTGATCCCGGCAGGAGTGAATAACTTGGGATCGAGTGGTTCGTTGACATGACTCCATTCCATCGTCAAGTCATAGCTTTCGTAGTCCTTCTCTCTCAGGTTTCCCCAGATTCTCATTGTGGTCGGAACCCAGCAACCGTTAATCTCCTTCCAACTCACATCGCAACGAGATGTCTCACGTTTGACGCCTCTCAAGTCTGTGCGAGAGATGCGTATTGGAGTCATCCCGTGTAACTCATCCACCCACAATTCATATTGAGTCGTATCAGAAGTCAACTTAAGTCGAGAGATTCCCGTATCATCAATATCCGCAGACTGGCACTCAAGACGTGACTTCATCGCCTTGAGAGCTTCATCGAGACTCATGCCTTTCGAGAACGCCGCATATTCAAGAACGCCGAACGCTTGAATATCCCACTCCTTGATAGCTGTTCCAGTGGCCATGCCAGGGCCAAGTCGAGTCACCAAAGGAGAATCGATAGGGCAATGGAGGTCGTACGCAGTCGTATGAACGACAGTTCCGCCGATTTCCCGACATACCCATTTCTCTCCTTTGGCGGTAACTCCAGTGGGCAATGCCTTGCCATGAGCGTCCGTGTGCTTGTTGTCGCCAGTGATCGAATCAGCCTCTGGTTTGTAGTCATTCTGTGTAAATCGGAATGACAAAGAGTCGCGGTTAAATACGATTTCATATCTGACAGGCACTCGGAATTCCTGATCCCCTTTCCATTTCTTGTAGTGTTCACCAAGCATGACGACACGACCTGTTCGAAGCATCTCGCGGCCAGACCGCATTCCCGCGAACAAATAACTCCTACGCTGTGAATTCGTATCATCCACAGCGATGCACGAATCAAACACCATAAATGTAGTGATCAATAGGCAGAAGAGTTGTGAAATGCGTGGCACTGATCGATCTCCTTGCAGAGTGGTGTTTATTCAACAATACACAAACCATCCCAGTAGTCCTGGAACACAAATGTGACGACAATGGAGGCTGTTTTCATTATGACTTTTGTCGAAGTCCTTTTAGTCAACACAACAAGGAGTGCTTAGAGCTCGTCCCCCACTAACAGGTCGAAGTAGCACGGAACTCCGTCTCCGTAAGACTCAGGGTAAAGCACGTCATTCGAATTCGGATCTTCGAGCATCCAATCATGCCAGCATCTTTGTGTACCCAATTCATCCTCGCATCCAGCTGCATCACAGACATCCGTGTCAAAGCATCTTACGGTAAAGTATTCCCAAGGAATTGTGCAATAAGTAGATGGATACCATTGACCAAGAGGAAACGACAGGTCTGTCCCATCAACGGGAGTGCATGTCAACACAGCCCAGCGTAATCGAGTTATATACAGATAGTCTTGAAGTGGACAAAGGTAATGAATACCGAAGGTGGGCCCCGCCTCAGAATGGTGCTCATTAAATTGGCATTCGACCTGGCTTTCAGTGCAGGAAGGAGTTGAAAAACCCCAGCATATTGAACCGATACTTGTTATGGCACACACAGACCCTTCCCTTGTGTTCAGCAATACCGAACTGTGCGACTCTCCTACCTTGATCGACCCGATTGTCGACACAATCTGAGACACGACGAGGCTCAGGACCACCAACAGCATCAGACTGATTCGAGACATGGTTTTCGACTCCGGAATAGGGACTGGCGGGAGTGCCAGAGGACCGTGAGGGCTCCGATGGCACAGAGGGTACATAGAGCGATGACGGTCGGCTGCCACGGGGGTGTGGCAGCGACCGCGAATTCGGTGGTGGGAGGGATGGGATGTTGAGAGACAAGCAGCAGGTCGCCCGACATTTGTTGTTGCAGTTCCGCGCGGGGGCCGTGCAGGGTGCCGGTCAAGGGGTCGTGGATGGTCGAGGTGCCGTTGGTGTCGCCGAGGTGGATGATGAAGTGGCCGAGGGCTGGCGGGGGGATTCGAGGGGCGTGGCTGGGGCGTCTCGCCCCAGTGTCTGTTCCGGGAGACACGGGCGGGACGCCCGTGCCACGAGGCTTGAGATGCAGGATGGCGGGTTCGGACCAGGTGAGTGTGGCTCCCTCGGGGAGGTGGACGACCTCCGCGTGCAGCCCCCGTGACCGAACCGCGTCTCGCATCTGGCCGAGGGTCGTGCCCTGCTCGACCCCGTCCGTATGCAGCTCCCGCACCAGATCGATCAGTTCCGCTTCGTGGCCGTAGCTGCGGAGAATCGCTTGGACGCAGCGGGGTCCGCAGACGGTGTCGCCCTCGGGCGCGGGCTGGGCGGCCAGCAGCGCGGTGAGGAACAGGAGTGGGAGGGTGTGCGGCATGGGTTTGTGAGCGGCAAGGCGCTAGCCGCCGGTTCTTCTCGGCGTCAACAGTGTGTGAACGTCAATGGGCGGAACAACGGTGAGGGGAACCGGCGGCTAGCGCCGTGCCGCTCACGGGGTCACCAGGGTGTCGACGGGGACGGGGATGCGGGAGTCTTGGTAGACAATGGCGAACTCACCGTGGACTAGGCCCTCGGTCGCGGTCGGTTGGAGAGTCAGGCTCAGCTTGGCCGTGTTCGCGGATTGTTTTTCGACGACCCAGGTGAGTTGATCTTTGAGTTCGGTCTCAATCTGAATCGCGGACACATCGAGCGAAGAATTCTCAGGCGAGCGGATGATGATCGTCATGGCCCCGCTGCCACCGGGGGCGATCCGTCCGAAGAAGGCGCGGCTGGGAATCGCGGCGATCGACTGGCGGATGTCGACCACGACCGCCACCGGGGGATGCTTGGTGTCTGTGCCCGATTCGAAGGAAATACTCGCCTCATGATGCCCTAGGGCCAGCGACTTCCCCTGCAGCGTGATGTCGTACCGGAATCGCTGTGATGGAGACGACGGCATCTTGTCGGTGACTGACTCCACGACCGGAGGAGCCGAAGAAATCCACGGGACGCTGGCCCGAAAGACCGGTGGAGCGACCGGATTGTCGCCGAAGTTCGAGACGATGATCGAGCGGGTCACGGTGGCCCCTTTGCCGACATCGGCGAGGACGACGCGCTCGGGAGTAATATACAGGACATCCCGCACGAGGGCGTTGACGGTGAGCCGGGCGGGGGTCACAGTCGGTTCGCGAAAACTGACCTCGACGGTGTGCGACACCGGTTGAAACCGGATGGCGTTGCCGGTCTTCAGTTCCACCGTGACCGGCTTCCGCTGCCCCGCCGGGATAACCTTCCAGTTCGGAGTCGCGATGGTGCAGGAGCAATCGGTCTTGACCCCCGCCAGCGTCCAGTCGCTCGCCGTGTGGTTCTCGATCAGGAAGACATGCGTCAGCGTGATCGAGGGTTTTGCCACGCCGAAATCGTGCCGACGAGTGAGCGTTTTATCGGCAGGACCCGCTGAGCTTTGCTCCACTGGAGCGGGCAGAAACGCTGCAGCTGGAGGCTGAACATTGCAGCCCCAGTGTGAGACGATCAGCAAGAAAAATATAGCCCGGCTCATCGAGCAGCTCCCGCTTGAGCCAACTCTTGTTGAGCCAGCTCTTGTTGAGCCAGCTCTTGTTGAGCCAACTCTTGTTGAGCCAACTCTTACAACAACACGCTATCAACCGGGCATCCGAATTGCAAGTTGAGTGGTGACCTGGTGGGCCATATCTTTCTGATAATAGCTCGGGGTGGCGGAGCCAGAGGAGGTTTTGTCGTCGAGAATCGCATCATCGCGAAATAGGGGTAGGGAGGACTCATTGGGTTGAGTCCCCCTTCCCTCCAGCCGTAGAAGCACCACTCGTGCTCGCCTATATGACTTTCAGGGTGCTGCTTGTCTCATCTGTCCGTGGTGTCTCAGCGGAGGTGCCAAACTTTGGGAATGGTCCGCCAATATCCAGGGAGCCATCTTCACGTTGTTGCTCCGCAAGAGCGATGACCGTGGCGGTGGCGACTTTCGCGACGCCACGTTCGAGACCGATCCCGAGGCTCCCCGCCACCCGCTTTCCCGCTCGGGATCGCGGCTGCACTCTTCCATGCTTCTCGCACGAAAGTACCCCATTCTCATGGTCACGATCCACAGCTTCACCGCAGGCCAATGCATCTGGTGCCGCCAAACCAGCGAAGGCGTCCAGGTCCAGTTCCAAGACGGCCTCAAAGGCTTCCTCTGCAAACGCGACTTCTGGTCCGCCCTCAAAGCCCGGACCGAAGAGACGCCACCGGCTCCGACCGCCACCGAGCCCACCCCGCCCACGACTCCCCCGCGTCGGCCCGCCTGATTCCGTTCGTCGATCAGCCGATCGGCTGATCGACCAATTCCCTCCCATCACACGACATCCAGAAAGTGGAAGTTTCTCCTGAAAACCACCCCCGACCAATCCCTCGCGGAACGGTCTCAAGAGAGTGATTGCGTTCAACTGATCTCCGCTGAGCGATTCGCGGAGATGATCGAAATCTCCCAGAGGACTCTCTGGCGCTGGCTGTCCGCCCGTCGCGTTCCGGTCCCGATCAAGGTCGGCGGAACGGTCCGCTGGCGTCTGCAGGAAATCAAAGACTGGATCGCCGGGGGTTGCCAACCTCCGATTCACAGCGACAATCTCTCCAGAAGAAAGGTTTGAACATGTCCTCGATCTACCGACCCACCCACCGCAAGAACGGCAAGCTCATCCGTATGAAGAAGTGGTACGTCCGATACCGCGACCACGAAGGGAAACTGAAGACTGTTCCCGGCTTCACCGACAAGACCGCGACGCAGCAACTCGCCAGCAAGCTGGAGAAGGAGGCTGCCATGATCCGGGCCGGATTGCTGGAGCCAGCAGTCCTGTACCAGAGTGTCTCGTTGGACACGCATCTCGCTGCGTTCGAAACATCACTCAAGGCCAAGAACGTCTCAGTCGAGCAGGTGCGACTGGTGGTGTACCGCTGCAAGAACCTGTTCGAGGCCGCGAAGATCACTCGCTTGAGTGGGATCAACGCTGAGGTGATTTCGTCGACGCTGGCCGAGATGCGAGCAACAAGCAGGGACGGACAACGTGGGCAAAGCGTCCAGACCTCGAACCACTACCTGCGGGCGATCAAGCAGTTCTCCCGGTGGCTGGTGAAAGACCGCCGAGCCAGCGACGATCCTTTGGCGTTCATTGCGATGCTCAACGTCAGCACCGATCGTCGCCACGACCGTCGCCCATTGAACGAAGCCGAGCTCACCGCCTTGCTCCAGGTCGCCGCGATCAATACGCTGCTAGAGGTGCCGGGTTCGACTTCTCTGGTCTTGATGCAGAGTACTGTGAACCAATCGCTCGACCTACACAACCACTAAGCGTCCCGAAGCGAAGTCACCTTCCCATCCATAGGGGATGTGGCCGCGAGCAATCCATTCGATCCAGCTTGTTTTCACACTGGGTGGTACTTGCGTTGAGAAGAAAGTCTCGACGCACGCGTCCAGAATTGTGCAGCGAAGGCTGGCCGCAAGATAGTCGCTGATGAGTACGGACTGTTGCCGCAGCTTATGCTCAATGAGGTCGTCCAATTGGGGACGAAGCAATCTGACTACTACGTTCCAACAACGGTTGTAGTGGTAATGAAAGTTGTAGCACAGAGAAGCAGAGAGCATGTTTTGGAATTCAAGCGATACATCTTCGAACACCTGCTGCTCGCGATTTGCTTCTTCGATGCTCCCCTGAGTGACAGTGCGATCATCCACTTCAATGCCAACCCTTGAGAACCAGTTCGCGTTCCGGAGTCTGTCAAGCAGGGATATCACCGATGCTGGCAATGCTCGCACCCTAATATGTCGCTCGAAATCCAGGATCTCTTGCAACTCCCTGCGACTGATCAGACGGGCCTCTGTATTGTGAATCAGTTTGGCGGTTTGATGAGGATCTCCAAACACTTCGTGCAAATTCAGATGTCCGAGGTTGTTTCCCATGGATTCCACCGATGAAATCGGTCTGGGGAAGCGTTCGACCATTTTCATCCGATAGGGAAGGCCGAATTGATCCAGGTCATCAGCAAGTGCAATCAACAGATTCAACCGCTCATTCCATTCCGGACAATCCGTCTCTATTGAAAACAATTCACCATTGGTCCGAAGCGATGAAAGAGTAGACCCCATATCGGAATCGGGAATAGCCTTTCGTATGACCTTGAACGCGCTGACCGCTGCCGTCTGGCTGGTTGCGTTGACGGAAACAGTGATCGTCCGCATGTCGTGGCCCAAGAAGCGAGTTCATCCGTGGATGAACTCTGAAACCTCTCCTCAAGTTGCGCACGCAAGTTTGGTTTGGTGGCCCTTGGTTGTCAAACTGAATTTGAGATTCGACGGAGCGACGAGGTGAAGAACGTCGGCTTTCGCGACCGGACCAGTAGGCTGATTGCCGATTTTTCGCCCGCGAGTGGCCTCAAAAAGGTGCCCACACTGGTGCCGCGAGGTGCCCTCTATGGTGCCATTCTGCTTTCCGCTAGATGTCACAATTTGCATCAATTTGCATCCAAACTCGCCCAAAACGGGCGTTGATCTCTCCCAAAACGAAAAACGGAAACCCCGAGTGACTCGGGGTTTCCGGCGTGAGACCTAGTGTTTTACCTGCGATACTGAAGCGGAGAAGGAGAGATTCGAACTCTCGATGCCCTTTCGGGCATACCGGTTTTCGAGACCGGCGCATTCGGCCACTCTGCCACCTCTCCGGAGGTTATGTGGGACGGAGAGTGTAACTCTGGATGCGAACTCTTTCCAGCGATTTCAGAATCATTTCAGCCCGCAGCGCCAGTAAGGAGTGCTGGCTGTTCCCGCAGCTCCCCCTTGCTGGTGCCCCGGGCTGGACTCCTCCCGGTTTCCCTTTCTGGCTGAGCCACTTAGAATCCAGTTTGACCCGGTTCGAGGGCAGCTGTGGGGTGTCCAGTGAGGGATTCCCGCTGCCTGAACAGGTCGCCGACGAAGGAACACGCTGTGCGCTGGACGAAGACATTCATCCCGACCATGAAGGAAGACCCCTCGGACGCCGAGGTGCCGAGCCACCGGCTGATGCTGCGGGCG
>JAYSUV010000317.1:0-4537 GCA_043718945.1 Planctomycetota bacterium
CGATCGCTCGACTCGCATGCCTAATCCACGCCGCCAACGTTCACTCTGAGCCAGGATCAAACCCTTAAATTTGATGCTTCACACAATCCCATTTTGCAATAGAACGTGCAGTAAACAAATCCGTGTTTGATCCGATGATGAACTGCAGGATTCACACCCCACATCACCATCGTTTCATTTCAGCCAGCCACATCTGATCTCTCTTTAAGCTCACCCTTTCGGGCAAGCCCCTCAGAATCAATCTGAGAGATCCATCATACGAACGCTGATTCCCAAATATTTCTCGGGGTCACCAACCATGTTTTCAAAGAGCCATCCCCTCGCCGTTGCTTGGGGGAGGGACATTGTATCCGATTCTTTTCTTCTCGCAAGCCTGTGGTCTCTGTTTTTTTACTTGTCAGCAATTTGGATCACTTTACGTCACTCTCACGACAATCGTTCTGCGCAAAGACAGGATGACCCGGGACGTGAGGCGACACGCTGTGAAGATTGAACAGTGCGGCGGTCCTCCGAGTCTGTTGCTCTGCCAGGTTTTCGACGCGGGCGCCCGTCCGGCGCAATGCCTCACTGCTCCCCAGACTAAGCCCAGGGGAGATGCCCGATTTCGAATCACAACTTCGGCTGAACCCGTGGGGGGGCTGGCTTCCCTGCTGGAGCTTTTTTCATTTCTTCCTCTTGAGCCAACAGTAGCCGGGCGACTTCCTCATCGTCCAATCCGCGAGCATCCATTCCCGGAGGGACTGGTCGACTGCTCTCCTGCCAAGTCCAACCCATATCGAGTCGCAACTCACGTTCAGCCAACATCGCCCACGGGGTGCCCGTGTGCTCGTCGATCACTCGTTGCAGGTACTTCTTACTTTTCTCCGAGATCTTCTTCACATCGATCGAGTCGACCTGAGGCGATGGAACAAGTCTCCATTCATTGCTGGTAGGCTGGGCAAACGCCTTGGGGGTGGATCGCATCGCGGCGAGCATGTTGTTGTAGCCGAAGTACCGTGCTCTCAAAGCCAACAATCGTCCCATGGCGAGGTCGTACGCAGCTCGCCAGCGCGGTTCACGGATTTTTTCGCGGTCCTTTTCCCCCGTCTCCAAGGCCGAGAGTAGCCGCTTGATTTCGTTGTCGACGACAGCCACAGGCTTCTGGGCCTCAATGATTTCGCCACGAAGCACATTGTCGTTGTAGGCACCAAACACCATCACGGGAACCGGCAGATTGCGAACGCCTTTTTTCTCGTCGTAGGTCAGGCTAGCTGTCTCGACGAGTGCCTTTTTCGCGGCATTCTTTTGAATGTCGTCCCAAGCTTGCCGCATGGGACGGTAGTCCGGGGAGTAATTCCGCATGATTTCCTTATCAAACGTCGGTCCACGACTCTCCGCAGAGACCAAGTACATCCCACCCGTCTCAGCACTCAATCGCGTCAGCCCATAGGGCCCATAGCTGGCCGACATCAGATTCAGACGCCAGTCGTTTCCTTCGCCCCAACTGGGGAGCTGAAGTCCTTCTGGGTAAGCGGTTTCCGGCCCCTGGTCGACGGGAAGGTAGTCTTCGAATCCGTCCTCGTACACCCAGCGTACATAACCCTTCTCTTGCCCGAAGATCGACGCATTTCCAATCGTGTAGACACGGGTTTTGGCCCGTTTGCAGCTGGCGATCACGCTTTCGAGGTGCTTCTCCGCATCGTCTCCGCGTTCATCGGTGATGACGAATACGAGTTTGTTCCATGTTCCGTCATTCTTGCGGAAGGTCCGCCATTTTTCCACAGCTGTGCCGACGGCCTCGAAGACGACTTCTTTTCCGGATTCGTCGTTGGGGATCTTCTGTACGAGTTCGATGAGCGGCTTCACGTCTCGAACCGGCTCGGGGGTCAGGATGTCGACTTTGGCTCCGTAGGAGAGAACGGCGGTGTAGAGTCCGTCAGTCGCTTTTTCTTGATCCAGTTGCTTATAGACGGTCTCGAATCGCTTCACGAGTTCGTCGCGGCGCTCTTTCATGGATGTGGAGGCGTCAAATACCCAGATCACGAGCGTTTGGCGCTCCTTGACGGATTGCCGAATCTCGAAGGTCAGGCGGTCCATGACCCCCGTGGCCCCACCCGAGATTTTGTCATTGACGCTCGTGCCCCGCTCGTTGCCGATGATTGTCGCTGCGAAGTCGGTGTTCTCCGGCATCGAAAAGTCGCTTTGGACCAATGCGGGGATTGACGGATTGATGTCGTTATCGAGTTTTTGCTGGAGCGGCTGGCTGGCTGCGGCAGCTCCCCCTGAAGTCGACACAGAGGAGGGATTCATGGCCGAGGGAGCCATCGCCAGCGTGTCGCCGTCGACTCCTGTCTGGTCGTTCACGACGGCATCGAGGAACTTCGAGTCCTCTTCGACGACCTCATCCATGACGGTCACGAAATCTGACGCTGGCTTATCGGAAGTCACCGAAACCGCAATAAAGTGGCAAGAGAGCAACACCGCTCCATTGAGCAGCAGGCTGATGCCCCAAGCAGGCAAGTCACGACGCATATCGCTCATTTTGGCGAACTCCCAATCGTCAGTGTGGGAAGAGTCGGTTCAACGCGGGTGCGCGGAATCTCTCCAATACGTCATCGAGTCTACCCTTGAAAATCTTTCCCGGCAATCGAAATTCCGACGGGGAAGGTTTCCGCCGCAAACTTTCTGGGAGAAAGTCTCCGAAGGTCGCTCACTTGAATGACCGCATGTGTCAGCCGGATATTCGTGCCAAACTCAAGAATTCACTGACCCCCGGCTAGAAATCGAACCACATTCCTCCACCCAGCAACTGATCCTGCTGGCCGGGGAATGAATACTGGAGCGCCGGGCCGGAGTAATACTGGATGCCTACCCGCCACAAATGCTGGGATTCGGTGCCACGCCACTGCCAACCCGCCTGGACGTTGACGCTGGTGGCGTAGTCGAAATCTTCACGCGTGTGACCATTCAAAGCAGCGAATGGTGCCCCTCGCAGCCCCAAATATTGCGGGCTGTACTGGAGTCCGTACTGAAACTCGAGAGGCAAGGCCCCGTCTTCCGCTCCCATCGCATACGCGATTTCGCCATAGGTCTGCCAGTCAGCCGAAATGTCATACGTCACCCCGGCCACTGCGGAGTCTCGGACGTAGTTGAACCTGGTCACCAGCGGATTGGCGATCACGAACTCGTCCCCGAGGTGGGAACTGAGATGGTAATACCCCGCTTTGATGTGCCAGCTGTCAAATGCCCAGGTTGACAGGATTCCCGCTCGATAGTCGGTGGCCTCTAGCATCGTCGAATCTGTGCCTGGCAGCACACGAGCCAATGCCGCGCCTTCGAAGTCGAGTTGCCAGCCTTGGGGGCGGTAGGCTCCAGTACTTCCATAGCGCAGCAGCCCCAAGCGGCCCCCCAGAGTGTTCTCCCAAACGGTACGCCCCGTCTGATCACTCGCCCAAAATGTTCCCATGCGGGATTCTTTTTCACCTGCCAGATACGAGCGATACATCAGGCCCGTAGGCATGATCTGCCAAGTGTCTTGAGCGTAAACATCCTGGTTGAAGCCGGGGTCGAAGTAGTCGCGCTGCCGGGCCAGTGGCAGCGGATCTTTGGCGGTGAGGTCTCCCTCGCCTCGTGCAGTCGGAGCGACTGAACCATCACCATCGGCGGATTCGTTCAACTCAGTGTCTTGCTCGAAACGATCGGACTCGTCAAACACGGGCTCAGCGATTTCACCCTCTTCAGCGGATTCATCCCGAGGGGGCGCAGGAACAAAGTCCGGCTCCCGGTCGGTGAAGGCCACCCGCAACCAATTCGCATCCGCAAACCCCAACCGCACGCGCGGCGATCCCGCAGCCAGCGAACACCGACTGAGTAGCACCAGAAGCAGCACGGCCCACATGGCCACCGTGGGGCACATATTCTTCACAACGGATTGTGGGGGAGTGTGTTGCATGCGATCCAAGAGCATGTTGCCGTGGAAACCCCGGTCTTATCGCGGAGTTTCACTTCATCCTGCCCCCTCTGAATCGACGGTTATGCCCGTGGAAGTCGTGACAACGGATGATCGCGAGGCAGGAGTCTCAAGGATCGCATGCGACGTAGCGGATAACGCAACTGGGTAAACAGCGGGACTTTTACGGACAATCCCGACCATTGCTCGGTAATCAGCTAATCTGGAAAAACTAGAGAAACTGTTCGCCCTGGCCCGCTCGCTTGATGGACATTTCCGGAACGATGCGAGTCGTCACATACGGTCGACCCGCCACAGAGTGCCTCGTCAACACTTGATTGTGGAGTTGTCGCCCAGGGAGGGCGAAGCCAGTGCTGTGAGCACGATGGAACGTAGGCGATGTCGCTCCGCGACTGTGATTTTTTTGAAACCAAGCCTGGCGAAGAACGCCAGGGGGCGCTACAACTGCGAGAGGGACGCATCATGGCAGACGCCCCCCCTTCGCCCCCCCCGGGCACCCCGCCCACCCCGCCCACTTCGGCGACCTTGGCCCGCGTCCCAGCGGCGAAGAGCCAGGCTCGGTTTAAGCGGGCGGAGCGGAAGCAGATC
>JAYSUV010000318.1:0-4533 GCA_043718945.1 Planctomycetota bacterium
TGCTGCCTTCTTCGCTGCTGCCTTCTTAGCCATGAGTCTCGTCCTTCCAAGAGAACCTGTGTGTTGTCCTGCCGCGGCTACCGGGAGCTTGTGATCGACATGGACGACACTGTTGAGTTGAACTGGTCTACCATGACCAGTTCGCTTGAACCCACTTGTTGATGATTGGTCCTTCCACCGACCACCAACTTATGTGCTCAAACATCACATGCGGCAAATGGTATGAAAACTGTGGAAGCATGCAACCCTATTCTTGACACTTTCCGCACAATCTCTAGATGTGGGACAAAACTGCAAACCGCGCGGACCCTCACGGTCGCTCTCATCGCGCCCTGATGACGCGCGATCACAAAGATGAATCTCGTCTTCAATGAGGGATCACACATGACTCGTTACGACTCATGAGGAGTGGTCACATGAGCGTGTGACAGGATCGCTCGAACATGAAATCGAGTCGCTCTCTACAGTTGACTGCATCTTGTGTGTCATCCCCTGGAGACATCATTCATCAGGGGCATGATCCCCATCAATCGCATTTCCAAAATGAAGCAACAATGACGCCAGACCCAGTGAAACTGGCTGTTTCTGTGAACTCAAGGTACAGTGAGGTGAATGACATCACGCGTGGCCGTACTGACTCTTGCGACGCGCGCTTCCATCAGAGACTGTCTGTAGAACACCTTTGTTGGACACTGTCGAGCGTGATGCTGACCAGGGACCATGCCATGACTGAGCCTCTTGAACCGACCATCGACAAGACCTTCGTCCTGCCCGCAGGGGCGCTGCGTCATGATGCTCCTGCGAATGACGAGTCACTGTCTCGAGTCGGTCAGATGTTCGGAGAGTTCAAACTCCTCCGCCGACTCGGTAAGGGAGGCATGGCCGAAGTCTGGCTCGCAGAGCAGTCGAAACCGAAGCGACAAGTCGCTCTCAAGTTCATGCACACCGAACTCATGGACGACCCGCTCTTTGTGAAGCGATTCGAACGCGAAGCCGATGCCGCAGCCGCTCTCACGCATGCCAACATCGTGCAGGTCTACTCCACCGGGACCGTCAACAATCAACACTACATCGTGCAAGAGTTCGTCGAAGGACAAACCCTGCGCGACTATCTCCAGAAGCTAACCGCGCAAAAGAAACGCATCACCATCGCTGCGGCCCTTCAGATCATGCGGCAGACCGCCGCCGCACTGGAGGCCGCCTCCGCCAAAGGGATCGTGCATCGCGACATCAAGCCCGAGAACATCATGCTCACCGAAAAGGGTGTGGTGAAGGTGGCTGACTTCGGGCTCGCTCAAATCAGTCAGGGGGGCGAGAAGCTCATCCTCACTCAAGCCGACACGACGATGGGGACGCCTCTCTATATGAGTCCCGAGCAGATCCAGGCAGAGAAGCTCGACCAGCGATCGGACCTCTACTCGTTTGGGGTCACCGCGTATCACATGCTGTGCGGCCAGCCTCCCTTCCATGGAGATTCGGCAATGGCAGTGGCGGTGCAGCACTTGAATAGTCCTGCTCCGTCACTGCTCGAACGTCGCAGTGATCTGCCCAAGCCGCTGTGTGATCTGGTTCACAAGTTGCTTCGCAAGAAGCCCGAGGACCGGTATCAATCATTCACCGAAGTGCTCGAAGACATCCGCACGATGTTCAAGGCCCACAAGAGCGGCACGCTGGCCGAGGTCATGGTCGCGGACACCACCAGCCACGAGGTCGCGCCGCCCGCTCGTCGCCTCTATGGCAATCGTCCCTGGTTGACGCTGACACTACTCGCACTCTTGACCGGCACTGCCAGCGCGGGAGTCGGCTGGCTGATGCGCACTCGAATTGGAGCCCCTTCGCAAGCGATTCCCAAAGTCGATCGCCTGCCCACAGCGGAGGCCCAGTTCGTCCACGCGATGTTCCTCGTCAACAACGAGGAAGCTTGGAAGGCGGTCGGCAAGTACTACGCCAACGATGCCGCAGAAAAAGTCTGGGTCCAACGAGCGGAGGAACAGCTGTTGCTGTACTACCTGAAAGACAAGAGCCGTGAGCGGGAGTCGCTGGATCAGATCAAGGTCTTGGCCGCTCTGAAGTATGATGGCAAGCGGTTCTATCCCGAGTCGCGGGTGGCGGAAGCCTACGTGGCTGCGGGGGCTCGTGACCTCAACAAGGCCAAGAGTATTTTGAGTACCGATCGAGCCCAGTTCGAAGCGGAACTGAGTGGGCCGTGGCGGAAGCTCTTCTTGGACATTCAGTTTCAAGTTAATGGCCCCCCTCCCGGTGGCGGACCCAGGCCCGGCGAGGATGATCGCCGAGGGCCTCCTCCCGGAGAAGAGAGGTGACAGAACTCTCCCCTCTGCACATCCCGGTCTGCTTCGTCTCCGATCTGCATCTCTTCTCTCACCGCACGCGGGGGCATCTGATCGAAGCGGACATCGTGGCCGCTGCTCGCCGCTCGCGGGTCTGCGTTCTCGGGGGGGACATCTTTGACTTCAAGTGGTCCTCGCTCCCCAGCACCGCAGCAACCGTCAATGCAGCTGTCGCATGGCTCAAGCGGTTGATCGAACAAGTTCCGGAGTGTCAGTTCCACTTCGTGCTGGGGAACCATGACGATCACCCGGCCCTCGTGGCCCAGCTTCCGGGGCTGGCTACGGCGTACACGAACTTCTACTGGGATCGTTTCTACCTGAGACTGGGCGACGCGATCTTCCTGCATGGAGACGCTGCGGACCATCGGGTCAGTGTGGATGTGCTTCGAATCCGTCGAGAGCGGTTCTCACATGATCCGCGCCGCAAGTGGGCTCACGGGTTGTACACCCTCGTCGTCCGCACTCACCTGCACCGCGTCATCCCACTGGCGGTCTATCCACCCGCCACGGTGGCCAACCGACTGCTCAAATACCTGCGAGAGATCGGACATGGGCCGGAGAATGGCGTCAGACAGGTCTGCTTCGGCCATACGCATCGTCCGGTCCAGGACTACCACTGGGGTGGTCTGGTCTTCCACAACGGCGGTGCCCCGATCGGGCGAGCGTTCTATCGGATCGTGGAGATTCAGGTGACAACGCAGTCACCCTGGGACAATGCCTCACCGGAGTGAGACGGGATACCTCACTCACCCGACGCGTCAGCGAGGGCGGACTCTCACCAACGTTCTACGAGAGATCGACTCTCCACCGGACACCTCGCTACGCTCGGCCCTCGCTGACGCGTCGGGTTGGTGGGGCTTGCTACACTCACACACTGCACCAGATCACACCATCTTTAGGAACATCACCTTGACCATTCGAGTCGGCATCATCGGGGCGGGCGGGATTGCGGCGAAGCTGCATCTGCCGGAGTTGTGTGCGGTTCCCGGAGTGGAGGTCGCGGTCCTGGCGGGTCGGCGGCAGAGTCGGCTCGACACCTTGTGCCAGAAGTTCAACGTCCCGCGCAGTACGCAATCGTATGAAGAGGTGATCGCGGACCCGAACATCGACGCGGTGGTGGTCGCCCTGCCTCATCCCCTGCATGTGAAGTACGGATTGATGGCACTGGCTGCGGGCAAGCATGTTCACATGCAGAAGCCGCTCAGCACCTCGCTCGAAGAAGCTGAACAATTCGTACAGGCGGCTGAGCAGACCAATCGCACGGTGCTGTGCTTGCCGTATGTCGCTCGGCCCGCGTTGCTGGCGGCTCGCGAGTGCATCGCGCGCGGCGACATCGGCAAGATCTCCGCCGCCCATTGCCGCTTCAGCCACGGGGGCCCCGAAGTCTACTACGCCACGATCCAGCAGATTCTGAAGGAAGAGGAAGAAGACGATCTCTGGTTCTTCGATGCGAAGCGGGCAGATGTCGGAGCCCTGTTCGACATGGGGGTCTACGCCATTGCTCATCTGGTCACACTACTTGGCACCGTCCGCTCCGTCACCGGTCGCTGCACCACGGTCGACAAGCCGACCACTCTCGAAGACACAGCTGCGATGATCCTCGATTTTGCGGGCGGGACGCTGGGTGTGGTGGAGACCGGCTGGTGCGACGGGGCGCGGACGTATGGCTTTGAGGTCCACGGCACCAAGGGCAAGCTGGTGAACCCGCCGCTCACTCCGCACCTGCTGAAGTACCGACCGAGTACCGTCGTCGACGAGGACGGTGGCCTCATTCAGGACGCCGTCGATTGCTCGAAATTCTCGAACGTCGACTCCCACCAGCACTGGATCGACTGCATCCGCGAGCACAAGCAGCCCCCCTACTCCAACGCCCGCCACGCGCGACATGTGACGGAGATCATGCTGGCGGGGTTGGAGTCCTCGAAGACAGGTCGGACGGTGGCGATTCGGTCGGAGGTGTGAATCGACACTGCCGAGTCGAGACCATGACGCTGGCCCGATCTCGAACACGCTCCGCCCAGAGTGCGCGAGACGCATGATGGAGCAGTTGTCATCCGCTGTTGTTCTCCGAAGGTCCCAACACGCTCGCCAAACGACGTGGGTGGCGGGGTCAGAAGGCTTTGCGCATGGCCCCGGCAAGTGGAACCCAGCTGGGCAATTCGATCGAGAGTATGAGCGACTCACT
>JAYSUV010000319.1:0-41638 GCA_043718945.1 Planctomycetota bacterium
CATTCGCGGCAATGGGTTGCTGATTGATCTCCACCGTCACGGGAACTCCTTGGCTCAGTCATGTCTCGCACCGGCGAGAGCTGATCGTTCAGGCCGTGGTCATTCAGCACCACGCCGTCGCCATCTTGCGGCGATACCCGGTGGTGAACTGCACATCAGTGATCGTGCTGAGGATCAGGACCATCGCGTCTTTCGCCTTGTCGCGAACCGGTCCCGCACCGTCCTCGATCACGAGGAGGCACATGTCCAGAGCCTCGGTGTTCTTGCCGACGCTGGCCAGTGCTTCGGCGAGGCGGATTTTGGCCTCGAAGTCCTTGGGATTGGCGGCGACCGCTTGGCGGGCCTCGTCGACGGAGCCGGACTCCTCGGCTGCGGCATGGAGGGCGATCTTGGCCTTGAGGGTTTCGGCCTCGGGTTCGAGGTAGCCGCGCTGCTCCAGCTCTTCAATGATTGTGTGAGCTTCGTCGTACTTCTCGCGCTGGCACAGCACCCGGGCGAGGCCGATCTTCGCTCCCTCGTGAGCAGGTTCCAAGGCGAGGGCCTCGCGGTACTTGGCCTCCGCCTCACTCGCAGCTGTCACCTCTAGGGCAGAGGCGGCAGCGATGAACTGTTCGGTCGGGGAGGGCATCTGCTGCTGGATCCAGGCCCGGATTTCGGCCTCGGACTTGACCCCTTGGAACCCGTCGGCGATCTGACCGTTCTTGACAATGACAACCAGCGGGATCGATTGCACACCAAACGCCGCAGCCAGGTCGGGCTGCTTGTCGGTATCGATCTTGGCCAGGATAAATCTGCCTGCGAACTCAGCAGTCAGCTTGTCGAGGATCGGAGCCAGTTGCAAGCACGGCGCACACCAGGTCGCCCAGAAGTCGACCACGACCGGGGTGGTCATCGAGCGCTCGATGACCTCGACATCGAAGTTCTCGGTCGTGGGGGCAATGGTCCAAGGGCTGGGGGCCATGAGAGTTCTTTCTGCGGGGGCGGTCAGCGATTTGAATCGGTCGCCTGAGTATAAGGAAGGCGAGCGTCCGGCGTCAGGTCGCAGAATTCGTAAGAATTCTGCCGAGCAAGTTCGTCATGAGTTTCCGCACGCAGAATTCTTACGAATTCTGCGACAGCTCATGTCGCTCGCGGTGGGACACTCTTCGGAGCATAATCCGAGTTCTGCCTCCTACGCCCCCCTCTAAACCGACCGGCCCTTCGTATCATGCGGGAACTCCTGCAAGTCCTGTTCACCTCACTCGCTGCCGGGCGATCGGTCGCCATGACGCTGCTGGTGGAGACGCGCGGGTCGACGCCGCAGAAGGCGGGAGCAGCCATGCTCGTCTTCCCGGATGGCAGCCAGCAGGGCACGCTCGGCGGCGGCTGCGTCGAGGCGGAAGTCAAACGCCGAGCGCTCGCATTGCTGATCGATGGGAAGCCCGAGCTACTCACGTTTCAACTCGACAGCGACTACGGCTGGGACGATGGGTTGATCTGCGGCGGGCGGATGCGGATGCTGGTCGATCCGCTGCGGGCCGGAGCCGATCTCTCTTATTATGAGGCACTGGCCCGGTTGATTGATCTCGGTAAGGGTGGCACCGAAGCGTTGGTGCTCGAACCGGAAACCAGTGGGTTGCCGGTACTGTCGCGGTTCTTGTTCGACCGCAGCGGCGAGTGCGTCGCGGGGCCGGAAGGGATCCAACCGTCGGCGACATTGCTGGCTGGAATGAAGCCGCTCTCCCAACGCCCCCGGCCTTATGCCAGCGCAGGGGTGTCGTACTTGCCCCATCTCGCGCGGGGGAAGCTGCTGGTCGTCGGCGGTGGGCATGTCGGGCAGAAGGTGGCCGACCTGGCTGCTGATGTGAACTTCGATGTGACGGTCGTCGATGATCGGGCGGAGTACGTGACGGAAGAACGTTTTCCGAAGTCGGTGCGGCGGATTGCCGGACGGATTGAGGAGGTGCTTCCCACGTTAGAAGTCGACGAGGACACGTTTTGCATCATCGTCACGCGCGGCCACAACCATGACGAGGAGGCGCTGTTTCACCTCGTACGCCAGCCCTCGCGCTACCTCGGGATGATTGGCAGTCGCCGCAAGATTAAAATGATCTTTGACGACCTGCGCCGCGAAGGGATCGAGGAATCGCTGCTCACCCGCGTGCATGCCCCGCTGGGTCTGGAGATCGGTTCGCAAACCGTTCCGGAGATCGCGATCAGTATTGTGGCGGAGCTGATTGCCTGCCGGAATCGGAGCGACATCGAGCCACAATCGATCTGATGTAACACACCGGCGAGCCGGGCGGCGTCAGCCTCATGGCACTTAAATCAGGGGGGCTGGGTTTGTCGCCTTTTTCCCCGAAAAAGGACATCCTTTGGGGACACTTCTCTCTGAAGCCGACAGAGCCTCTTGAGTGTTCCCCGCTAATGCCCGCGTACCGCAATTCAATCACGATGGCAGAGGCAGATTGTGGTACACAGATTCCATAGATTTTCCCAGCGCGGCGTAGCCGCAATCCAAAGGGGGAGCTGTCAGCACTCTTCCATCCCGAAGGGATGTCAGAAATTAGCCGGTGGTTGAGCGCAGCGACACCACCGGAACAGAGCCCCTCGCGGTTTCCGCATCCCGGAGGGATGCCAGATGGCGTCGCACTCGGGAGGAATTTGCCTCGCGGGCCGGGCGTTATCTGCCATCCTTTCAGGATGGAGGACCGAGAGGCGACTGGCGTCCGGTGGTGTCGCTGCGCTCGACCACCGGCTAATTTCTCAGACCCCTGCCGGGGTCGAATGATGTTCGAGGCCACTTTAGAAAATGTGCGCAGCGTACACAAATTCTTGGGGAGAGTAGTACAGATACGACGCCAGCGGGGGCGTTGATGGCAAACAAAAGAGATCTCCTCTCCCCTCTGAAATCTGTGGCAATCTGTGAAATCTGTGTACCACTCCACGGTCATGGGCGAGAGGTTCAAGGGAGCAGGCGATGGGCGCTTACTCGATGTGCCATGTGCTCCGTGAGAGGCTGTCGACTGGGGCGAGTAGTGACTTATTTTCGGAGAAAAAGGCGACAAACCTAGTATCACTCGGCGTTAACCCTCGGACCACTTGGCGGGTGGATCTCACTGTGAGGTCTCAAGGCGCTGATCCATTTCGCCATGTGGAAATTCAGCGTGTTCTACTCATGGCGCATCGCGGACATGCCGCTCAGTGTCCGGTTCTTGAGATAGGTGCCGGGCAGAAAACTCACCTTGCTGAACGGGACCGTGACCTTCACTTTACAGAGGTCTCGCTTGCGAGCACTGGCCAGCGTGTTGGAAGTCGCTGGATTGCCTGGCGCTTCAGTGATCGTGATCGTGACCGTGACATCCGCAGCCAGGCACTTCACGGTGTCGACCATAAAGGCCTTGGCATCGGCGGTGATGACTGCGTTCGTGCTGCCGGACAGGATCGAAGAGCGGGCACCCTCACGGGCCGCATCGTTGAGCAACTGGACCACCATGAAGCCCCGGCCAAACTCCACGATCGCCAGGATGAACATGCAGAAGATCGGCATCACGAGTGCCATTTCAACCACTGCGGCACCCGACCGGAGAGCCGTTTTGGGTCTGGTCGTACGGAGGAATGAAGAACGCATCAGAGCACCTGGGAAGACTGCGACGAACGGCAGGGGAGGGGAGTACAACAACGAGCTGCGAACAGAAATATCCGAAGCCTACTTCACAATCGCCGCCGGGGTGAAAATCGTGCCCAGTCCGATCGTGGTCGTCCCGGGAATCCCGGCGGCATTGACCATACTGGCGGGCTGGACCACCACTTTTTTCTGGTTGCCGGTCAGCTGCACATGCAGAATCCGAATGCCGACGAATTTGGTGATGATGTAGTTGGCGTTGTTTCCCGGACCAGCGACCGACGTGAAGATCGGGATCATGCGAGGCTTTCCTTTGATGAATGTCAAATCATCCTTGATCGCGGCACTCAGCCCGGTGTCCCCATTGAGAGTGATCGATCCACTGCTCCAGTTGAACTGCCCCCCGAAGTAGGCCATGTCGGCATCGTTGACTCCAGTCCGAATCTGTCGGCTGATGTCGGCGGTGCTGTTGTTGCTGCTGCCGATGTCGACCGTCCCTCGGTTACCGGAAGTCGTGGAGCCGCTGGAGAGCGGGTACAGGTCGACCTCTTTGACCCCGTCGGCCCCTGCGGTGATGGCCCCGGTGGAAGAGTTGTAGGAGTAAAGATCCGTGCCAGTTCCGCCTTCGAGTGCTGTCCAGGTCGGCAGGTCGAGGGTGATCGGCAAGATGTCGAGATTGACGCCAGTGATCTTCTTCAACCCGGTCGAGGGCAGGAGCGCTGCCTTGCCCACCATCGCCACCTTGGTCGTATCCTTGCCGAACGACGGCGCGATAAACAGATCGAGCGGCTTGTCGCCCAGCGTACTGCCCGTTTGGTCTCGGCGCAGTGTGACCTCGGCGACGTTGTAGGGAGTCGCATTCCACGTCGTCACCCAAGTGGAATTGGCCGCATTCCAGGTGTACGAACCCAGCTTGATGTCGCGTGTCGAACTGCAGTACAGCGTTGACTGCCCCGCCCCGGCATTGGCCGCCACCACGGCCACAGCGGCGTCCTTGGCCTTGGTCGCGATCTGAGTATTCGTCAGCGTGCCGAATCCATCCCCCATCTCAAACGTCGCGGCCAGTGCGCCCCCATCGGCTGCTGCGGCCAGTTCCGAGCGCGAGGTCACGATGTAGCCGACATCCACGACGAAGGCCATAAAGGCCAGCAACATGGAGAAGACCATCGCGGTCAGAACAAGGATGTTGCCCCGACGAGCTGTGCCGTGGGGAATGGGGCGGGTGAATCTCTGCATGATCAGATTTCCTGGCGGTGACTTACGATGCCACTGAACTAATGAGACGCTCTCTCTTTCGCGAAGCGAAAGGCCACCCGCTTACCAGGCCTCGACAATCGTGTCCGCCGTCACCGTCTGGTGCAGTCCGGAACTGTTGTAGTACCGGATCGCGGTCCGCTTGTAGACGACCACGCGATTGCCCCCGAACGTGACCCGCGAGTTGGCAATGGAATGCGCCGGGTCGAAGCTGTTCAGATCGTCCATAGGTGTCGGCAATGTCACCCGCAGCGATTGGGTTCCGCCAAACGTGCCCCAACTGCTGGACGTGCCGTTGATGACTTCCATCCGGACACGATCCGTCCCCGTCAGAATGATTTCAGATGCCGTCGTGAATTTAATGACCTCATCCACAACATTGAGTTCCGCCGGGGCGTGCTGGCTGCGATAGCCGACTAGCGAATTCGCATACCAGCACTGGAGTTGCATCCCGCCCTGGGCGAAGTTGGGCTGGGTGCCGTGGTTCATCTCGAAGATGGCGTGCGTGCCGGTGATCGGGTCCACTGGACCGAAGACCGTCACGATCTGCGGAGCATCAATGTCGGGATCGGGATCGCCAACCTTGATGTACCAGTCCTCTTCAACGCGGATGATATCCGTGGCACTCGTGGCCGCTCGAACATGAGTTCCAGCAGCGAAGGCCGCAGTCAGACCCAGAGACGATAGCAGGAACGAACGGCGTTTCATGGCGGTACTTTCACTCACAGGAGGATGAAGACACACATCAAACCTAGTTCGCGACAAATCGAGTGGCCGAACTTTTTCAATGAAGAAGTGGAAATTCTTCTCCGGGAGAGAAAAACTCCTTGACTCCGCAGAGTCAGTGGCATTTTGGCAACACGAGGCGCCATCCATGCGACCGGAGTGCATCAGCACCCGGACTGGATTGAGTGACCCCGTGATCCTGGACCTCACGGCCTTCGGCTCGTCGAGGCTTGGTTTTGTTTCAGGGGCCGGTCGCCAAATGCGCGGAATCTCACCCCCAACCCGATAACCGGTCTTGACCTGAAGCGTGGTTTCCGGGTAATCCACCCGCACAACTTGCCGAACTCGACTCACATGGAAGCGAGAATTGGGCGGCAGACAGGGGATTCCCATGCGGACTGCGAAATGGATTTCGTTGTGCGTGGCCAGCATGATCTGGTTCGTCGCACCGTCCTGCGCAGAAGACACCTGGGCCGCCACAAAATCCACCGGCATCTTCGAGATTCGCTCCGAATTCGCTCTCGATGACCGGGACAGCCAGGCACTGATCGCTCAGATCACTCAGCTGCAAAGTGATGTGCAGAAGCTGCTGAATCTGGAGCCGCAGGAACGCTCGGTCGAGATCAGTCTGTTTCAGAGTAAGTCGACCTATCGGGCGCACCTGTCTCAGCGAGTGCCCGAGGGGATGCACCGTCCGGCTCTGTTTGTACAGGGCTCCGACATGGGACGCGTGTACGTTTACAAGCGGTGGGGGTTCGATACCGATCTGCGGCATGAATGCACGCACGCGGTCCTGCATAACGCTTTGCCTTACGTTCCGATGTGGATCGACGAGGGTCTGGCGGAGTATTTCGAGGTCGTGTCCTCCAAACGCAGTTCTGGCAACCCTCATTTGTCGAGTCTCAAGCGTTCCATCCTGTTCGGCTGGCGTCCCAACCTCGCCAAACTGGAGGCGGCAGAAGACCTGTCTGACATGGGGGCCAGCGAGTACCGCGAAGCGTGGGCGTGGGCTCACTACCTGCTGCATGGCCCGCCGGAAGTCCGCCAGGTGCTCAGCGATTATCTGTTCGACATCCAGTCCGGCGAGGCCGCCGGACTGCTAAGTACACGGCTCATGGAGGCCGTTCCCCAGGCTGAGATCCGGCTCGTAGAGCACATTCGAAACTGGCACTGACCCTGCGAGCTTGCTCGCCATTCTGGAGAAGATCGATGACCAAGTGGAAACGATTGCAACATGCCCTGGCCTTGGTGGCGGGGATCACCCTGATGCTGCCCAGCCTGGCTTGGACGGAGGAATCCACCGCGAGCCGTCCCGTCGCGAAAGCGGCGAAACTGATCGTGCCGGATGTCGTGCTGAACAGTGAGGGCGCGTTCAAGGGCACTTTGGTGGACGGTGCGAAGAACCCGCTCACCAAGACTTCGGTCATGCTCAAGAAGGACGGCAAGCTCATCACCACCGTCGAGACGAACGACAAGGGCGCGTACACGGTGCCAGGCCTCAAGCCGGGGGCCTATCAACTGGAAATTCTGAAGCAGACGGTCGCTGTCCGAGTCTGGAAGTCGACCGCTGCTCCGCCGAAGGCGATGAAGCAACTCGATATGGCCTATGTGCCGGACGCCAATATCGTGCGTGCTCAACTCGGATACCTCGATCCGGTCGAAACGTCGCTGCTGATCCTCGGAGTAACGGGTGTCGTCCTGGGTGGTGTGGCGATTGCGGAACTCAACAACCTGGAAGACGACATTAACGATCTGAAGAGTCCATGATTGGTTCCAGTCCGTGAGTGATGGAGTCGTGCATCATGGGCGAGTCTCGTCGAGTGGCGATTGTCGTTGTAGCAGCAGTCCAAGGACTGCTGGCATCGGCGGGAGGAGTCTGCGCCCAATCGGGTCAGTCTCAGACTCCTCCCCAGACTGTGGCACCACAAGTTCACCCGCTGACTCCGGCCATCGCCATGGCGAAGACCGCGCTGAGCAAAGCCGAAGCCCTCGTCGACTATGAGGGGACACTGACGAAGCGCGAGTTGATCGGGAATACCATCACCACGCAGATGATGCAGATCCGCGTCCGAGAGAAGCCCTTCGCGGTGTACCTCAAATACGCTGCACCCCATGAGGGTCGTGAGGTGATCTACGACTCGGCTCAAGATCCGGCCAAGTTGCTGGTGCATGAGGGGACGGGAGTCAAGTCGCTGGTCGGGACGCTGGCACTGCCGATCAATGATCCTCAAGTGCTAGCTGAGGCTCGGCATCCTGTGTCGGATCTCGGTCTGCGGCGAATGGTCCAACTCGTCGTCGCTCAATGGGAGTTGGAATCGAAGTACGGCGAAGTGGACGTGAAGTATTACCCGAACGCCAAGATGGGGAGGATCGAATGCGAAGCACTCGAGGTCACGCACCCGCGCCCTCGTCGTCAGTTCCGCTATCACCAGAGTCGGCTATTCATTGAGAAGGTCTCCGGATTACCGCTTCGTATTCAGAATTACGGGTATCCGCAACAGGCTGGGGTCGAGCCGCCGCTGGTCGAGGATTATGCTTACACCGGTCTCAAGACCAATCTGGGCTTGAAGCCCCTCGATTTCTCCAGAACCAATCCTGCGTACCGGTTTCAATAGCGGTCAAACCACAGGGGATGACGGGATCACTGGAGCATTCAGCCTCTCGCCTTACGGCATATTCAATTCGAAAAGTTCCCGGTATTTTCGAATGGTCTGCTCGGCCGCAGCCTCCGGATTCGGCCACGGCAGGCACTCCGCCGAGACATACCCGCTGTAGTGGATCTCACGCAGGGCCTGCACAATCGGGGGCCAATTCATATGTCCTACGCCAGCGGCACACCGCGTCGTATCGACGCAGTGGACATGTCCCAACCAGCGGCCCGACTGCCGTAGAGCGGCGGCGATGTCGACCTCCTCAATGTTCATGTGGAAGAGGTCAGCGAGGAGCCGAGTGTTGGTCGCCCCGAACTCCTCCAGAAGCCTGACACCGTCACCTTGTGTGTTGCACAGGTTTGTCTCGTACCGGTTCAAGGGCTCGTAGAACAGCGGGACGTTGTACTGACTGGCGTGTTCACCCAGATCCACTAATGCCTCGCCCAGCCAGCCGCGCGCGGTCGCTTTGTCGACACCTCCGCCCCACCGTCCCTGCATCGAACCGATAATCGCCGGGGCGTGATTCGCCCCGCCGAAATCGATCATCGAGCGGATAAAGTCCGCCGCCCGCTGTCGCACTTGGGCATCCGGATCAGTCAGTGACAGCTTGTGAATCAACCACCCGGCTCCCGTTCCCACGGCTGCCAGTTTGAGCTGGTGGTCGACGAGCTGTTGCTCCAGTGTTGCCGGAGCGACGGCGTCTGGCCCGGGGGCAAACAACTCGACGGCATCGAAACCAAGGGCAGCTGCCTGGGCGATTCCATGTCCCAAATCGTTCCAAAACACGAACGGCCCCCCCTTGGCTTGGGAGACGAGACTAATCGTGACGGCGGTCTGAATTGGCAGGGACATGCAGGGGACCTGTGATCGCTGGATTCTGGTGGGACGGTACTCGACAGCTACTCTAGGAAAAAACAGAGCGACTTCGCTACTGGATCGTCGGTCCACAGTCCATCGCATGTGAGCATTAACAAAGTCAGCAGTTGTTCCCCGCAGTGCGTCATGAATCAAAGGGTGAGCCGCAGATGAACTCAGATGAAGAGGCTCAATAACGAGAGTACATCGTCCGTGATTCATCTCTTATCTGGGTTCATCTGCGTTCATCTGCGGCTCACCAACTCTTGGTTTTCTCCTTGTTTTGGCTCTGCCAGCCGCTGGAGCAGAGTGCCAGAATCGAATCACGCTGCCGCCTCCGTGGCGATTTTCTGCCACTGCCTACTTTTCTGATGCATGCACGTCCATGGCTGGGGATGGCGGATCGAGACCCGGCGAGTCGTCTCAAGGTGACGAATCCCCCCCTTGGAACACCCGCATACCAGAAATCCCAGTGAATTCGTGGAAACCTCGTCGTCCCCTCTTGAGAGAGGAGGCCAGGGGTGTATATTCGATCTCTTGGTATGCGAACATTCTCGTCCCCAAAGTCCCTCGCACCAACCCCATCGGGAGACAGCGATGATTCCGGGCGAACCACCGATCATGGAAGTCTACTCCGTGGGGCCCACGACCGTTGTGGGGTTCGGGGGGCGGGATCTGCTGGATACGGTGAACCTGGCGGCGTGTCGAGAAGAGATCGTGGCCCTGATCGCTCGTGAGCACTGCCGGGTTCTGGCGTTCGATCTGACCGGGGTGAAGTTGATTCCGAGTGGTCTGCTGGGCCTGTTGGCGTCAATCCGGCAACTGGGGGCCGAGGTTCACCTGTATAATCCCTCGGGCGATGTGCGCGAGGTGTTGTCGGTGACCAACCTCGATCGCCTGATGTCGATCTTCGAGGTCGATTTCGGGGACGACTCAGCGAGTTAACACTGGTGACCACTCTCTCTTTCGTGCTGAAAGCTGTTCTGTCGTCATGAGTTATTCTTCTGATGATTTCCCTGCGATTTCCTCGCCGGATGATGCCGGGTTGATCCCGGACCGCTGGAGTCGCGTACTCGCTCTGGCTCAGAAGCTGACGCAAACGCTCTTGCCAGGGCTGGCGTTCCAGGTCTCTGTGCGTGGCAAAACGCCGGGCGAGTACCAGTTCGGTCGGCAAGCACCTGGCCCGTCCGCTCCGCCCTTGCGACCGGATTCCATCTTCTTGTCAGCGTCCTTGACCAAGCCGATTGTGGCGATGGCCACAATGCTGCTCGTGGAACGCGGAGAGATCGCCCTCTCCGCTCCGATCGCGGATTACCTGCCCCAGCTCAACGACTCGTCCAAGTCGGGGATCACGATCCGTCACTTGTTGACTCACACGTCGGGATTACCGGATCAACTGCCGAACAATCGCGCCCTGCGGATGACCAAGGCCCCACTGCCACAGTTCGTGGAGGGGGCTTGTCGCGTGCCCCTCGACTTCCCCCCAGGACGCGGGGTGCAGTACCAGAGCATGGGATTCACACTCCTTGCCGCCATAATTGAGTCGGTGACACGCACCAAGCTCCCCGTGTATCTGGAGCGGGAGATCTTCACTCCCCTGCAGATGAGGGACACCGTGCTCGGAGCCCCGACCGACTGGTTCTCACCGGGAGGGAAAGCGGATCGACTGGCTCGGGTCGATGTCCCCGAGGAACAACAAGGCGGCCACGACTGGAACTGGAACAGCCGCTATTGGCTGGAACTGGGCGCTCCGTGGGGCGGCATGCTGACCACGACCGGAGACATGATCCGCTTTGGCCAAGTGATGCTCGACGGCGGCTCCAATGGCTTGGTCAAGCTGTTTTCACACTCCACGATTCAGGCGGCGACTTCGAACCAGTTGCCGTTCTACCCGGATCTTCCGGAGGGGGACCGGCGCTGCCGGGGTTGGGGGATGGGGTGGCGCATGAACTGGCCCGCACACCCGACATCGTTTGGCGATCTGCTCGGGCCAAGGGCTTATGGTCACTGGGGAGCGACCGGAACGCTGTTCTGGATTGATCCCGATCGTGACGCCTCGGCGGTGCTGCTCTCCACATTGCCGCTGGAGAAGCAGAGCGGTCTCGCGCTGACGAAGTTGAGTAACGCCATCGTGGCGGCGATTCGCTGAGGCAGCATGAAAGCCCCATGGGGCTTGGCTGGCATGTCAAACTCACTCCGCCGGTTCTACCGCGTCATCGCATTCGCCAAGGATGTTGTCCTTGAAATAGGCCCACTCGGCATCATCATCGGTCAGCAGTTCAATCGGGTACGGCTGAGCCTTCTGAGGCATCGCGTTGATACGATTGGCCGCCTCGTCGATACCGCTGGAGTAGAACACCCACTGCCGAGATCCATCGTTCGTAATCACGCAGACGAGGACGGTCTGGTAGTCGTGTTCCAAGGCGGCCAGTAGCAGATCTTCGAAGTCGTCGATCGCTTCGACGGCGGCATCTGACGGCATCCCCTGCGCGTCCGACGCATAATTCCAGTTGACCAGCAACAACTCCGGATACCCACTGACATCGCCCACCGTCCGCAACTCTGATCGAAAACGGATTATCAGTGGCTTGTCATTGTTCTCCCCTTCGGCCATCGCCCAAAGATCAAGTTTGACGGCGGACTGTACGGATGCGGACAACATGGCTCTTCCAGAGACGATGGGCGGAAAGGGGCGAACCGGGTCGAAATGACGCGGGGAGCATGACAGCCGGGGTTCCCGTTTGCAACCAGTCCCTGTGGGCGATGTCGCTCCGCGATCGAGACCGGTATCATCCCACTCTCTGTCCCGACATCTCGAAGGAGACCGTTCATGCGTTCGTGGAATCTGTCACTCAGCCTCGCTTGTCTCGCCTTTCTCTCGGGAGTCGCACAGTCCGCCATTGCTGCGGACCCTCCCTCCAAGAGTACGTTTGAGATCGGTGTCGAATATTCCAACCCGGACGACCAGCATCTGGCGATGAACATTGCCCAGCCCGCGGGAACCACCGGACTGCGGCCAGCGATCCTGTGCATTCATGGCGGCGGGTTTCGCGCCGGGAAGCGGGAGTCGTATGACGGGCTGTGTCAGCAACTCGCCGAGCGCGGATATGTGGCGGCGACGACCTCGTATCGCCTGGCTCCGAAGTACCAGTTCCCCGCAGCGATCCACGATGTGAAGGCGGCTGTACGGTTCCTGCGAGCGAATGCGACGAAGTACCAGATCGACCCAGATCGGATCGGCGTGGTCGGCGGCTCAGCGGGTGGCCACCTCGCTCAGTTCCTGGGAGTAACCGGCGGGGTAGCTCAGTTCGAAGGGGACGGCGGCAATCCCGGCGTCTCGAGCCGGGTCAGCTGCGTGGTCAACTTTTATGGCCCGAGCGACTTCACGAAGTCGTACGGGAAGAGTGTCGATGCGGCGGAAGTGTTGCCCTTGTGGTTCGGCGGCGACCTGAGTACGAAGTTGCGTCAGCACCAAATCGGAAGCCCCCTCAACTGGGTGACTCCCGAAGCGGCTCCGACGATTTTGATCCACGGCACTGAAGACAAGTACGTCGCCTTTGAGCAGGCCGAGTGGATGCTGGCCCGCTATCAACAAGTCGGGGCCGAAGTTGAGATCCTCAAACTCGAAGGCGCTGGCCACGGCTTCCAAGGTTCCGATGCCGACAAGGCCAACGCCGCGATGTTCGAGTTCTTCGACAAGCACTACCGGCGGACGACTTCCAAGGAGTGACCGCGACGGCCTTCCGCAGACTCCGTCGCTCCGACAACCTCGGACAGAGCATGTAGCACGGCGGGGTGGTAGGTCGCTCCGACATCGGTCATCAGTTCCGCGATGACATACTCGGGAGCGTCACCAGTTTCTTCCTGGGTCCGGCAATAGGCTCGGACCACCTGGATGACCCGGCTGCCAAAGGGAGCGGTGTCGCACACATTCATATGAGACATCGAGGGCGCGACCAGCGGGAAGGCTCCGGACAACACTTCGCCCAGCGACCGCACCAGCTCCGGCCCGGAGACCGTCCGCTGCTGATCGCCCGTTGTCTTCAGTTCACCCACAGCTCGCTTCACAATGCGGGCCGTAATCTCCACGTTCTCCATATCGGCGAGGACAGCTGCGACGCGGATGTTATCGATTTCACGAGGCTCCAGTCGCAACTTGTGAGCCACTTGCTCGCACAGACGTGCCACCCGTTGCGAACGGTGTTCCAACTGGGGGTTGACGCTTTGCAGGTAGCGGGAGAGGAGTTCCACAACGCCGACCTGGGCTTCGCGAGCTTCCGCGGCTTTGTCGACCAGATCATCCTTGAGTGTGCCCACGACGATCGCGGTCAGTCCGAGAATCGCGGCCCAGACCGTGATGGTGAGACTGACGATCACAGGCGAACTCGATGAGGCAAACCCTTGAATATCCCCCGAGATCAGCATTCCAGCGGTGATCGCCGAGAGCAACGCCAAGGCCCCCGCACGGTACCGTCCCAGGAAGAACCCGGCCAGCACAATCGGGAGGAAGTACAGGTTCAGGACCGCCACCTTGGCCGCTGGCAACGAGGTGAGCAAACTCGAACATCCCAGCACGATCGCCGTGAGGAAGACTTCGAGAAAGTGCTCGCGACAGTATTCGGAAAACTTCGTCCAGTGGGCTGAGGTCATGGTTACCCTGCGTGGTTGATGACTGTGGGGGTGGGGGTGTTGGTTCGTGTGGCGTGATTGCCGGTCAACGATTCGATCAGGTTTCCAGTCTCTTCGGAGATGAGGTCTTCGGAACGATCATCGAGGATGTTTCCGGAGTGCGGGCCTTCTTCATCCGGGGCCCGGAGCGAGATGGCGATCTCTTCGAATTGCGGTGCAATCGACAGGAAGATGTCGACCAGCTCTGGGTCGAAATGGCGACCGGAGCCTTGCCGGATTTTCTCGACAGACACGGCGTGTGTGTACGGATCCTTGTAGACGCGACGACTAGTCAGCGCGTCGTACACATCGGCGATCATCACGATGCGGGCCGACAGAGGAATCTCTTCGCTATGAATGCCGAAGGGGTATCCGGTGCCATCCCAGCGTTCGTGATGGTAGAGCGCGATCTCGCGGGCCTGGTACAGGAAGGTCGACTCTCCGAGTCGGCGCTGAATCTGCTCGATGCAGTCCGCACCAATCCGCGCATGGGTCCGCATGATGGTGAGCTCATCCTCACTGAGCGGACCGGGTTTGAGCAGCACTTGATCCGGGATGCCGACCTTGCCGATATCGTGCAAGGCGGAGTTAATCCCGATCGACTGAACAAAGGAGACCGAAACGGCGTCCCGGTACTTCGGGTGTCGACGAATCGCTGCGGACAGACGGGTGGAATAGGCCGCGATACGTTCCAGGTGGTGCCCCGTTTCCGGATCACGAGACTCGGCCAGCTTCGCCAACCCGAAGATCACCGCATCACGAGTACGAATCACCTCTTGGGCACGCTGGTACACCTCATCACGCGACTGGACTTCCTGAACCTGATGACGACCGAGTAACCGACCGATCAAAATCCAAGCGACCGTCGCTTGCAGCCCGATGGTCCAGACAAAGATGTTGGCCCCCAGGACGATCGATTCCTGCGTGGTCTCAACGCCAGATATCGCAGACTTGGCCAGTACCATTTGCTGGCGCGTGTGGACGACCAGACCGGCTGCGAGGCAGGCGGCCTGGGCGATCAACAGCATCAGGAGAAAGCGGGTTTTGCTTTGCATGATCACTCAGGGGAAATGTCGAGACCGACAACTTTCAACCCTATGCCATACCGTGGGGACATCTCAGACATGTCCTGTTTATTCAACATTCGCCTCCGGGCCACTCCCAGTTAGTGGGAAGAGTTGGGCCTTTTCGAATCTACCGTTCATGGCAGTTATTCCGGAAACACGCGGATCCCCGGACCTCTGGCTCGCGACACGAGGTGTGGGGCGTGGCTCGTGCCCCGTTCAGGCACAATATCGGACCCCTGATCCGATCTGTTACTCCAGCACAAACGTCAAGTTCACATTGGCCCCGACACTGATGAGACCAACGGATAACGAGCCGGATTCGCCGGGGTCGGCATTCCCCGAGGATTGACTCACGTTCTGGCCGCCATAACCACCCATCCCCCCTCGGTCATTTCCACTGAAGGTGCCGCCCCAGCTGCTTTCGTTGATCGACATGACACGGCCGATTTTGACATCCAGGTCGCCAGCCAGGGCGGTCGCTTTTTCTTTGGCGGCCTTGATGGCCAGCTTGCGGGCGGCATCTCGGTGCTTCCGCAACTCTGTGGTCCGAAACTCGATGCCGTGGATATGGGTCGCTCCGTGCTTCAACACCCCGGTCAGCACAGGATCGAAATCGCTCACTTTCCGCAGCTTGACATCGAGACCTCGGGTGACGTGATATCGGCTGGGGGTGACATCTTCACTCTCGGCGTAATGGGGCTGAATGCCGATGAAATCGGTCTGAATGTCTTTGGCCTCGATCTTCATGCCCTTGAGGAATGTCACGATCGCGGCAATCTTCTCGTCGTTTTGAGTCTTGGCGGCCTCCAGGTTGGGATCGCGCGATTCCACCCCTAGGCTTAGGTGGACCTCATCCGGGGTGACTTTGATCTCCGCGCTGCCGTCGACCGAGATATTCGGCACGCTCTTGTCATTGATCGATCCCCATTGGGCCCGGCACGACCCGCTCGCGGACAGGATGAATGCCACGCACAGACCCAGCTTTTGAAACATCTTCGCTCTCCGTTGGACTGAACAGACTGGAATCAAGCGGACTGGCCGCACATGAGCCAGAGTCGCGAATCCCCTGTCATCACGCAAGACACCAGCGGTTCGCAGCTTTGACTGGCCCTCGGTGCGAAACGTAGCTTGCTTAATTTCCCAGCCCCAACGGGGACTTACTCGATAGCCTAGGGCGAAGTCTTCGAAGCCCTGGGTGAACGGATCACCGATTGGCTCCAAGGCCCGAAGAGTCGCGACCCTTCGGGCCTTGAGGAGACTTGGCATTCTCAGGCCCAGGGCTTCGCCGAGGCGGCTCACCCTGGGCTATCGAAGTCCCACCCCGTGGGGGCGAAGAGACATCCTGGCCGCTCCTCGCCGTGAAATCAGAACGCACAGGTATCGAATTGCCATCAGTCATAACCACACCGGGAACTCAATTCAGACTCCGGTTCTCTTCTCTTCATCGACTCGTTCAGATATCGTCAGTGTTCGCCAGCGGGCTGTGGTTTGGTGTGGAAAACCGGTTGCCCAGAAGTCGGGGCTGACACTGGAGGGACCGCCATATCCCTCCTCGGACGGTCGCCCGCAGCAGAGATCATTATGAGGTGACAGCATGACTCAGGAAGAGATCCTCTTCGACGCGGAAGAGCGGATGGAGAAGGCCGCCAGTGTGTTCAAGGGCCAGCTCCAGGGGCTGCGCACCGGGCGTGCCACGCCCGGTCTGGTGGACTCGGTCCGCGTCCTCTACTACGGGTCGCCGACGCCGCTCAAGCAGATGGCGAACATTAGTTGCCCCGAGCCGCAGCAGATCGTCATTCGTCCTTTCGATGCCGGACAACTGGGCGAAATCGTGAAGGCCATTCAGGCGAGCGACGCGGGCATGGCCCCCATCAATGACGGCAAGTTGATTCGCATCAACGTCCCGCCGCTGTCGACGGAACGCCGCAAGGAAATGGCTCATCGCATCGGCAAACTGGCGGAGGAGTCCCGCGTCGCCATCCGGAACGTCCGCCGCGATGCCAACAAGCATGCGGACCAGGGCGAGAAGGACAAGCTGATGACCGAGGACGAGTGCAAGGCCTGCAAGGAAGACATCCAGAACCTGACAAAGAAGTACGAGGGCGAAGTGAACAGCTCGGCCTCGTCCAAGGAAGTCGAGATCATGCAGGACTAATTCCGTAGCCACGTTCGCCAGAACGTGGGGAACTTTCACTGGTGAGAGTCGTATCATATGGAAGCTCACGTTCTGGCGAACGTGGCGACGACATCCCCCCCCTCGGCAGGAGAGATTCCCTTGAAGCGGTTGGCAGAGACTCGCCGAGTCCTTCGAGTGGGACTGTTGAGTTTGGCGATGTGGTCGCTGAGCGTGGCAGTGGCCTGCGCTCAAGCTCCTGCCCCTGAACAAGTGCCGCCAGCTGGCGCACCGGGGGCAGCGGCTCCCGTGGCGGTGCCTGCGGTCGCCAGTGTGGGCAGATGGGCTCCGGATCCGATGGTCTTCACACGCGGGAATCGCTCGCCACTTCAGGTCGGATTCTACTTCAGCTGGATCAAGTTCATCCCGGTCTTTCTGTTGCTCTTCGCCTGGACGAATTACTGCAACTGGGTGAATGAAGACAGCAAGGGGCTGCGTGTCCGGCCGGAATACTGGAATTCACTGATGCTGGCGGGGGGAATGGCCGGTTTTCTGGCCTCGGTGACGGTTCCGTTGGCCTTCGGAGGTCTGGGGCTCGCACTGATGACGATGGGTTTTCCCCTGGGGATGTATGTCTCGGAGAGGAATCAAGTGGTGCCGGAGTCGGCCCGCGTGATGACCAAGAAGCACATTCAGCACTGGACCCGCAAGCAACTCTCCAAGATTGGGATCCACCTGGGGACTCGTGAGGAAGTGGAAAAAGCGTCCGGTCCACCGATTGTGTTCGTCGGCAAGACCAGCACTGGCAAGCGGGACGACAAGACCTCACGAGCGGTGGAGCAGTCCAAGGGGTATGTCGCCGCCCGAGAACTGGTGTACGACAGCATCATGCGGCGGTGTACCGACATCCATCTGGAGCCGAAGGAAGACGAACTGTCGGTCCGGCTGCGTATTGACGGCGTCATGTACCCGACCGAGCCATTTGATCGAGCCGTGGGAGATGCGATCGTCAACATCTTCAAAGTGCTCAGTGCGATGGACATCACCGAACGCCGCCGGCCCCAGGACGGATCGTTTGGTGCCATCGTTGAGGCCCGCGAGATCGACTTCCGCGTGGCCACCCAGGGCACTCGTTTCGGCGAGAAAATGTCGCTGCGTATTCTCGATCAATCGAACTCCGTGAAGTCCCTCGAAAACCTCGGCATGCGGAAGCAGATGCAGGAGTCGATCGAGAAGATTATCCGCCAGCCGCACGGTCTGTTCCTCAGCTGTGGACCGACGGGAGCTGGTAAGTCAACGACGCTGTATACCGCGCTGAATTCGCTGGACTCCAGCGAGTTGAACATCATCACGATCGAAGACCCGGTCGAATACAAGATGGAGAGCGTGAACCAGATCGAGATCAACACGAAGGCGGGCCAGACGTTCGGTGGCTCACTGCGGAGCGTGCTGCGTCAAGACCCCGATGTCGTGATGATCGGCGAAATCCGCGACGAAGAAACCGCCAAGGTCTGCTGCCAGGCAGCCAACACCGGCCACATGGTGTTCTCGACGATCCACGCCAACGACTCGATCACAGCTCTGTTCCGGTTGATCGACCTGGGGGTCGAGCCGTTCATGCTCTCCTCGTCGATCTCGGCCATTCTGGCGCAGAGGCTGGGGCGCAAGCTCTGCCCGCATTGCAAGGAAGCGTACAAGCCGAATCCGGAGTTCCTGAAGCAGGCGGGGCTGTCTGCCGAGAAGGTCAAGGAACTCTACCGGGCCAAGGAGAACAAGGGGGCGAACCGGTGTACTCATTGCAGTGGCATGGGATACATGGGGCGGATCGGGGTGTTCGAATTGCTGGTCGTGAATGATCGCATGCGCGAGATGATTCGCGACACGGAAGCGATGTCCGCCATTAAGGCCGAAGCCCGCAAGACGGGGATGCTGACGATGATGGAAGAAGGTGTCCGATTGGTGGTACGCGGCGTCACCTCGGTGGAAGAAATCGTGCGGGTGGTGAAGTAACCATGATTGATCTCGTTCTGATTCTGATTTTCGCGGGCGTCACGTGGGCCGTGGCGGGGGAAGGCCCGTACGGTGCCGCCCTGGTCCTCATCAGCATCGTGCTGTCCGGTCTGCTGGCGATGAACCTGTTCGAACCCGCAGCTGAGATGATGCAGGAAGTCTTGAAGTCCTACGAGTGGCAACATCGCTGGGACATCATCACGTTCCTCGGTCTGTTTTCTCTGGGTGTGTGGGGGATGAGAGAAGCGACAGAGCGTATCATGCCCACCACACTGGAAGTGGCCGGGCTGATGTACGAGTCGCGCTGGCTGCTGGGAGCGGGGGCCGGTTATGCGATGGTGGCCATCCTGCTGACGGCGATGCACGTGGCACCGCTGGGCCGCGAGTTCATCGGGTTCCGACCAGAACGGAACAACGTGTTTGATGCTGTGGCCCCTGATATGCAGTGGCTGGGATTCACGCAGTATGTGAGCGAGCGGGTCATGCGAGCCGGGGCCAATGGGCCGATTTTCGACGGAGCCGCGTTCCCTCGCATTCCCGAAGATCCAGCGACCGTGCAGGTCTGGTCCTCGTTCCCCATTCGCTATGCCCAACGGCGAGAGCTGTACTCCGGCTCGGATGCGGGTGCATCCGGTCCCCCGTCGACCTCCGGCCCCCCGACATCCGGTCCGCCCCCCACGGTCGCGCCCGGCACGAGCGGTGGCTCTGGCTTCTGACGCGAAGCAGGTTGAGAGATGAGGGTTGAGCGTTGAGGGACAAGTCGCCATTCCTTATTCTCCTCACCTCACTCCCGATTCCCTTCATAGGACTACTCACATGCTCGCTCACAATGTCTTTTTCACTCTCGAAGATGCTTCTCCCTCTCAGATCGCAGCTCTCGTAGACGCCTGCCAAAAGTATTTGAAGGTGCATCCCGGAGTCGTCTTCTTCGCGGCGGGAACAGTCGGGAACGAGTTCGCCCGTCCGGTCAATGACCGGATGTACCATGTCGCTTTGCATGTCGTGTTCACCGACAAAGCGGCGCACGACTTGTACCAAGTCGCCCCAGATCACTTGACCTTCATTGAACAGAACAAGGGCAATTGGCGGAACGTCCGAGTGTTCGACTCGTACGTCAGTTAGTGCAGCACATGCCATATTTCGCGGAACCGATTGTTTCTGGCCGAGTTCGTTGGAATCGCTTCGATCGGGGGCGTGAGTCGCTTGACCAGCAGGGCGAAGCCAGAGCTGTGAACACGGTCATGGTGCAGTCGTTCGCGGTGGGGCACGTTTCCTACGTGCCCGTCTTCAGTGCCGCGTCCGCCGCATCTCCGACCGTAGCTCATGTCGCTCCGCGACTGAGATTCCTCCAACCAGCCCTTCCCTTCGATTCCAGGAGCGCCTCCGCGTAGAGTCCTCCCTGCGGCGGAATGCGAGTCGCGGAGCGACATCGCCTACGTTCCATCGTGTTCACAGCACTGGGGCGAGGCTCCTGCCGAGCCGCTTACCGGAGTTGATCGTCGTCCCTGGCTCACGGCTCAGCAGGAGCTTCGCCCTCCCGAACGGCGGTGCCGTTCACGGGCGGTACACGAACTCGCTCGATGCCAGCAGCGCCTGGCACAGATCAGTCAGGGCGTCGCCGCCGGGATTGCCGTGGCTAGCCGTCTTGTACTTCTCCATCTGCTGAACGAGAAACTCGGTCGCGATCTTCAGTTCGGCGTCGTGCGGGGCGCGGCCGTAGCACAGGCGGTAGGCGTGCGTGATCTTCGCAGCTGTGGTCTCACCGGTGAGTCGACCGGCGAGGGCGGTCGAGTACCGTCTGCCCTGGTCGCTGTTGAGGAACATCAACGCCTGCGGAGCGACGGTGGTACTCGACCTTTGACCGATGCTCACCAGGTGTTCCGGCCAGTCGAAGAGCATCATCATGGGCACCAACTGGCTGCGCTTGATGAAGAAGTACACGCTGCGGCGGTTGGTGTTCTGGTCGAGCGTGCCGGGGCCGAACATCTTCGGGTCGAGCTGGCCGGAGACCGACAACAAGCTGTCGCGGATCGGCTCGGCTTCGAGGCGTTGCGGTTTCATCCGCCAGAGCCAAACGTCCTCGCGGTCGAGCGTGGCGCGGGCCTCATCGAACTCAGTCGACTGGCGGTAGGTCGCACTGAGCATGATCTGCTTGTGCAGCCGCTTCATCTTCCAGCCGCCATCGATCAGCTCGCGGGCCAGCGCATCGAGTAACTCCGGATGCGTCGGGCGTTCTCCCTGGAACCCGAAGTCACTGGGGGTCGCGACCAGTCCGCGACCAAAGTGATGTTGCCAGATGCGGTTCGCCATGACGCGCGCGGCGAGCTGCCCGGCTCCCTCGACGGGATCAGTGATCCAGTTCGCGAGCGACGTGCGGCTATAGCGAGTGCGGGTCCAGTCCTTGGGAGGCGCGACCATCCACTTCTCAGGTGTCGCCACAGCGGGCATCAACACGCGGAGATAACCGGGCGGCACGACTTCGACCTTCTGGTGGATATCCCCCCGCTTGAGCAGGAACATTTCCGGGTAGAAGTGCGGGAAGCCGCGCCCGTCCGCGTGGTGGGTCATGTGCGGCAACCCCTCGCTGGTGACCATCACCTTGGTCAGTTGAGCCCCCGGTCCGTCGGCTACGTGTTTGTCGAGAGCGGTCATGAGGTCCAGATACTCGGTCGAAGCGATGAGCTTGTACCACTCCAGAGCAGTCTTGTAGGCAACGCTGGTGGGCGCCGCCCCGGCCTTCGCAGCGGCGAGTGCTTCGCGAATCTTGGCATCCGGTCCGGTCCCGCCGACCGTGGGGGCTTGGTTCTCGCGATCAGTGATCGAGAGTCGGAACCGTCCCAGTAGATGCTGGGGATTCCCATTCTGAAAGGCCATTGTGATCGTCAACGTGACCTCATCGCCGGTCCCGACTGGTTCCGCGAAGTCGACGACAGCAGCTTGATCCTTCCCAATTCCGCCGGCATCGACGGCCCAGCCGTTGGTTGATTCGTTGTCGATCGATGCGGCGATCGACAGGCTGTCGGTGTTCTGCTGATGCGAAGCGCGAGGGTTCGTCAGCTTCAGCTCGCGTGACCCCGCTGCGTCGGCCACAGAGACTTTCAGATTTCCTAGCACGAAGTTCCCATTCCCCGCGCGCCCCGGTCCCTTGGCGGGAAGCGAGTCGTGGGTCAGAGCTTCAATGCGGAGGCTACGGATCGCCTTGCGCGTGGTCTTCGCAGTCAAGACAAGATTCTCTTGCGGCGGAGCGGTCCCGGTGGCCAGAGACGAGCCGTCGGGCTGCTTCGTATATGTGGTGCCCGCGTCCCCCATCACCTTTCCCAGATCCAGCACCTCCCAGGCATCGAGCGAGGTTTGCGGGTCGAACTTCGTGAGCCACTCTTGGAACTGCACGGGGAGTGCCCCCTGCTCGAAGTCGGCGAATTTCTGGGTGAGGTCGGCCTTCGTTACCTCGAACATTTCTCGCCGTTTCAGGTTCTCCTCCGGCGTCAGATCGAGGTCAATCTCCGACCGGATCGCTGACGAGAAGCACGCCGCCATGCGGTAGTAATCGCGACTCGGGATCGGGTCGTACTTGTGATCGTGGCACCGCGCACACCCGACAGAGAGACCGAGGAAAGCCACGCCGGTGGTCGTTGTCATATCATCCAGTTCGTCATACCTCGCCCGCTCGAACTCGTCTTCCGTCAGCTGAGTCGGGAACGCCCCGGCTCCCAGGAATCCGGTCGCCATCATCGCGTCCGGAGTATTCGGAGCAAGTTCATCACCCGCCAGCTGCCACTTTACGAACTGGTCATAGGGCATGTCGGCGTTGAGGGCGCGGATCAGGAAGTCGCGGTAGTGGTAGGCGTTCGGGCGGTCGTAGTCCTGCTCATACCCATGCGACTCGGCAAACCGGGCGACATCCATCCAGTGCCGCGCCCACCGCTCGCCAAAACGCGGCGACTCCAAGAGCCGGTCAATCAACTTCTCGTACGCGTGCGGATCAGTGTCGTTGATGAAGGCATCGACTTCTTCCGGTGTCGGCGGAATCCCGAGCAGGTCGAGCGCCGCCCGGCGGATCAGCGTCAGCCGGTCGGCCTCGTGGTTGGGGTGCAGGCCCTTCGCTTCCTGAGCGGCGAGGATGTGCCGATCAATATTGTTCTGCGGCCAGTCTTCGTTTCGTACAGCGGGTAGAAGCGATACTCCCAGCGGTTGAAAGGCCCAGAACTTGCGGTCCTTGTCCGTGACCTCGCGCTCCTTGCTCAGCTCCTTCGGGTCGACCAGTGGGGCGTCATAGACAAACCCGCGATCGATCCACCTCTTAATAGAGGCGATTTGTTCGTCGACCAGCTTGGGAGCCTTGAACGGCATATGCGGTTCTTCAGCATGCGTGATGAGCTGGAACAAATGGCTCGCCTCGGCGGTCTTCTCGACCAATCCGCTGGCAAGCAATTTCTCCCGCGAGGAAAGGTCGAATTCCCCCTTCAATTCCTTCCCGCCGTGACAGTCGAGGCAGTGCTTGACCAAGATCGGCTTGACGTGCTCTTTGAAGAGAGCGAGCGACTCGGCCGCCTTCTGGGCATGCTCCGGGTCGAGCGGCTCTTTCGCCACAGTCGGAACCGGCGGCTTCGGCTCCTCGGCCGAGACCAGTGAGGTCACAACGGACACGAAGCAAACCGTCCACAGAATCGCGATCAGAGTCCGGCGTTGCATGGGTAGGGTCAGGAAGTGGAGAGTGGGGCGGGGGCGATGAGATGCTTCGCCGGAGATTGGTCTCCGCGAACGACTCATCGGTAATGATTGATTCTACTAAGTCGCACTGGGGCATGGAACAACAGTCAGAGTGTCCGGGAGTGGGAAGTGTGTCCGTCAGATAAGTCGGCAGTGGCAAACAAACGCCACTGAGGCGGCATCACGATTGATTCTGGCACTTTGTGCCCACGGCTGACAGAGACTCGACAAGGAGAATACCAGGAGTTGGTGAGCCGCAGATGAACACGGATGAACGCAGATGAGAGATAAATCGGGGCGATGATCTCTCGTTGCTGAACCTCTTGATCTGCGTTCATCCGTGTTCATCTGCGGCTCCCCCTCGAATCCTGCCGCTCTCGTCGAATGTGCGACAACTCCGGAAATGTGGCCCGGTCCAAATCGGAAGCCGCCATCCTTATTGCGAGAATGTCCTCTCATTTCCGGATTGGAACACGTATGACTTCGGAGTCGATGTCCGTCTCCAGACGTTCTCCACCTCGAAGCATCTCTCATGAAAAATCAGTCCCCACTCACCGCAATCACGGGCAGCCTCCTCGGCACCGCAGTCGGAGATGCGCTAGGTTTGCCGTATGAGGGGCTGTCGCGGCGGCGAGGAGCTCGCATGTGGGGCCTTCCAGACCGGCACCGCTTCTGCTTCGGTCGCGGCATGATCTCGGATGACACGGAGCATACTTGCATGGTGGCCCAGGCGTTGATCGCGTCGGGTGGCGATGTCAAAGTGTTCGAGCGGCATCTGGCGCGGCAGCTACGATACTGGCTGCTGGCGATTCCCGCTGGAGTCGGCTTGGCGACTTTGCGAGCAATTGTCCGCCTGTGGCTGGGTTTCGGGCCGCGCCGCAGCGGGGTCTTTTCTGCGGGGAACGGCCCGGCGATGCGGGCTCCGATTCTGGGGGCAGCGATTGATGACCCGCACGAACTGCGCGAGCTAGTCCGGGCCTCATCGCGACTGACGCATACCGATCCGAAAGCGGAGCAAGGAGCCTTTACAGTCGCGTTGGCTGCTCAGCTGGCCCGGCAAGAGGCCAACGTCTCACCGGCGATGTATTTGTCTCAACTCCGATCTGCGCTCGGACCGGATGCTGACGAGTTAATCACACTGGTCACCGCAGTCGTTGACAGCGTCGAGAAGGCTCAGCCAACGCCAGCCTTCGCCGAGTCGATCGGACTGGGTGCCGGAGTGACGGGATATGTGTTCCATACTGTGCCAATGGCGCTGCATGCGTGGCTCTCCAATCCCAGTGATTACCGAGGTGCCGTCCTGTCCATCATCCGCTGTGGTGGCGACACCGATTCCACAGCTGCGATTGTGGGAGGGATCGTGGGAGCCGCTGTCGGGCGTGACGGGATTCCGGCAGAATGGATCGAGGGCCTGGCCGAATGGCCCCGTTCAGTGCGCTGGATGGAGCAGCTGTCACGGGAGCTGGCCGCGACTCGCTCGGGGGAGGTGAGCCCTGCCGTCTCCGTTCGAATGTGGCAGGTACTGCCCCGAAATGCCCTGTTCCTGCTGATCGTGTTGTTTCATGGGTTCAGGCGACTCTTGCCGCCGTACTGAGGGTGTGGGGGAAGTGCAGGAATATATGAAATCAGAATGACATTCGTGGAATTCGAGACGCCACGTCCGTACTACCTGTTCAGGTGGCAAGAGTGGCCAATCATTAGCCCTGGTTGCTTCCCGGAACTGCGGAGTTCCTGTCGACACCTCCCATTCGGGATGCGGTCTGCTCGTCCGGCAATTCGAAGTCGGCGGGCGGGTTCTTGTCCAAACCTCTGTCATATTTCAAGGAAGACCAGTTCATGTTGCGTCTCACATGTCAACGTCCCCCCGTTTCGCGACTGGCCCGCAGTGCGTTCGGGTTAAGTCTGTGCCTGTTCGGAGCCGGAATCGGCTATGGCCAGGAAGTGGCTCCCGCCGTCCAGGCGACTGAATCCGTGGAGTCGTTCGAGGTCACTCTCGAAGCGACACCAGTTGCAGCCACCGAGATCATCCTCTCGGAAACCGTGATTTCTGACACGGTGGTCTCCGAAGCGGCTCAGCCGATCATCCCTGTGGGTGAATCGGTCTCGGCTGTGGCTCCGGATCCCGATCCCAGCGTCGTGACTCTGGCAGTGGCAGACGTGGTTAAGCCCGCTGAGTCGAAGAAGGATGATGCCAAAGAAGACCACAAGGAACACACCGATCGCCCGCATCGCGGACCCGGACCGATGGGGCGGCCCGGTCATGCCAGCGACAAGAAAGACGATCCAGACCACAAGATGCCGTCCCGCCCCTCTTTTGGCGGAATGGGTGGGCGCGGTTTCGGTGGCCCCTCGAGCGGACGGTCGTTCGGAGGCAGGGGGGGATTCGGTCGCGGCGGATTTGGCGGGATGAGTTCTTCCAGCCACAGCCAATCGGCCCGTCACTCCTTCGGTTCCCATTCGGAGGGGCGAGGGATGAGCCAGCACTCCGGACGTGGAGAGCGAGACCTGCGGCATGGCTCCCATGGTCCGTCGCGTAACTTTGCCCGTCATGCACCCAGTCGGTCACACCACACCGAACGCGGACCTCGCGAGTCTCATCGACAACACAGCTTCAGCCGCCACGGACGCGGGGGATCCGGTCGATATGCGAGCTCCACGCACGGTCGGTCGAGCCACGGACAGTTCGCTCACTCGTCCCATTCACCCTGGTCTCGCAGCTTCGGGTACAACTCCGGTCGCAGCTCCCACAGCCGCAGAGGTCGTCCCGATTTTCGCTCCATGAGCCACAGTCGCTTCCCCAGTGTTCATGACCGTCCACACGGTGGCCCGTCGTTCGGTCGCTCGCCCGGATCGGATCACGGTCGGGGACCAACTGCCTCACGTAGTGAAAGTGATCGCAGCCATTCCGATCGCCCACAAGGCCCTCCTCACGAAGGTACGGATCGCCGTCCCGGCGGACCTCGCCCGGAAGGTCGAAGTCCAGCTGGAGACCACGGCCCTCGTGGACCACACCCAGAAGGTGGACCTCGAGGTGAAGATCGCGGTCCGGGCGAAGAACACCGCCCCGGTCCAGATCGCCGCTCCCACGAAGGCCCACGCGATGATGCTCCACGCGGAGGAGAGGGACGCGGGGGAGAAGGTCGCGGTCGCTAACACCGCTCGTCGATAAGCCACCACAGAGGAGTCGCATTCGCCATCCGGCCATGCGGCTCCTTTTTTCATTGAGGCGATCAGTCAGACTTGCCTGCCCCGTGGGATAGGCTTCCAGCCTGTCGTGTTCGGTGAGCAGTGGCGGGTTGCCCCAGACATCGCTTGGGATGCCTGGGTGTCGCAGGAACAGGAGGGACGGAGAGGCGGGCATGTCCTCCGTAACCTCTTGTTGCTCTGCAACCCAGACGCTCAAAGCAGCGTTCGAGCCACCCGGCTCTCGCTCTCGTCCCGGTCACTCAGTACGATCTCCCCTCGCCACCGCTATTCGCACGCGCCTTCCGACGGAGTTCCAATGTCACGGGTTGTCTCTCTGCTCGCCTGGAGCTCTCTGCTCCTCTTCCCGATCACGACTGTCTCAGCTGCGGACCGCCCGAACATTCTATGGATCTCCAGTGAGGATAACGGGCCGCACCTGGGCAGTTACGGGGATTCGGATGCGAACACGCCGAATCTGGATGCCCTCGCCAAGCGGTCGGTGATCTATCGTACCTGCTGGTCGAACGCTCCGGTCTGTGCCCCGGCCCGGACGACGATCATCACCGGGATGTTCTGCCCCAGTACCGGGTCGGAGCATATGCGGAGCGAGGTGCCGCTGCCTGCCGGGATGAAGCTGTTCCCGCAGTCTTTGCGAGAGGCAGGGTACTACTGCACGAACAACGTCAAAGAGGACTACAACGTCACCAAGCCCGGCAAAGTCTGGGACGAATCGAGCAACAAGGCCCACTGGCGCAAACGCCCCGCCGGCCAGCCGTTCTTCGCGGTGTTCAACTTCACGACGACGCATGAGAGTCAGGTCCGCCAACGGCCGCACAAGTTCGTGCATGACCCGGCCAAGGTTCATGTCCCTGGATATCACCCCGACCTGCCGGAGGTCCGCGAGGCGTGGGCGCAGTACCACGATCAGATGACAATCATGGATGGGCAGGTCGGCCAGAAGCTGGCTGAGCTGAAGGCCGACGGACTCGATGAGGACACGATCGTCATCTACTTCGGCGACCACGGACCGGGCCTGCCGAGGTGCAAGCGGTCGCCGTGCCACAGCGGGCTGCGTGTGCCGTTGATCGTGCATGTGCCGGAGAAGTTCAAAGGGCTGGCCCCTGATGGATATGCCGCGGGTGGACAGCTCGACCGGCTGGTGTCGTTCGTCGATCTGGCCCCGACGATGTTGAGCCTGGCCGGAATCGAACCGCCGCAGACAATGCAGGGTCGGGCCTTCGCGGGGCCGCACTCGGCCACTCCGCGCGAGTTTCTGTTCGGCTATCGCGCGAGGATGGACGAGCGGCTCGACCTGACGCGATCGATTCGCAACGACCGGTTCGTCTACGTGCGGAACTTCATGCCGCATAAGACCGCCGCGCAGTACCAAGTGTACATGTACGAGACGCCGATGATGCTGGCTTGGAAGACGGCATATGACGCCGGAACTCTCGCCCCCGAGCATGCCCGGTTCTTTGAGCCGGACGCCCCCGAGGAGCTGTACGACCTCACCGCTGACCCGGCAGAGGTCCACAACCTCGCCAATGACCCGCAGCACGCGGATGTCCTGCGGAAGATGCGACTCGGACTGCACAACCTGCAACGGGAGATCGGCGATGTCGACCTGCTTCCCGAGGCGGAGATGCACCGCCGGTTCGCGGGGAGTTCGCCATATGAGCTGGGCCACGACCGGTCTCGATTGCGACTCGACCATGTGCTGGCCGTCGCGGAACTCGCCAGTGACGTGAACGATCGAAGCTGGAACCCGTTCCCGCAACTGCTCGCTCATAGCGAACCCGGCGTGCGGTACTGGGCCGCCATGGGACTGATGCTGCGCGGGCGCGAGGCCGTCGTCGGGAACGTGCCCGCGCTGGTCGCGCGGCTCGATGATGAGTCGCCAGCTGTGCGCGTCATGGCGGCTGAGACGCTACTGCGGACCGGGTTCACCTCCGAGCAGAAAGCCATCGACGTTCTCGCCCAAGCCTGTGCCGATGGCCCCGAGCCCCCCGCCCTGGCGATCCAGGCCCTGAACGCGGTGGACGACCTCGGGTGGGTGGGTCTGGAAGTGATCCTCATGCTCCCCCAGGATGCAGGCAGCCAACCCGAGAAGTCCCGCAACCACGGTGACTACCGTCAGCGGTTGTTGGAACGGCTGAAGTCAAAGACTCAGAGGCAGTGAGCGGCATGGCGCTAGCCACCGGTTCTTCTCACCTCAGTTCGTCGTGGAACCGTATGCCGGGGAACCGGCGGCTAGCGCCGTGCCGCTCACTCGGCTAGTAGCAATGTTCCCCCTCACTCCCAAGCTCCGCTTTGCGGCATGCCAGTCGCGGAGCGGCCCGGGTGATCGCATAGGACGACCGAGGCGTCGCAGCAATTAGTGGTTTTTGTATCGAGAGATTGCTCACGACAAACCTTTTGTGCAAGGCGCACCGATTGGCTTCCAAGCGAGCCAACCGCTGCCACCTAATGGTCCGGTCAACGGGGATATGACGATACGTCGGGTAGGTGGCGAATCGGCAACATCTTTCCGTGCTGCCGAAACGCAACCTCTCCTCACAACTCGTTGGATTATCGAATCCTATTCCTGGAGAGGGCAGAGTTTTCAAGCCAGTCACGCCGGTTTGAGACATGGTTGATCGAGACAGCCAACAGTGTGCTGCTCATCGAACCTCGTCGTGCCGACTCATGCTTCAACTCACCACACCAAGAACGTCACTCGATGGCCAGGATCTCCGTCGGGGTCCGTGGCCCTGTTCCATTCTCGGAACGGGTCTGGCGCTGCCGCCTCGGGCTGTCGACAATGAGAAATTGATCCGCGATCTGCGACTCGACAGCGGATTGGATTGATTCCAGGACCGGGATACAGGCTCGCCGTTTCCTGGACGAGGGGGATTGCCTGGTGACACTCGCTGGCGATGCTGCCTTGCAGGCACTGGAATCGTCGGGCACGACGCCAGATGAAGTCCGACTGATTGTCGTCGCGACCTCGACCAATCCGAACCTGATGCCGTCTGTCGCCTCCTTGGTGCAGGCCGATCTGATGGCGGAACATGCGGTGGCTTTCGACATCAATGTCGCATGCTCGGGCTTCGTGCATGCTTTCGACGTGGCCTTTCGCTGGCTCCAGACGACTGGAGGCAAGGCCCTCGTCATTGGAGCCGATCGTGGCTCGCGGTTGTTCAGTCCCACGGACCGCTCGACGGCCGTGTTCTTTGGAGATGCCGCAGCCGCAGTGGTGATGGGAGCCGATGGACCGGGGCAAGTGCTGGCCTCGGAGTTACACTCGCGCGGCGATCTGGCAGCGTTGAGAGTCCCCGCCGATGGCCATATGACAATGGACGGCAAGGCGATCTGGAATTTCGCCACGCGGGTTTTGCCCCAGACGGTCCGTTCGCTGTGTTCCCAGGCAGGCGTCTCGGTCGACCAAATCCAACTGCTGGTCCCACATCAGGCGAATCTGAACATTCTGAAAGCCTCGGCAGCGGAGTTGGGAATCCCCATGGAGCGGGTGGCTGTGACAGTCAACCGCCTCGGAAACACGGTGGCCGCAAGTATTCTCGCCTCATTCCACTCGGCACTCCAAGACGGTATGGCCCAGCGTGGCGATCTGGTGGCTTTGGTCGGCTTTGGTGCCGGACTGGCCTGGGGCGGTCAACTCATCCGGCTCTAGGCAGCCAATCGAGAGAAACCCGTCATGAGTAATCCACTTCAAATTCTGAATTCCACACGACAACAATTCGGCTGGGCGGCTGCCGGACGACTGCTGGTGGATCGCGTCGGGGCGAGGCTGTTCCAGCGCCACGTCATGGAGGTCGTCTGGCTCGATTTGAGGCAGGCCGTCGCCTGTCAACCGGTCCCGGGGTTTGATTACCGCTTCCTGACCGCTGAGGAAGTCCACCAAAACAGCGAGGATCCATGTCTCGATCTCGACATGACTCTGGCCGAGGAGATCGACCGAGGCGAGAGTCTCTGCTTTGCAGCGATGGAGCATGGACGAATCGCCGCGTATGGCTGGTACGCCATTCAGCGGGCAGCTCCGGACCACTGTTTCGGGGTAGGAATACGCCTCCCCGCACATGTATCATACATGTTCAAGGGCTATACACATCCGGATTTTCGTGGACGACGACTGCATGCCGTCGTCATGGGACTGGCCCTCGGCGCTCTCTCGTTGCGGGGAATTCAGGCACTCATCTCCACGGTCGAATGGACCAATGAAGCCTCTCTGCGCAGCTGCGACCGGTTGGGGTATCGACGACTAGGACGAATTGTCCAACGGGGAGACACGCTCCATCGCCAGGTTTCCATTCCAGGTAGCATTCAGCCGCTCACCGGTGTGGAGTTTGTACCGACCCGAGAGTGGTCCGCACTGGCAGCGGTCCCAGTGTCCTGATCGCCGCCCGACTGTCCCGGCTACACATCGAGGCATCGAGCGTCGCTGTCCGAGACAGCTTGACGAACCAAAACCGTCAGCGGGCCGGAAGACCACGGCCTTTGCAATGCCTCAAAACGTGCCAGCCGTCTCGAACGCCTGATAAACGGGACTTCAACTGAGGCTGGTTAGCCGGTACGATTTAGGTCCAGTCGGCCTGCAGCGATTCCGATTCCGTGGCCCAGTGGGGCGACACTCGATTGGGCGATGCACGATTGATCTTGAAGGAGCCACGACGTGATGTGCCGTCTGCCCTTGATGTTCACCCCTCAGCCACAGGGTGGCTACACCGTGACTTCACCTGTGTTGCCGGAATTGTTGACTGAGGGTGATACTCTGGAAGAGTCCCACGCCAATGTGCATGACGCTTTCGAGACCGTGGCGGAGTTGTACACTGAAGCGAGGCGTCCCCTGCCCGCGAACATCTCGATGCCCTCATGAACCCCTTAGACTGGCCCTCGCCGCAAGACCTGATGAACCCTAAAACCTACGCGACGCCAGATTTCATGCGGTTCTTTCCTGCGGCGGATCACCGCTGGGTGATGGGGTTACGGCCGGGGGATGCGGCGGAGTTTTTTGCAGCACGCGACACGACTGGTGCCATCTGTGCCGAACGAACTCGCTGGTTGGCGGGAGATGCCCCGACGTACGCGGCACTCCTTCCGGAGGCTGAACCGGCTGTGCGCGAGACGGTGGAGCTGGCCCACTCGTTGGGGGTGGTCATCGATGGTTCACTGTCTCCGTGGGAGCAGTTACTGGAGTTGGGCCGGAGTTGGGAGGCGGACTTTGCTTGGATGCACCCCGATGGCCAAGGGACGCATCGACTCATTGGGGGTGTCGTCTGCTTCCCGAGTTCGTGGGCGTTACGGGACAAGCTGGGACACCCGATGAGCGAGGTCCACAGCCCGGTGTCGGGGTTGAACGACGCCCTCGGTGGCAAGATCAAGACGTTCTTCGACCGACAAGAACCGGGTGTGGCCTGGACCCGCGAGAACGCCAGCTTCAGCCGCGATGCCGAACTGAATCATCATCCGTCACGGCGGGGACGCCCCCTGGATGCAACCATCACGGCGGACGAGGTCTACATTCGACTCGAGCACCAATTGCTCCTCAAGCTCGCCCACAGCGGCAGCATCCTGTTCGGGATTCGTGTGGAGATCGTTCCGCTGAAGGTGTTGATGCAGTCCCCCTCCGCTGCCGTCCGCCTGGCGCAGCTGTTCTCGACCATCTCTCCTGCCGCAGCGGTTTACAAGGGCATTGAGGAAGCAAGGACGAGGCTCTTTGCTCTCCTGCACGGGGCCGAATAGACGAAGAAACGCTTGGGGTCACATCTCTCCGAAGCTCTTTTTCGCAGCGAGATGACGTGTTCCGTGCGAAGAACCGGCGACGAGCGACGGGCCGTTCACTCGGCTTTGATCTTCAATTCAATCGACTCGCTCGTCCCCTCACCACTGACGGTCAGCGGCAGTTGGTATTTGACCTTGCCGAAGCGACAGACGCCGCCGGTGCCGTCGCGGCAGTAGGAGTAGCTGACGGTTAGGAGATAGATGCCCGAGCCGTTCGCGGCGAGGGACGCTAGGCCGCTCGCTTCGAGGCTGTCGGCGGTGAGTTTCTGCCGGACAGAGAGGACTCCGGCGTCGACCACCGCGTCACCGCTGACGGCCTGCCACTGGACAGTGACCGGGGCCAGCTTGTTGAGCTTGAACTCCTCGGGCAGTTCGAATGTCACGTGGACGTTGGTGGTCTTGCCGGATTTCACCGTCTGTGCGGCGATCTCGGTCACCGGGGTTTTGTCTTCCAAGGTCGACTTGCGAGGAGTCGGTGGGGCTAGGCCAGCGACCACCAGTTCTCGAGTGGCCTTCGTCTTCAGATTCACAGCCAGCAGCCGGTGGTTATTGGTGTCAGCGATCACCAACTCCTCCCCCATCACGGTCAGCCCGGCGGGTTCGGAGAGCTGAACCACATCCTTGATCTCGGTCCCGCGCTGGCCGGTGCCCAGCCAGGTCGCGGTCTTGCCGGTCTTGGGGTCGACCACCTTGATCTTGTGGTTATAGGTGTCCGCCACGAACAGCTGGCCCTGGTGGAACAGGACTTCGAGCGGGTGTTGCAGCCGGGCTTTCGAGGCGGGGCCGTCGATGTCGCCGAACTCGAACAGCGAGCGCCCGCGTGCCAGATCGTGCGGGCCGACGACGGTGGTCACCTCGCCCTTGGCACCCGGAGTCACGCGGCGCACGGCGGAGCCTTCGCTGTCGACGTGGTACAGAGCCTGGCCATCGGTGGTGATCCCGGACGGCTGGGCCAGAGCGGCGTTGGCCAGCGAGTCGTCCAGGATGTCCTCTCGACCCGTCCCCGCGAAGACCTGCACAGTATCCGACCCCGGCGTGCGCGACCATAACTGATGCGGCCCCGCCATGCAGATATAGAGTACACCATCCAGATACTGCAGCGCCCACGGACTGTTGAGCGGGGTTGTCAAGGCTGGTTGCGGGCCGTCATCGACCGTCAGCCGACCGTGCGACTGCTCCCCGGTGCCCGCGATGGTCTTGACTTTCTTGGTCTGGAGGTCCACCGCCCGCAGCAGATGATTCTCGGTGTCCGCCACATACAGCATGTCCCCGACAAGGGCCATCCCTTGCGGGTGATCGAACTCGGCGTCGGCGTAGTTGCCGTCCTTGTTACCAATCGCACCGCTCCCGATCGTCTCGATCAACTGGCCATCAAGGTCCGCAATCACCACCCGGTTGTGATTACTGTCCGAGATGAACAATCGCTTTCCGGTCTCGTCAGCGAGTACCTTGCCGGGGTAACGCAGCGGGGTTGGGGCCTGCTTCTCGCGCTCCAGGTGGAACGAGACCGGCGTCTCGTCGAGCGTCCCCTTGGCGCGGTGGTAGACGATCATCTTGGCGATCACCGTATCGAACAACTCGCGGTTCCCCTCGCCCGGCTGTTGCCCGACGAAGTTCCCCTCGGGGTCGATAATCATCAGCGTCGGCCAACTGCTGAAGTTGAACTTGCGACCGATGACGCCGTCACTGTCGTTGACGACCGGGTGCTCGATCTCGTAGCGGAGGATCGCCTCGCGAATGTTGGCGCTGTCCTGCTCGTTGTCGAACTTGGGATGATGCACACCGATCACAACCAGTTGGTTCGGGTACTTCTGTTCGAGGAACTTGAGGTCGGGCAGAATGTGCATGCAGTTGATGCAGCAGTAGGTCCAGAAGTCGAGGACCACGACCTTGCCCCGCAGCTCCTTGAGTGAAATCTCGCCCGAGGTGTTGAGCCACTCGGTGCCGCCTTCGAGGCTGGGAGCTGCGAACCGACCGGGGAATGGGTTCTCACCAGCGCCCGCGGGTGGCTCCTTCTGAGCGGCGTCCTTGTCCTGGGCGATGGCCAGCGATGAACCCAGGTGAGTCATCAGCCCAGCCAGGCACGTCATGATGACAAGGACACGTTTCCACGTGTTCGCGAGGTGGTCACTCATGGAAGGCAGTCTCCGAATGCAGTCAGTCCACAACCCAACCCGTCCGATCCATCTCGGGGGCCAACTGCGGTGAACCGATCATAGAGTTCTGATGGGAAGACGCCAACTGGAGGGGCGATCCGTATTTCGTGGGATAGGCTTCCAGCCTGCCAGGTCAACGTGGGATAGACTGTCAGCCTGTCAGGTCTTCCCGAAAGATGACAGGCTGGAAGCCTATCCCACGTCCACATGCCGGAACCCCTCATGCCCACAGTCGGCCTCTTCGCGAAACGCCCGGTGCCTGGAGCCGTCAAGACGCGGCTGGCAGCGGCCATTGGTGCTGACGAAGCAGCTCGGTTCTATGAGGTGAGCCTGCGGACGCTGCTGACTCGGGTGAGAGGACTCGACCTGCGGCGGGTGATTGCCTATGCGGGGGGCAGCGAAGCCGATCTTGCGTGGTTCCAGCAATTCGAGGGCTTCGATCTTTGGCCGCAACCGGCGGGCGGCCTCGGGGAGAAACTCACAGCCTGGTTCGAGTTCGCCTGCGCCACTGATGACCGCGTGTTGGTGATTGGCTCCGACAGCCCGACGCTGCCAGTGGAGTACATCATGGATGCCATCGCGGCCCTCGACAGTCATGATTGCGTCATCGGCCCAGCTCATGACGGGGGGTACTATCTACTCGGCTTGCGACGCCCAGTGCCGCAGCTCTTCGCAGGGATCGAGTGGAGTGGCCCGCAGGTCTTTTCGCAAACGCTCGAACGAGCCGCAGAGCAGGGCTTGCGAGTCTTTCAGCTACCGGCCTGGAATGACATCGATGAGGTCGCGGATCTTACGCTCCTGCACGAGCAGCTGATGAGGCTCGCGGATGATCCCGTGTGGAGGCCCCTGTTGATCGTGGAACAGGAACTGGTCGCAGGACTCTCGATCAAGAATCACTCAGTCGTTCGGGCCACGCTAGCGCATTCGCCCATTGGCGATACTGGGCGATAAGCGGAGGAGGTGGGCCTCAGAACCGGCAACCCGAAGCGTCAGCGAGGGCGTACGTCTCTCGACCTACGCTGATCGCTCAGCCCCTGGAAGAGGTCTTGAGCTTCCCCCCGATCCTGGACGCGATTTGGCGGCAGCCCTCGCTAGCTCGGTCCTCGCTCACGCTTCGGGTTGCAGCATATACACAACTCTACGATCACTTCCTCTGGCCTCGCTACGCTCGGTCCTCGCTCACGCGTCGGGTTGCTGATTCTGTAGACCGCTAATAGCGAATGCATCCGCCGGACCACGCGGACGGATCGCAGAGCCACAACATCCGACGCCGAGTGACGCTACGAGATTCGGAACAACCGCCGGATGGCCTCCAGCAAGCCATGCGGAGTGCCCTCGCGGGACTCATCGCGCAGGGCCTCCAGCGGCGGGTGCAGCAGCTTATTGACGATCCGGTCGACCGTTCGCTCGACGGCCTGGCGGTCGGGCTCACTCAGGTGCGGGGTCTTGCGAAACAGTTGATCGAGTTCTTGGCGGCTGATCTCCTGCCAGTGTTCTCGCAGCTGCTTGATGATCGGGCCGGTCGATTTGTGGTTCAGGTCGTGGACGAAGCGGGAGGTTTCGTCGTCAATGATCTGGCGAGCGACTTCGATTTCCTGTGAGCGATTGTTGCGGTTCCGCTGGCAGGTCGCTTCGAGGTCGTCGATGTCGTAGAGGAACACGCCGTCGTCGATCTTGCCGACCGCCGGGTCAAAGTCGCGAGGAGCCCCGAGGTCGAGGATAAACACCGGTCGCTCGCCGGTCTGCTTGCGGATGGCCCGAAAGCGCGGCACGTCGACAATCGGTCGATCGGCCCCCGTCGTACTCACGATGACATCCGCCTCGCACAGGCAGTCATCGAGTGTGGCCCAATCGCGGGCGATGCCGCCGAATTCGTGGGCCAGCCGCAAGGCTCGCTCGGGATTTCGATTGCAGACCAGAATGCGTTTGACCCCCTCGGACTTCAGATAGCGGAGGGTCTCTTCGCCCATCTCGCCCGCGCCGATGACGAGGACCGTCTTGTCACTGAAGCTATCAAAAATGCTCTTGCCGAAGTCGATGACCGCCACGCTGGCGATCGAGATGCGGCCCTCGGAGAGCCGCGTCTCGGTGCGGACGCGGCTGCTGACGGTTAGCGCTCGCTGGAACAGGGTGTTGGTCAACAGCCCGCAAGCGGTGGCCTTGGCCGCTGCGTCGTAGGCCGACTTCACCTGGTTCACGATCTGACTTTCGCCGAGCACCATGCTGTCGATACTGCTGGCCACGTCGAACAGATGCCGCACGGCTTCCTGGCCCGATTTCTCGGCCAGTTCGGAGTAGAAGTCGTCGAACGGCACGTCGTGGAACTCGGACAGGAACTGGGCGATCTGCCGGAGTTCGGGCCCACTGCCGGGGACATCGTGAGCGGTATAGATCTCGACTCGGTTGCAGGTCGAGACGATGACGAACTCGCACTGCGGGAACCGCTCACGCAAGTCCTCATAGGCCCGCGCGAGATGTTCCGGCGAGGAGAACGCCAAGCGTTCGCGGACCGAGAGACTTGCCGTCTGGTGGGTGCAGTAGACGACCTGGAGGTTCATGAACGAGCCTCCGGGAGACGTTGAGGGGGACGTGGGACGGGCCCATTGGCCCGTCCGTCTTCGACATGTATGTAGTCACCACGGAGGCACGGAGGCACGGAGTGATGTTCGATGCGATCAGGCAGAGTCTGGACACGAGAGGAGGAATTCATTGCAAAGGCGCAAAGGCGCAAAGGCGCAAAAGAGGTCGAGAGAGTGCTTTCTTTGCGACTTTGCGCCTTTGCGTCTTTGCGTTGAATTCTGAAATCTGCTTCTGGTCTCCGTGCCTCCGTGCCTCCGTGGTGAATCAATCTCATCGAGTGGGACGGACGGGCAGATGTGCCCGTCCCACGATCAGGCTTCTTCCCATGAATCCCGCCCGTGAACATTTCCAAACAGAGCATCGTCACTAGCAGGAACCCGCAGGCCCATAACGTGCGCCAAGCCACGATCTTCCCCGAGGACTGGCTTCGACTTACCAGCCATCCCAGCAGCACGATCATCGCCAGCCACAACACGTACATGACCACGAACCCCGGTGCTGCCAGATCGACCGGAGTCGCTGTCGCTTTCGACTTCCAAGCCAGACAGACCCCCGCCAGCATCCCCAGAGTCAACAGCGGCACCGACCCCACGACCGCCCACCAGTTCATCCGCCCAAGTCGCTCTAAGCTGTAGAGCTGAAGGCTGTCCGGGTCGGGGGTCTTGTGCCTCAACCGATTGTGCTGCACCAGGTACATCAGGCTCAACAAAAATCCAATGGTGACCCCCGCAATGCCGAACACCAGCAGCGAGGCATGGAACATCTCGACCGCATACTGGGCGTCCCGAACCCGCGGCTCCCGCTTCATCGAAGTCGATGAACTGACCAGCAGCAACACCAGCGGCAGCAGAAACACCCCCAACCCCAGCCGACGATCCCGCAGTTCCAGCACCACATACACCGCAGCTGCCACCCACGCCAAGACCAGCAACCAGTCGTGCATCGAGCCGATCAGCGGCGGCATGTGCGAAAGGCGGCTGCGGTGGACGAGATACATCGTCTGCGCGACGAGTCCCGCGCTGGTGAACCCGATGGCGGCCCAGCGGTTGACGCGGCTGGTCTTCATGAATTGAGTCAGCTCCAACCCCAGTGCCACCACGTAGCTGGCAAAGAAGCAGAAGATGGACACCTTGTCGATCTGCATGGGGTAGGGCCTGGGGAATGGGGCTTGACGCTCGCTCGACACTCGGTCCCAAGCTCCGGCTTGGGACCGCATCTCCGCGAAGCTCTGCTTCGCCGCGTGCCAGTCAGTCCGCTCAACGCGATATAACCTCCTGCCAGACGCTGTTTGGTAGGAGGCGAAGCGGAGCTTCTGGGATATTCCGTCCCAAGCAGAGCTTGGGACGGAGAACGTGATGACGACTACTCAATCGGCAGGAAGGTCAGCGTTCCGGCCAGCATGTCCGGTACGATCAGCTGCATGTTCTTGGAGTCGAAGAAGAAGTCGGCAGCGGACTGGAGTCCTTCGTGGATGACTTTGACTTCCTTCGTCTTGCGGTCGACCTTCCAGACCTTGCCTTGTGTCCAGCTCGAGGCGTAGAAGAAGTCTTTCGTAGAGGTCAGACCATCAATGCCCCGCATACCGCTGGCCATGATGTTGTACTTTCCATCTCGGTAGTTCACGATGTCCCCGGTGAAGAAGTCGCCCACGAAGATCCGCTCCATCTCTTTGTTCCCGCCGACCGCGACGCCGTTGGGGAACCGCAGCGCCGGGTTACCTGCGGGCACGGCGACACTGACCTCGCCGGTCAGAGTGACCTTATAGACGCACCCCTTGTTCGGCAGCTTCTTCGCCTCCTCGCTTTCGAGTTCCCAGAGCTTGCGGTCCCCGCTCGGATCGAACATCGGGGTGGGTGTACTCATCTCCCCGACATAAACACTGCCCCCGTCCTTGCCGACGGCGACATCGTTGAGGAACTCAATCGGCTGGGGGAACGCCTGGGCTTCGGCGAGCTTGGTGGCAGTGCCCTCCTGGTCGACCTTCCACAGCGTGGTCTCATCCGCGGTGATCAGAAAGCCACCGACGTAGACAAGTCCCTTGGGGTTGCTGAACCCGGTGGCGAAGACAGTCACTGTCTCCTCATCGACTGAAACGATCGTCCCATCGCCGGGCTCTTCGCCATTGATCATGGTGACATACAGCTTGCCGCCGAAACCGCGACAGACGCTTTCGGGCTTCTCGCCGACCTTGATGGTTTTTAAAGGTGTTTCGGCACAGAGCAGACTGGACGAGAACAGGCACAGCGCGAGGCAGGCGAGGGCAGGGCGGGGCATCGGGAACTCCGGCAGGGCAGGGGGCAGGACAGATGAGTTGTTAAGTGTAGCAAGAGTCGTCCAGAGCAGTCAGCCGATGGGCGGGTCGGTCTGATTTGGTGTGTGCGTCAGAAAAGTAGGCCGTGGCATAAAAAAGTCACTGAGGCGGCAGCGCGATTTGATTCTGGCACTCTGTGTAAACGGATGGCAGAGACTCGACAAGGAGAAATTCAGGAGTTGGTGAGCCGCAGATGAACACAGATCAAAGCGGATCAGAGTTGAATCGGAGCGATGTCCATCCGTTGTTGAGCCTCTTGATCTGTGTTCATCTGTGGCTCCCCTTTGAATCATGAGGCACCGCGTGGAAGAGTTGCCTACTTTTCTGATGCACACACTCTGATTTGCGTTAGACTCCGCAATAACAGGGATCGTGTGAGAGTCGAGACTCCAGTCTGCATCGGGGCAGCTGAGAGGCTTTGCTTTCACCAGAGTCATTAGGGAACGATGGAACTGCGAGCCTTTGCCGAACGCATCCTGCTGTCGCCCTCGGTCGCGGCCAAGCTGGAGCCGCTGGACACCCCGTTCGAGGATCGGGAGCCGGGGGTGGCGGTGCGGATCGAGACACCCGCTCGGGCGAAGAACTTGCAGTTTGCGGCCCCGCGTACGACGCCCTCCATGCCTCATCCACTGGCTTTGGGTGAGGAGTCCAAACGGGCAGTGGCGCATCACATCATGGCCAATCATGAGTTGCAGGCCCTGGAAGTCATGGCGTGGGTGTTACTCGCCTTTCCCGACGCCCCGGCGGAGTTCCGGATCGGCATCGCCCGCGTGATGGCCGATGAGCAGCGGCATACGCGCATGCACATGGAGCGGGCCGCGCGGCTCGGACTGGAGTTCGGGCAACTGCCGGTGAACTGCTATATCTGGAAGCAGACGCGGTCGTTCGAGACACTGCTCGACTATATTGCGGTCCTGCCGCTGGTGTTCGAGACGCGGAACCTCGACCATACCTTGGAACTGGAGAAGGCGTTCCTGGCCGTCCACGATCCGCGCAGTGCAGCCCTCATGCGGCGAATCCATGAGGATGAGATCGAGCATGTCGCGTTCGGCCTGCTCTGGTTGCGGACGCTCAAACAACCGACCGACACCGAGTGGGAGGCGTACTGTGCCCACCTCAAGTGGCCGATGAGTGCGACCAAGTCGTACGGCGAAGTGTTCCAGCGGGAGGCTCGTCTGCGGTCCGGGATGACGGACGACTTCATCGCCCACATACAGGCGATTCAGCCACCGAAGATGGATCACCCCGGAAAGGGCAAACATGTTTGAGCACAAGGGTGAGGAGATTCTGTCCCGGTCCGAGTTTTTACTCCGACTGCTGCGCAGCGTCTGCGTCACGGTGCTGATTGTTGCAGTGTCACTCGCGATCGGCAGCGCGGGATACCACCACTTCGAGGGCCTGGAGTGGATCGACGCACTGTTGAATGCCACCATGATCCTGACGGGGATGGGCCCCGAAACCGAGTTGAAACAGTATGGCGGCAAGCTGTTCGCAACGTTTTACGCGCTCTACAGCGGAATCGCGTTTCTGTCGATCATGGCGGTTCTGCTGGCTCCGGTCATCCACCGGGCGATGCACCGGTTTCATTTGGATGAGGATGAGGTGTAGGAAGGTGGAAGGATGAGCGACAAGTGGCGGGACACAGCTTGCTCCTATCCCGAAGGGATTTCAGCCCATAGCCGGTGGTCAGCGCAGCGCCACCACCGGGTTGGAGCGAGAGGCAATCCCTATCCCGAAGGGATTGAAGCCAGACTTGTCGGTCCTGCGATTCGAGGGGCTGCAATCCTTCGGGATAGAATGTCAATTAGGTTCTTCCTTCCGGTGGTGGCGCTGCATTGACCACCGGCTATGGGCTGGAATCCCTTCGGGATATGGGGAGACCATGTCCCGCATTTGCCCCCTCAACCCTCAACCCTCAACCCTCAACCCTCAACCCTCAACCCTCAACCCTCAACCCTCAACCCTCAAC
>JAYSUV010000320.1:0-13332 GCA_043718945.1 Planctomycetota bacterium
ATCAGTTGGGCGAGTCGGCTGGCCAGCAGGGTCTTGCCGTTTCCCGACTGTCCACTCAGCAACAGTGAACCACCGGTCGCCAGCGCCAGTTGCAGATCGGACAGAGTGGCTTCATCCAGACACACCCCGGTGAGAGCCGACAGCAAATCGTCCTGCGAAATCCCCGACCCATCCCACCGCTGCTTGCGGCACTGTTCGGTATAGTCGATTAAAGAAACGGGAGTGGGCCCCAGATACCGCGAGACAGCAAACGCCTCGCAGGCCCGATTGCGACCGCCGGGAGTCAATGAGATCTTTCCGCCTGTCGCGACCTCGTCGTAGGACGGGCCCATTGGCCCGTCCGCCCCTTCGGTCACTCCCTCTCGTACCCCACTCGTCACGACACAACCCTGCCCCACTAACGAACCCACAATCTCCCGCAGCACACTCAGCGAAAGCCGCATCTCGCGGGCCAGCCAGACCACATCCGCCGCGCCGCGTGGATGCAAATGCTTCAGTGCCAGATCCTCCAGCACATTCGCCGGAACCCCGCACATCGCCACATCAACGGGACAGCCAGGAACGCATGTCGAGGACAATTCAAAATCCGACATAGTCCTCCGAAGTCCGTCGACTCCGCCTCCTGCTCCACCGCCAGCTGACTGACATGGCCATTTCCGAAACTGGCCAAGCCTTCCGAGACTTCGGAAGTTTGCCGCGGCTCAGAATCAATATAAATCCAGGAGGGCGGGCTCGGCCTGCCCCCCTCCTGGACCGGTATCGCCCCCGGATTAATTCGCATTCGAGACTGGTGCCGTATACTCAATCCTTGGCGGCACTCGCAATGTCTGCTGTTGCTCCAGAATCCAGTTCACTTCCTCAGCGGGACGACCGGCGGCATGTGTAATTCGCAAGGTGACCGGAGCCACCGCATCCGCACCCGCCAGATTGGTCGCGGCCATCTGGACATTCGCCACACGCAACTGATTGGCCACCGGATCATTCATCGACTGCACATACAGCTGTCGCTGATCTGCGGGAGCGCTCTGCAGTATCCACTGCAACTGCCTCTCCCCGGCACTGTTGAGGGCGTTTGTCTCCGGATCGAAGTGGTACTCGTACAATGTTGTGGCCATCTGCCAGCCGTTGTCGACTTGAGATTGCCACACACCACGCACAGCCGCCCGATCACCGATGACATACGGATACGGCCAATACTTCTGAGTATGGTATTTGTGGATGAACAGTTGCTTCGGTCCCGTCGGACGAGGTTTTGGCGGCCACAGCTTGCCGAACTTGTAGACTTGGCGTTCGCCGACGGGATCATCGGCGTGCATGGCGTACCACTCATCGGTCCCGCGGCGCGGTCCCTCATCACTGCTGAACGGCCAACCCGCCTGGACTGCCGCAGTCGACAAACAGGCCACTGCCGCGATCGCGGCCCACGTATTTCGTCGCATGAGAGTTCCCCCCGGAACGCGAGCACAGCGTGTTTGATCCTTCCGGCGGCGTCCAACGAAGACACTCCGGCGAAAGGCAAACGCGGCCCCTCCAGAGATTTCATCGGCCATCGACCCTGCCGACATTGACGAGAACTCCGGAAATGCCGGATGTGCAGGGAATGAGGGAGATTAAAACTGCCAGAGAGTCGCCCGTGATTGCGACGGGTGGAAGACCGCAAGGTGTGAAAAATCTGCACGCGGTCTGTGAGGCAAAAACCTGATTGGTTGTTCACTGGCCGATGGTGTGAATGAGAACGACGAGACCCGAGATGGCATCTGTCAACCGGTCATTTTTGACCGGGCCGCCCACGTTTTCCCGTGAAACTCTGGCAGGATACGGACCGGTTGCGAGGCATTGGCGAGGAAGGCCGTTCGTGACAGCGCTGGGCGAGCGTTTGATCCGTCTCACGCGGCTCGTCGCGAGTACGAGGCTGAGATAAAGGTGAGGGATAAAGGTGTCAGACACGGGGCTGGTCGAACTGGGGGGTGGAAGGCAGTACGACCCGCGCACGGGCCGGTCGATGAGCGACTTGGGGGGCCTGAACGGGTACAGCCCGTTCGGGAACAACACGGCGGAGAACGACTCCAAGATTGATTGGAGCCAGATGGAAGGGCCGAAGATCAGAACAAAGGAGATCAGAATAAAGGTGTCAGATCAGAATAAAGGGGTCAGCTTACGCTGGCGCACCCTGACCCCTTTAACGCCCCAACAAGTGCTTCCCTACCCTCTGTATCCGGTGTTCGTGGGTCGCAGTTCATACTCGGGACAGAGATGGATCTCTTGGACCGATCCGGAGTTCGTATTCCATATTGCAAACAGGTCTCCCTTTGTCTTGATGCTTCGGTATCCACTCTTGTTGTCTCGAAAACATGCCAGGCCCCCAAACGAGGGGTTGCCATAAGGACTGTAGTCCGAGAATGCACAAGTAAAACAGGTTTTGATGTGAGTGTTTGCTGGAAGTTGTGTCTGAATATCCAGCAATTCGCCTTCGAACATTTCAGAGCCGCCTCGAGACGAGTAGCCTTGCCCATCCACGAGCAGTTCAAGCCTCAGCTGTGCCCACGCACACTCTGCTGGCAATGTATCTGACAAGCTACCGAACGCAGTGTGCACTTTGAGGATCGCCTTGGATATCTCATTGCTTGTACTTACGAGAACTGGAATCTCGGCTTGCAGTACGTAGTTGTGAAGTGATCCATTCGCCATTGAAAATTCTGAATGGGGACCGAGTTCCGTCGCAGTCTCCAGATCGTCGAAGGATCTCCCACGAAACACCGAACCTCGAATCACGATCTCCAGAGTCTGCCCATCATTCTTGATCGACGTGGCTTCTTCACCAAAGCGGTCCTTGTAGTGGGCTGCATAAACGACTGTCATGAGAGCGACCTCATAGGGAGTCGGGGGCGGTGATCAAGTAACGCTGGGGCATCGAAGGCGATTCCTCTTTGTGGGGCACGTTTCCTACGTGCCCGTCCTCATTCAATCAGGCACGTAGGAAACGTGCCCCACGAACGCACCTCAACTCAAGTTCATGCTCAGCAGGAACTCGTCGTTCGTCTTCGACCGTCGCATGCGGCTGGTGAGGAGTTCCATCGCTTCGACGGGGCTCATGTCGCTCAGCACGCGGCGGAGAATCCAGATCCGCTTGAGTTCCTCTTCGGTCATCAACAGCTCTTCTCGCCGGGTGCCCGACTTGTTGACATCGATCGCGGGCCAGATGCGTTTCTCGACGATGCGGCGGTCGAGGTGCAACTCCATGTTCCCTGTTCCCTTGAACTCCTCGTAGATCACGTCGTCCATCTTCGACCCGGTTTCAACGAGGGCCGTGGCGATGATGGTCAGGCTGCCGCCCTCTTCAATGGAGCGGGCGGAGCCGTAGAACCGCTTTGGATGTTGCAACGCAGCGGCATCGATCCCGCCGGAGAGGATCTTGCCGGAGTTGGGGCACTCGGTGTTCCACGCGCGGGCCAGGCGGGTGATCGAATCGAGAAAGATCACCACATGGTGACCGAACTCGACCATGCGTTTGGCCTTCTCGATCACCATCTCGGAGACCTGGATGTGGCGGCTCGGCGGCTCGTCGAAGGTACTCGATACGACCTCGCAGTTCGGGCCTTTGACGTTCCGCTCCATGTCGGTGACTTCTTCGGGCCTTTCATCAATCAACAGCACGATGACATAGACCTCGGGGTGGTTGATGAGAACCGCCTTGGCCATCTTTTGCAGCAGGATCGTCTTGCCCGCTTTCGGTGGCGAGACGATCAAGGCCCGCTGCCCGAAGCCGATCGGCGACACCATATCGACGATCCGCGTACTGAGTTCTGCCGGATCGGTGGTCAGGCGAATCCGCTGGGTCGGGTGCATCGGAGTGAGGTTATCGAACGGCACCTTCTCCGGCAGCTCGTTCGGATCGGCTCCGTTGATCGCCTCGACCCGCAACAGCGCGAAGTACCGCTCGTTCTCTTTCGGAGGCCGGACCTGGCCCCGGACGGTCGAGCCCTTCCGCAGCCCGAATCGCCGAATCTGGCTGGGGGAGACATAGATATCATCCGGGCAGGGCAGGTAGTGATAGTCCGGGCTTCTTAAGAATCCGAATCCGTCCGGCAGGATCTCCAGCGTCCCCTCTCCGGACATCAGTCCGTTCATCTTGGTCCGCTCTTTGAGGATGCGGAAGATGAGATCCTGCTTCTTCAGACCCGCGATCTCGGCGACCTCCTCCTCTTTGGCGAGGTCGATCAGCTCCTTCATCGTCATCCGCTGGAGTGCGGCGACGTTCATCTCGCTCGGGGCTCCCTCGGAGCTGTGCAGAGACGGGTCGTTGTAGATCTCCGAGAGCTGCTCTTCTTCGTCTTCGTGAGGAGCGGGTGGCACGGGCGTTCTCTCTCCGAGAGGTAGGACGTTACCGCCTCCTTCCTCAGCTTCGACGAGGGGGGGAGCGCTCTCAGCTGACCGGCGTTTGATCGGCGGATCGTTGCGGTCGATATGCGGAAACTCCGGGCGATTACCACGCGGCGAAGAGGGCTTGGGAGGTTGAGGCATGGCGGGTGTCCCAATCGAGTGGGAAGGGAACTGGGGGGAGGGGAAGCAGAGTGGGCGGTCGCGGAAAGAACTCCCGCAGCGCGCCCTCTCGGAGTGAGTGGGATGGGCCGGTTGTTGTGTCAGCAGCATGAAACTTGTGAGCGGGAGAGGGGTGCTGCTTCCGTTCTACTCCCTCTCCCCCACAATCGATTCGACCTTCGGAATAGACTCCGCTGTGGGGGAGAGGGCCGGGGTGAGGGGGATTTCTCCGGCCCCCTCACCCTAGCCCTCTCCCCCGTAACGGATCTCACTGGTTGACTCAGTCAATCGCGGGGGAGAGGGGACCGGAAGGGAGGACCGCTCGGTCGTAGAGCACCCTTCCATGTGTTCAATGCGTGTCACCCGCTTGCGACCGGACCCCACGCACCACTTCCTCCAACTGATCCACCGAGGAGTCCAGACTCCCCGAATTGTCGACGATGAAATCGGATGCACTTTGCTTCCGGGCGATCGGCCATTGGCTCGCTTCTCGGCGAGCCAATTCCTCGGGCGTCCAGTTTCGCCCGGCAGCTGTCCATTGCTGCCGTTTGGCGAGTGGGGTGTCAAGGAACACCACCGCGTCGCACAGTGATTTCCAACCCGACTCGAGCAGAATCGGAGCATCGAGCAGGACCACCTGGACCTGCCCCAATTCGCGGACATGCTGCAACTGCTGTTGCAGGTCGGTCCGCAACACGGGATGGACAATCTGTTCGAGTGTCCGGCGGTTTCGCTGCGACTGGTCATCGGAGCCGAAGACCAGCTGTGCCAGTTGAGACCGGATGACCTCCTGCGCGTCGTTGAAGATCGAGTCTCCGAACGCCTGACGCAGGGCGACTTTCACCGCGGGTTGCCGGAGAGCTTCATGCCCGGCTCGATCCGCATCCAGAATGGCCACCGACATCCGCTGGGCCAATCCGCGAGCCAGCGTACTCTTTCCAGACCCAACCCCACCGACCAGTCCCACGAGTGGAATGAACGCGGGAGGACCAGGACTGTCCACCGAAGGAGACACGAAAGTCCAATGACACCAGAAAGACGAAGGAAGGAGGATTGACTGCGAAGGAGGGTGTGGCGGATACCAGAATCCCTCCCACGACAGGGGGAAGGGCAAACCAGTGGATGAGGTGGGAGCGTCAGAACGATCGCGCGAACCGCGACCGCATATATACATGCTGTCTAGTGACTGTGCTGTTGTCAATGTTCGCGGAACGTGTCACAGGCTATTCGGCCTTGGCGGGTGCATCGGTGACAGGAGTCGCAGGAGACTCCGCAGCTGGGGCTGCAGGTTCGGTTTTGGCATCAACGGCCACTCCCGGAGTTTCCGCCTGGGCATCGAGCATGGCGAGGTATTTCTCGGGATTCGCCTCGACGGCACCCCGGCATCCTTCACAACACAAGAAGACGGCTCGATCGCCAAGCATGACTTTCACGGGGGTTCCCATGCTGCCGAGTGCTTCTCCGCCGACAAGGCAGACTTTCTGCCGATCCGCGAGCGCCTGGTCCTCTGTACTCAAGGGGACCGCAGCTGCGGAGGCCATTTCGTGTCCGTCGGCGGGGGCAATCGCGGGGACGGAGGGGTTCGCGGCAGTCTCTGGGGCCTTGCTGCAACCCGAGAGAGCGGCAGTCATGGTGAATGCGAGCAGAGTCCAAAGACGTAACATAGTTTACTCCTGTGAGAGGGGATCGGGTGGGGCAATTCGTGATGCGAGGTTCTGCGAGAGAGCATATCCACTCCTTGCTCGGATATCCATTTCCGGCGGGAGGGGTCAGGGCGATCGCCATTTGAATGGGGAATAAGTCGCGTGGACTTTAGTCCACGCGATCGACGGGTTTTCTCCAATTCGCGTGGGCTAAAGCCCACGATACTTGGCAGAATGTGATGGACCGCAAGGGAGACGCCTGACAAGTGCTTCGCGACCGCGTAGCATGCGGGGCTGGTGAAACACGGCCTGCGCTGGATGGTCCGATGACTGATGAGATTGACGAGAACGATGAACTGCCGCCGACGCTGAACGAGCTGGCGTGGGATCTGGTGCAGCAGGCGCTGAACGCAGCGGATGATCTGCGGATCGAGGCGGTCGACAACGACAGTGGGGCGTGCATCCTCGACTTTGGAGTCGAGGCACCGGGGTCGATCGGGGCGGGGCTGGCCTTGGCGGAGGTCTGCCTGGCCAGTTTGGCTGAGGTCTCGATCCATCCGGGGGAGGTCGCGGGGGTTGGGTGGCCGCACTTATTTGTGCAGACCGATGCTCCGCTGGAGGCGTGCCTTCTGAGTCAGTATGCGGGATGGAAGGTCTCGGTCGGGAAGTATTTCGCGATGGGGTCGGGGCCAATGCGGGCGGCCTATGCCCATGAGGAGATATTCAAAGAACTCGACTACCGCGAGGTTGCGGACGCCGTGGTGGGGGTACTGGAGTCGAGCAAATTCCCCACGAAAGCAGTCATCGCCGAGATCGCCAAAAAGTGCGGCGTCGAGCCGGGGCAGGTCGCTCTGCTCGTCGCCCCGACGGCGAGCCTCGCCGGCAACATGCAAGTGGTGGCTCGCAGCGTCGAGACCGCCCTGCACAAGCTGCACTCGCTCGGCTTTGATATCTCGCGCGTCGAATGTGGCAGCGGGACAGCGCCCATTCCGCCGGTGGCAGCGGACGATATGCAGGGGATTGGCCGCACGAACGACGCGATTCTGTATGGCGGGCGGGTCACGCTGTGGGTCAATGGCGACGATGACGATCTGCTGTCGCTGGGGCCGAAGGTGCCGTCGAGTGCCTCAGCGGCGTACGGCCAGCCGTTCTTGAAGATTTTTGAGGCGGCGGGGAAAGACTTCTACAAGATCGACCCGCTGCTATTCAGTCCCGCCGAGGTGGTGATCCACAACGTCGATACCGGAAAAGTGTTCGTGTTCGGTCGGGTGAACCACGAGGTGTTGCGGGAGTCGTTTGGGTTCTGATTCAGAGAGTTTGGCGATTGAGTCAACCGCTCCGAAGCGGGGGACTCTTACGGTTGCACCTTTTCTATCGATTCCAGAGACAGGTTCTTGACCCCCCAGCACAGGAAGAGTACCGTGAGGGCAACTGGAGAGGTCAATCGACCGAAGTAATGAGTACGGTCACCCTTGATGGTTCGTCGTACAGTCAAGTCGCTTGAGTTTGGTGAGGTTTCGCATGTCTCGTCCACAGATAACATTGAGTGTTGCCGTTTTCTCTTGCGGCTTACTCATCATTAGCGCCTTCGCAGCTGATCCTAAAAAACCATCAAAGTCGAATCCGGCTCCGGTGGAGAACGCGGAACCAACTCCGGTTGACGAACCTGCGACCGTGCCTGAGCCAGAGGCCATCGTGGAAGAGGATCGTGGTCCGTGGGAAGTCACTGACCGCGTGGAATTGGTCTTTAAGGAGCAAATTGCAGCTGCGGGTGACAAGACTCTGTCCGCTCGGGTGCTGCTGAAGAACAAGTCGGATACGGACATTCCCGGCAAGCTGGTTCTGGTCGTAGATGGGTCTTCGATCGAGGGAGCCACTCTACATGAGCCCCAGGGGCAGTTCACCGAGACGACTCCCTACTTGCAGATGCTCCCGGTGAAGCGGATTCTGGATGCCGGGAAGGAAACTCCGGTGAAGTCGCTGATTCTGACTTCGGCGGAGTCGACCGCAGACATGGATCTGGCGTCGGCATCTCTGCGTTGGCGAGCCTTCACCCTGACCAAGCCTGGTGACCTCGACATCGAACCGCCTGCCGACGAGAAGAAGGTTCCCGGCAAGGACTACACTTGGGGGACGATGCGAAAGGTGATGGACATTCAGAGCCGGGCGACCGTGGCTCTAATTGAGAAGCATGACGGCGCGATTCTGGGAACGGGGACCTCCGAGGATGCCGATGGCAATCTTGTCATTCGCGTCTTTGCCGCGCAGGGAGGCATGTCCCGCAAACTGCCGGGGAGTATCGAAGGAATTCCCGTCGAGCTGACTGTGACTGGGGCCATCAAGGGGGGGCCAGCACTGTCACGGGTGACCATCAACAATGGGAAGGCAGAGTTGCCGGGTGCCCCCAAGCCAGACACCTCAGCCACACCAGCCGCTCAGACGGCGACACCCAGTCTGGCAACTGCAGCGGTTGCCACCCCTCGGGCCGCTCAGGTAGGCCCGCCGACTCGGCGATTTACTCGTCCCGTTCCGATCGGAGTGTCCGCGATTAACCAGACCGATGTCTGCGCATCCGGAACTCTCGGTTGCCGCTGTATCGGGCGAGATGGCAAGCTGTATGTTTTGAGCAATAATCATGTCCTGGCGAAACAGAATTCGGGGACATTAGGCGATCCGATCTGCCAGCCGAGTCAAGGGGATGTGATTTGTGCCATCATTCCTGGCGACGTGATTGCCACGCTCTCTGATTTTCAAAAACTGCAGTTTTTCACTCCCATTACCGCTGTCTCCACGGCCCCGGTGAACATTATGGACGCCGCAGTGGCCGTGACTCCGTTGGGGATGGTGGATGTGACGACTCCGATTGAAGCCTATGGGATTCCGGCTCGCTCGCCCCAGGAAAACCTGTTCGTGGGGATGGGGGTACAGAAACAAGGACGTACCTCGGGGTTCACCAAGGGGAAGGTCTTTTCGATCAATGTCGAAGCCGTCGTCAAGTACGAACCGGGGTTCGCTCGCTTCCGCAACTGCATCGACATTCAAACCCAGTTTCGCACCCCCTCCTTTGGATCGCCCGGAGATTCCGGTTCACTGGTCGTGTCTCTGGCTGACCGTCGCCCTGTGGGAATTCTGTTTGCCGGGGGAGGGTTCGATACCTTCTTAAATCCGATCAGTCCGGTGCTGCACCGATTCAAAGTCGGCGTCGACGACGGGACCGGTGCGGCCCCGCTGCTGGGGTCCGGACGCATGGGTTCGGCGAGTGGCCCCGTGAAGCAGCACAAGAACGTTGTGATTCCGCTGTCGAAGTAGTGGGTTTGTGGTCCGAGTCACGTGCGAGAATCGAGGCTCGCAAACATGCGAGCGGGAGACTCGACCTTGCGTCGCTCGCCCTTTGCAGGTCACGCGAAATCTCGCCAGCCCCTGGACTCGAACTCGACCAGCCGGGTTTCCAGCGTCGACTGAATTTCGGCCAGACGGGCTTCTGCAGTCACCGGTTTCCCGTCGAGTTCACGGACGTAAAACACGTCCAGCACCTGATCGAGGTGTGTCGCGATCTTGGCCAACTCCACCGAGAGCCGCAGGTCGAAGATGGCTTGGGAGACGCTGTAGAGTAGTCCCGTCCGGTCGTGGGCGAAGACCTCCAGAATGGTTCTGGACTCAGAAGATGCCGTATCGATGCGCACACGATTCGGCATTTCGGACCCTGCCTGAGCGGGTCGGCTGGCCCCGTACAGGCGGTTCCGGCGAAACAGATCCTCGACGACCTGACGCTTTAGCAGCATATCCGACATCGCTCGTGCGACCGACTCCTTGCGATCGGAGTGAGGCTCGTCCGCGAAATCCAGGTCGTGAACATGGAAGCTGTCGATAATCGCGCCCGCTTGCGTCGTCGTGATTTCCGCAGACAGGATCGAGTGACGTAATGCGGTCAGCACGCCCGCTAGCCGGTGGAAGCAGCCGACAGCTGCTGCCGGATTGCGGGTGAAGATGCGGTACTCCACGGTCTTTGTACCGGGCTCATAAACACTGTCGACGATGACTTCCTCCGCCGAGAGCCGGTGTAGGATGCGCAGGTCAGCGGCCACTCGTGCCGCCTCGGTACAGGTGAAGTAGTATGAGGAGAGTCCCCCCAGCTGGGCTTCGATCCACTCCGAGGGGATTTCCGGAGCCGACTTCGCGAGGATCGCCCCGACCTCGGTCGTCGTCTTCCGCAGGCGGGCGGCCTCGTACTCTCCGTAGTGCCGACCGCTCAGCACCACGAAGCAGCGGTCGTAGAACTCGCCCAGTTGGAGGGCCTTCCAGTGACTCCATGTCCCGGGCCCGACGGCGGTGACATCCGCGACGGTCAGAGCATAGAGCAGTTGCAATCGCTCGGGCGTCTCACACCGCTGGGAAAAGCGGACGATCTCGCCCTCGTCCGTATGGTCACGGCGAAAGGCGATGTCGGCCATTTCCAGATGCCAGCGGATCAGGAACTTGAGCGTGTCGATCTGTGCTTGAGGCAAGTGCAGCCGACTGCCGACGGCGACAGCGATACGCTCTCCGACGAGGCAGTGATCCTCGACGAATCCTTTTCCGATGTCGTGTAGCAGCAGGGCGAGGTGCAGCAGATTCTTGTGCTGCATCTCCTGGTAGACCTGCTGCACGAGCGGACCGCTGTCGGGCGGATAGTTCGTCGCCACAGCGATCGCCCGCAACGTGTGCTCATCGACCGTGAAATGATGATACGGATTGAACTGCATCAGGCAGCGAATCCGCGTGAACTCTGGCAACACAATATCGAGCACTTCCGTCTCGACCATGCTGCGGAGAATCTGCGGCAGTTCCCGACCGTACTTCAGGATGTCCATGAAGTACCCCGCCTCGACCGACGAGAGCGTCGTCCCCTTGAACTTCGGAGCCGCATGTTTCAGCCCGTCTTCCAAAGCCTGGCTGGGGAGCAGTCCTTGTGAGGCACACAGTCGATAGACCCGCAGAATGCTCGCCAGGCTCTTGGTCACAACCGCCAGTCCACGCCGCGAGCAATCGACGTTCTCGCCGACTTGCAGCACCCCCTCGGCCCGATGGCTGACGAGATAATTCTTCACTTGGGAAAAAATCGGATGGGGGCGATTGCGAGCCACGAATCTTCGGGCGATCGATGCCACCTGCGTCGTGTGCTGAAAATACTCCTGCATCAGACGCTCCACCCCGCGCTGCGTTTCCGTGTCGTGATACCCCCGCTCCTCCGCAATGCGCAGCTGTTCGTCCCGACTGAATTTCTCTTCGGCCTGGTTGTTGTGATAGTGCAAGTTGATGCGCAGCCAGATCAGAAACTCCCACGCCTGCTTCAGGGCATGAGCTTCGTTCTTGCCGAGCGCTCCCTTCATTCGCAATGAGTCGATGTCCGTCGCACCGTGGGTGGCGAACCCGATCCAGCGAATGAGGTGCAGGTCGCGCAGTCCCCCCGAGGAGTTCTTGATGTCCGGTTCGAGTTCCTGGACCGCGCGCCCGTCTTTCCACTCCGATTCCCGCGCTTCGACGCAGTCGTCCATGAACGGTCTCAAACGGCGCTGAATCCCCTGCTGCTTGAAGGTCCGGACCAGTGAGTCATACTGGGACTTCGATCCCCAGAGTAAGCGGGCCTCGACTAAGGAGGAGCCAAATTTCGAATCGTCTTTCGCGAACTCCACACACTGAGTAATCGTGCGGATGCTGGCCCCCAGATCGAGCCAGGAATCGTTACAGGCTTGAGACATCCGCGACTGCACTTGGCCGAAACCCGTGGTGAGGTGGCCGTCATCCAGAAACAGGAGATCGATGTCTGAGAACGGACAAATCTCGCCGCGCCCCGTGCCGCCGACGGCAATGACCGCGCAGCTCTTTTGGATCTTCTCGATGCGATCGGGCGGAGTGTCCCGCAGGATTCGATCCCAGAGATCGAGCGTCAGGGTTTCGAAGCTCTGGCACAGGTTGGTGGCCGTTTGAATGCCCGGTGCGCCAGCCTGAAACAGGCGACGCCCCTGCTCGCGAATCTCGGCGATTCGCTGGCGGAACGGAACCGCATCGTCAATGGTAAATGCCATAAGGGTGCCACGAGGGGGAGTGTCAGTAAAGTCGGCAGAGAGTTCCCACAGTGGGTCATGCAGAAAAGAGGGGAGCCGCAGATAAACACGGATGAACACAGATGAAGAGGCTCAACAACGAATAGACATAACCCGCGATTCGACTCTCCTCAGCAGCGATCTGCGTTCATCTGCGGCTGACAAACTCTTGGGTTCCCCCCTGCCCGGTCTCAGTCAATCGTCTCAGGATCTGGTCCGAGACAGCTTCTCGAATGTTCTGCGAGGGATTCCACCGCAGAGGTCCGAGTCATCTCCGGAATTCTCCTCTGCGAACCTCCGCGCCCTCTGCGGTGAATTCCGGGAACTTGTCTCGATCCAGTCGCTCAACAGAGGTTCTGAGTCGAACCACGCAGCCACCATCACGGCCAGTCACTGTCCGTTCCGACTTTCCTGAAACACGCACTGCGATGTGGACTGAGCGCGTTTCCAATCGGCTCGGCATCAGCGGCGGCCCACCGGGCCGTGAAAGTTGGCAGGCCGTCTCGCCAATGACAAAATGCCGAGGCTCGGGAACAGGTCCCCGAACCTCGGCTGTTGAGTCACGGTGCGCACTAGATCGCGGTGTTGCCGGTCTCACCGGTGCGGATACGGATGACTTCTTCGATCGACGTGATGAAGATCTTGCCGTCGCCGACCTTCCCGGTGCGGGCCGCTTCGATGATGATCTTCACAGCCTTCTCGACCGTGTCATCTTCCACAACCAGTTCCATCTTCAACTTGGGCAGGAAGTCGACGGTGTACTCGGCCCCACGGTATTGTTCCTTGTGACCTCGCTGGCGTCCGAAACCACGCACTTCGGTGACGGTCATGCCCACGATGTTGGCAGCTGTCAAGGCGTTCTTGACTTCCTCCAACTTGAAGTGCCGGATCACTGCTTCGATTTTCTTCATGAGTCTGGTCCTGTGTTCTGAGCGGCTCGTGAGAACCGGTATGGTGTGGGAAGAGTTTCCGGGCAGGCGGGGCGCTGGGCCTCCGCAACACCCGGTGGGCTACAGCGAACTTTCGTCCGTTTCGCCAGTTCGAATTCGAATCACTTCCGGAACAGT
>JAYSUV010000033.1:0-6565 GCA_043718945.1 Planctomycetota bacterium
ACCCACCCCTCCCTGTGCCGCCAGCCTCCCTAGACGGGCAGAATGGTAATCGAGAGGAGAATTAAAACAACAGGCCGTGACGTCCGCCCGCTCGCTGCCCATCACTTCGGCATCATCTTCTTCTCTTCACCGGCCTCCTCGGGCTTCATCATCTCATCAGATTTCTCCGGCTCGACATCCACAGCCGGTTTCTCCTTCTCCACCGGGGCTTCCGGCTCAGGAGTAGGAGTGCGCGGCGCAGGTGAGGTCGCAACTGCAATGCTAGCGTAGATGCGGAACGCCTGCGGGAGCATCTGGACTCGCTCGGCACCGGACTTCTCCATGACGGTGATCTCCGTCGTATTCCGGGGGACCACGAAATAGAGTTTGCCCGCCTCGTCCTCGAACACGCAGGGGCAGTTAATCCGATTGGCCACAGCCACCACATGCCGACCGAGGCCCCGCACGAGCGCATTCAAGATGACAGTGTCGTGGTAGCTGGAAACGCTCTCGACCCGGCCACTGGTCAATTGGGCCTTGGCGACGTTGTCGCAGAGAACTTTGGCGTTGGTCGCCAGCTCCTTCTTTCTCGCCTCGCCCCAGCTCGCCTGGTTCGCGACGATCAGTGCCTTCACGTCGGGGACCAGCTGGGGGTCGATGCTGACGAGGATCGAATCGGCCGTCGTCTGGAACCGGACCACCAGCCCCTGCGGAGCTGCGGCGATCTCGATCTCCATCATGCTGTTTTTCAGCGAGGTCTGATGGCGTTTGAAGTATTCAATGACTTGCCCCTGAGTCGACGCCGGGACTTCGATCGCCGACCAGGCGACCGGCACCGAGATGGGCTTGTCCGAGGGGACGATGGTCCCCACGACAGAACCTTCATACACCGGTTGGTTGGCGATGACTTGCCAAATCCCGACGCCCACCAGCGCCAGCACTCCTACACCAATGCCGAACAGTACGCCCGTGCCCAGCGGCTTGCCTTTGGGCGCGGGCTTCTGGCGACTCGCCGTGGCAACGACCGAACCCGACGCTTCTGTTGCGGTAGAAGACGAGGCCGCCGCTGCCGCTACATTGGAAAAGTCAAATGGGTCGGTCGAGACCGGCGCCGGAGGCAGGGGGGCCATCGGTGCCGGTGCCGCTGGCTGGAAGAGGTCCGGGAATCCCAGTCCAGGATCGGCCGGCATCGGCACCGGCATCACCAGCTGAGCCCCCACTGGTGGGATGAAAGTGGGCAGCGAAGCACCAGCGGGCGGGATCGGAACCTTCGGAATGCGAATCTTCGTCCCGCACTTGGGACAGGCCCCCAGCTTGCCCGACGCGCTGTCGGGCACTTTGACGCTGGCGGTGCAGTAGGGGCAGGAGAACTGAATGGCCATAGAGAGTTCGGTTTCACAAGACTGAAACAGGCAGGGGTTTCACCTACACGGGAGGGTTCGGCGACACAAGCACCGCCAGCGTAACTAGCGCCAGCGGGACCAAGCAAGCGGATCATACCTGGCGAGGGTTCAAGAATGTGCGTCAGAGAAGTCGGTCGGCAGCGAGTTTCTGCCCCTCTCCCCAGCGAGCGGCGAGAGGGCAAGTTCACCGCGACACCTCCAACGCCGCCACGCGAGGTGGCTCGCACTCGACACAGTCCACACGGGTTACGTCCCTTCGGACTTCTCGAAATTCACCCCCAGCGAAGCCATGCGGACGCGGCGGAGTTCCAATGGTAGCGTCGAGGAATCGGACTCGACCGACGAGAGGGTCGACTCCAATTCCAAGGGCACACGCACCGTGAACGTACTCCCCTTGCCGAATTCACTCTCCAGAATCACCTCTCCACCCAGCAGTCGCGTGAGCTCCTTCACGATCGAAAGACCCAGTCCGGTTCCTTCGAACTCGCGGGTCATGGCCCCCTCCTCCTGGCCGGGCTGGGCGCGGCCTTGGCGGAACTTCTGGAAGATGACCGTCTGGTCTTCCAGGGGAATCCCGATCCCGGTATCGGCCACGACCAGATCCACTTGATTCGCGCCGCGCTTGAGAGCCAATACCTTGACCCGACCTCCATCCGGAGTGAATTTCACCGCATTCGACAACAGGTTATACAGAATCTGTTGCAGCTTGCCCGAGTCCTGGATCGCGATCGGCAGATCCTGATCGACATGCGTGGTCAATTCGATGTTCTTCTTTTCCGCCAAGGGGGCCATCGCGCCCGACATCCGCTCGATCAGATCAGACACGACGAATTCGGAGGGATGCAGTTCCATCTTGCCCGCCTCAATTTTGGCAAGATCGAGAATGTCGTTAATTAACGACAACAGATGACGCCCTGAAGTCTGAATGTTACCCACATATTTCTTCTGCCGGTCGTTCAGCCCATCGGCCCCGGAAAGAACATCGCTGAATCCCAGGATGCTATTCAGCGGGGTTCGCAGTTCGTGGCTCATCGTCGCCAGAAAATCGTTTTTAAGCTTGTTCATCTCGTGCAGGCTCAGATTCGCGCGGGCCAGTTCCTCGACCTTGCCATCGAGGCTGGAATTCACCGTGCGGAGTTCGTCCTGCGTGGTGACCAGGTGACGCAGCATGCGGTTATACGCGTGGCTCAGTTCTTCGAACTCGTCCCCGGTTCGGATGTCGGCCCGCTGGTCGAGATCCCCGTGGGCGACCGCATCGGAGACATCTTTCAGATGCAGCACCGGCTTCACAATGATGTACCGGACAATCAGGTACGAAACCGTCATGGCCAGGAACCCTGTGACCAGAGCGAGTGTAATCAGCAGGGCATTATTGCGGGCAATCTCTTCCTGGGTATCTTGTAGGGGAAAACTGAGCTTTGCCACCGCCATTAATTCCCCTTCCTGGAAGTTTAATAGCTTTCGGCCTGCGACTTGCTCAGCTGTTGCAGTCCCTTTCGGTGTCCCATGGCAAGCCAGGCATGACTTACCCGCTCGGATCGGATCATAATACTGGTAAGTCGGCTTATCCGCCGCATCTGTGTCTTCGTAGACGAAATAGGGATCGCCCTTCTTCAACCGGCGGAGGGCCTCGTTCTCCGCCTCTTCACTCGGACGGTCTTCCGCCGAAGCCTGATCGGAGCGAGCGGCGAGAAATTTACTCTTATATTCTCGAAGATCCTGAGGCTTCAGATCATTGGCCAGAGTTTTGATCAGCTCGACCATCTGCGGTTCATTGTCCGCACTTTCCTCCCAATGTTTCTTCTGCAAGTTTTGCGAGATCAGCAGCTGGGCTCGCTGGCGATATTGAGCCTCAATGACGGTCAGATTCCTCTGGGAGTACCAGTAGAAGCTGCCTGAAATCAGGATGATGAGCGAACTGCCGAGCAGGAAACGACACTTGCGTTCCAGGCTGGTCTCGCCGAACAGACGCTTCAGGGAGCGATAGGACATGAAGGACACTCACGGATCGACACTGACCCGGAAGAGGACAGCTGCGACGCATCATGTCGGGTGAGACTCCCCGGCAAAAGAGCAAAGGGGGGATGATCGCCTGTGTGTGCATCAGAAAAGTCGGCAGCCCGTGACTTCTGCCCCCTCACCCCAGCCCTCTCCCCCACAGTGGAGTTCACTCCGAGGGCCAGAACCGCATGTGTGGGAGAGGGGGCAGAAACTGGAAGCTACCGACTTTCCTGACGCACACACATCGCCAGTCGTGGGCCGGTTTGGCATACCATCGAATCGCGGTGGGGCGGTAGAATGCGTCAAGCCTGAACGTGTCGAAGGAGTCGTGCCATGCGTTGCCTGTTCCGAGTCTGCTTAGCCGTCGCTCTCTCTCTGGGGAGTGGGGTCAGGGTTCGTGCCGATGAGGATCTTGCAGCTCCCCAAAGCCGAACCCCTCGGTCCAGTTTGAGGTTTCCGCAATTCCTCTCGCCGACGGCGAAGGACAGCCAGTCCTCCGCGAATTCTGACGCCAGCAAAGCACAGGCACCCGCAGCCGCACCGAAAGCCAAGACTCCCAACCGCGTTCCCTCCCTCGACGAGATGATTCTCTTCCAACCCGATCGCAAAGGGGACTGGAAGCCAGCTCAGTTGCAGTACACGGATGTCGAGTTCGCGTCGGCAGACGGCACTGCTCTGCATGCGTGGTATTGTGCAGCGGACGCTCCTCGGGCGGTGGTGCTGTACTGCCACGGCAATGGGGGCAACATTTCCTGGATGGCAGACTACTTTGAGTTCCTGCGGACGACGCACCGGTTGTCGATCCTGGCGTTCGACTACCGAGGCTATGGCCAAAGCAAAGGCACTCCGACCGTCGAGGGGGTCATCGCCGATGGACGGGCCGCTCGGGCGAAGCTCGCGGAACTGGCGAGCGTTCCATCGACCGAGGTCGTCGTCTGGGGCCGCTCGATGGGCGGAGCGGTGGCGGTGCAGTTGGCCTCGGAAGAGCGCCCGCGCGGGCTGATTATCGAGTGTACGTTCGACTCGTTTAAGTCGGTGGCGAAGCATCATGCCCCGCGCTGGGCGTTTCTAGTCCCGGAGGACCGGCTGGCCTCGGTCAAACGAATTCCCGAGGTGCAATGCCCGCTGTTCCAGGTCCACGGCACCGCCGACCGCGTCGTGCCATTCGCCTGCGGCCAGACCCTCTACGAGGCTGCGAACGAACCGAAGTTCTTCTACACCCTGCGCGGGTCCGACCATAACACGCCCTCACCTGGAAAGCTGTATGACCTGATCGACAAGTTCCTGGATCAGAAATGCCCGCGGACGGTGAAGCCGTGAGTTGTCGTGGGTCACTGGAACGTCGGATTGCTCCGCTTCGAGGACTTCGCGTCGCAGCGAAACGGTTGAAGAAGTACGGGACTGGGAGGTGAGTCCAACGTGCTCGATGGACGATGTCTCAATGAAGGGCAGTTTGCATGCCTCATCTCACTGCGCTACACTCAGCGGCAGTCCACTGACGTACCGGTTGATGCCAATTCGCGAGTGGACAGATCGAGACCGATGAACGACTCACGGGAGATGGCGGGATGAGTGAATCCACACCGACGGGCGGACTGACCAGGGTCCAGTGGCTGATCTGCGCGATCGCCGCCCTGGGGTTCGCGTTTGATATTTATGAGCTGCTGGTGTTCCCGCTGATTTCTCGACCAGCGCTCACTGAGCTTCTGAAGGTCGACGCAGACACCGATTCAGGGTTCAACGAGATCCTGAAGTGGAATGCCTACATCATGTGGGGCAGTGCCCTGTGCGGAGGCACTTTCGGCTTGATGGGGGGCATGCTCACCGACCGGCTGGGACGGCGACGGGTGCTGACTTGGAGCATTTTGCTGTATGCTCTGTCTGCATTGGCGTCGGGGTTCGCGACCTCGGCTCCGATGCTGCTGTTCTTCCGCTGCACGACGTTCATCGGCGTGTGCGTCGAATTCGTGGCGGCAGTGGCCTGGCTAGCCGAATTGTTCCCCGATCCTCAACGACGTGAGAAAGTGCTGGGGTATACTCAGGCGTTTTCTTCGTTCGGCGGTCTGCTGGTAACGGTGGCGTACGGACTGTGTGTCAAGTACGGTGCCAGTCTGCCCGCGATATTTGGCGACCATGCCGCGTGGCGGTACACGCTGATTTCGGGGGTACTGCCCGCCATCCCGTTGATCCTCATTCGTCCGTTCCTGCCCGAGTCTCCGATCTGGGAGCAGAAGCGTTTGGCCGGAACCCTCAAGCGAGCCTCGCTGGCCGATATCTTCCAAGGGAAGCTCGCTCGCACCTCGATCGTGACGGCAGTGCTATTCGCATGCAGTTACGGAGCAGCGTTCGGTGCGATTCAGTTCATGCCGCAAATCGTGCCGGGGCTCAACAAGGCTTGGGCTCCGATCCCGAAACTCCGTAAGGAACTCGACAAAGCCGAGAAGGGCACACCCGCTTACAAAGAACTCAAGGGGAAGATTGTCGCCCTCGGCAAGGACCAGCAGGCCACCGTCGCCAATGTTCAGTTGTGGCAGGAACTCGGCGGACTAATCGGTCGTTTCGCCCTGGCGTTCCTGGCGGTGCGGATCGTCAATCGTCAGCGACTGCTGCGGATGTTCCAGATTCCGGGGGTGCTGATCGTCCCGCTGGTGTTCCTCTTCCCGGCAGCGGGGAAGACACCGCAGGCGATCCTCGACTTCTTGCACACCGACAACTTGGGCCTCGTGAAGGTCGGCATCTTCGTGACCGGCTTCCTGACCGTGGCCCAGTTCAGCTTTTGGGGCAACTATCTGCCTCGCGTCTATCCGGTTCACCTGCGAGGCACGGGCGAGAGCTTCGCCGCGAATGTCGGGGGTCGCATGGTGGGAACAGCAGCCAATGGTCTGACGGGCCTGCTCATCGCTCCGATCTTTCTGGGCATGGCCAATCTCGGACTGTCCCGTCCGGGAGCACTCGCTTACGCCGCAGCTGTGACCGCCGGTTCGGTGTATCTCATCGGCTTGATCGCCAGCTTCTGGCTGCCGGAGCCGAGTGCGGACGAGGCCGAGCACTAAGAAACCAGCGAGCGGGGCGGCGTCAGCCCCCCGAGTCCCCTCACCGCTCGCAGACTCGGGGGGCTGACGCCCAATGGCACTTACTTTAGCAACCCGACGCGTCAGCGAGGGGGAGCGAAAGCGACATTT
>JAYSUV010000321.1:0-4517 GCA_043718945.1 Planctomycetota bacterium
GGCGGCGATGAGCTTGAGCATGGGAGTGTCTTTCGTGCGGTGGGGTCGTGTTGGTCGTTCGAGGTGAGCGTCACTTCGATGAGAATAGGTCATGCAGCCTCAGTGCCAAAGACCCGAAACAGTGTTCAGAAATCTTGACATGGCGATGTTGTGAATCCTCAATGCCATACCGGAAGACGAGTTACGTCGATACGAATAGTTTGTCGCTACGAAAACTTCGCTGAACAACCTCGCAGCCTCATGAGGTGATACCGCATCACCCAACAGGTAACCCTCATGAACTCGACGGAACTTCTTACGGGAGAAATAGATATGAGCTGATGCGGAAAATCAACACTGTCGCCATTCGGCCACTGACTTACCTTCCAGCTGTGAGTTGCTCCTGATGAGGGTCTGGTCCAAAACAACTGCCCGAAAGTTCTGAAGAGGATTCACCGCAGAGGGGGCGGAGGACCGAGTGATCTCCGGGATATCCCTCTGCGAACCTCCGCTCCCTCTGCGGTAAATTCTAGGAACTTGTATGGAGCCAGTTCCTCACGGAATCGTAGAAGCGAAAAGGGGGCGAGTCTGGTATCTTGGTGCCTTCCGGGTGTTGCTGAGGAGAGAGATTGTGCCTGCTGGCAAAAACGTGTTGGGAACGACGCTGGAGGTGTGTAGCGTCTCGCCGATGACTGGGTTCTTTCGCAACGGCTGTTGCGAGACCGGGGCATCCGACATGGGGTTACATGTGGTCTGTGCCGTGATGACGGAAGAGTTCTTAGAGTTTTCCAAGGCTCAGGGGAACGATCTGTCGACGCCGATCGATGAGTATGAGTTTCCGGGACTGATGCCTGGTGATCGCTGGTGCTTGTGCGTGGCCCGGTGGAAAGAGGCACTGGAGGCCGGAATGGCCCCGCCCGTGGTTCTGGAGGCGACTCACATGTCGACGGTCGAGTTTGTCTCGATCGAAGAACTGCGGGATCACGCAGCTGAAGACCGGGAGTAGCGATTTGGGCGACTGGGTTGAATGGGATGACTGTAATTGCCCCATAACCGCCAATCCCCCCATGTGTTCCCGTAGGTGCCAGAACTTTCGATACAACCGACAATCTTTGCCTATCCGGACTTTTTAGTCCAAGTGGAACGTTTCGCCTGACCGATACAGGGATGACGGCGCTTCCCGGCGCATTGGCGCTGGGGTCTTGTGGACTGGTCACTCCAGTCGCGAGAGAACAGCGCAGCCCCCCACGGAAGGAACGGCAACGATGCCTCGGCGGCTCGCACTTCGCCTATTGATCGCCTGGCTGGCTTGGATTCCTCTGGTTTCGGCTCAAGGGCCGAACCCACAGGGACCACCGGGACCGGGTTTCTACGGGATGGCTCCCAGTGGGCCGTATGCCGGGGGACCTGCTCCTGCGTATGACCGACAAGTGCCACGGCTCTCAGAGCAGTTTGCACCTGGGTCGCGTGACTCATTTTACGACTTCGACTCGGCAGTCGATCTTGCGATTGTCGACACGCTCTCGCAGACCTGGTTTCGTACGGAATACCTCTGGATGAACTACCGGGCTCCGAATTCACGGTTCATCGGGGCAAATCCCTTGGTGGTTCCACCCGCAGTCTTCAATACGACAGCGTTCTTTCCAGCTGTGGATCGGGTGACTGGGGTCAGGCCCGCCCAAGAGGGGCAACTGGTGTCTTTAAAAGATGCCGACTTTCAGGACAACAATGGACTGCGACTGACGATGGGCATCCCCACGCAGATGTTCACGATCGAAGCCAGCGGATTTGCGATGGGGCAGTCGGAGAGTCTGATTCGGATTTCGCCATTCTTAAGTGTCAACTCGCTGCCGGTCGCGACGGTGATTCCAGCCATCCCCTTGACTCGAAACGGACTTCCGTCTCGCCTCGACTTCATCCTGTTTGATCAGGGGATGGAAATGGCAGTGCAGTCGAACTTGCAGGGGGCTGATGCCAAGTTCGTGTTTGGAGCAGTGACTCCGAATCAGGCGCTGGAGATCGCGCCGCTGATTGGATTCAACTACATGCACTACTCCAATGAGTTGGTGATTCAAGGAGGTGACGCGGCCACAGCCACCAATCACCGGATCGAATCACACGCCAACAACCACATCTTTGGTCCCGAGGTCGGGTTCCGACTGGAGACCCGCAGCAAGTGGTTGACCCTGGGCTTCGAACCGAAGTTCACCTTCGGTGTCAATCGCGTGAGCAATCGCGTCTCGACTCAGCAAATCTTTTCGCCGACGGAACTCGACCGAGTCCAAAAGGATGGTCTGACCCGCTTCTCGCCCGTCATCGAACTCGGCACGTACGCCCGAGTCCGTGTGGCAGAGAACATCAACTTCACGCTCGGCTATCAGTTCATGGCCACGACCAACGTGTCGCTGTCGGAACAGAACATCAGCTGGGACTCGTCCTCGATCCTGACCGATCCTCCTCGGATCAATCTCATTCAGCGCGAGGATGATTTCTGGATGCAGGGGATCAACGTCGGGTTGCAGTGGCAGTTCTAGTCCAACGATGCGGCACGAGCGATCTCTCTCAGGCGGTCGCGGACCACGCGCAGTACGTTCTGTGACGCTTCTGTCTGGCGGGCCACTCGCCTCGGAACATCATCGCGGTTTAGCGGCGGAGACAAGCTGAGTTCCACACGCTCGCAGTAGATGGTTACCGGCTCCGAGACAGACCCGGCACGCTCCGCCCAGCCGATGTACAGCACCCCGTCCAACCCGGCGGGAGCCCCCGGCCCGAGATGACCAGTCACTGAGACCGATAGCGACGCCTCGGGAGTAACGGCCAGGACACCTTCCGCCATCTGGATCGCCGTCTCTTCACAGACATCCCCGCGCTCGGGATCGTCCAGGATCTCTCCCGCGACCCCAATCCAAGCGGTCTTTGTGGCATTTCGATAGACCATAGCTGACCCGCACAGCCACTGCGAGGCTCCCGGAATTCCGGCCAGCGCCGCGGACACCAGTCCTGCCGTGCAACTCTCGGCACAGACCATCCGCCGATTAGTTTGCTCCAGCAGCGGGAGAATCTGTCGGGCCAGCACCAGCAGTCTGACAATCGGCATAGTTGCCACTCCGGTTTCTTCTGTGGGATCTGGACTTGTCAATGCTCCGATTGGCGGTTGTGGCATGTCTGCCGGGAAGGCGATGCCAATCCTGTTCACAGCTCTGACCTCGCCCTCCCGGCGGGAACCACTCCCGAAATCAAGCACTGACAAGACGCTCCGGACTTGAGAGACATCCAACTCGCCACAGCTAAATCTTACAACGGATGCAGTCTTCGCCGTCCACGGAGCAGCTGTTCGACAGCTCATCGTTAATCAGGTCGACCATCTGCCGCAGTCTCGCCAGTGCGCGGCGATTGAAGTTAAAGGCAATGCGAGGCAGATTCGCCAGATGAGGCTCATCGGACTCGAATGGATGAGCCGGGACCGACTCGATCTGGCCTTCCACGATGATGTCGCGGAACTCGGTGTTGAGTCGCTTGAGGAATTCGGGACTGGGGGCCTGGTGAAGCCGCAGATACAAACGGTCCTTCACATAGCGCATGCTGTTGTACACGGTGTAGAAGCCGATCACTTCATCGAATGCCTCTTCGATGCTCCGGGTGACCTTCATTAAAGAGAGATCGTCGGGAGAGATCAGCTTCGATGCCAACAAGTGCTTCTTCATGTACTCCACGAGATCCGTGAAGTAGCTGTCACCCAGGGCATCAACAGCCACGATCGGCATCAGATCGCGCTTGCCGGTTTGGATCAGCGTGATCGTTTCATACAACTCGTCCAGTGTGCCAAACCCGCCTGGGAACAGCACGACGGCGTGAACTTCTTTCACGAACAACAGCTTGCGGGTGAAGAAGTATTTGAGGTGTACCAGCTTCTTGTCATCATTGATGATCCGGTTGGGCTCCTGCTCAAAGGGGAGCATGATGTTCAGGCCCATCGACTTTTCACGACCGGCCCCGACATGAGCGGCCTCCATGATGCCGCCCCCCGCTCCGGTGACGACGTACCACCCCGCTTCGGCCATCTCGCGTCCGAACTCGACGGCCTGCTGATAGGAGGGGTGGTCGGGCTGCATCCGCGCGGAGCCAAAGACCGTGACCTTGCGCATTCGCCGGTAAGGTGTAAACATCTTGAACGCATACCGCAGCTCCTTCATGGCCCGCGACAGGATGCGAATGTCGCCGGGCTCCGCCTGGTCCCGTTCGAGCTTATCGACGGTCTCTCGCATTTCGTCCAGCATCTGAGCGGTACGCGTCAGATCGGGCGTTGGGGAATCGGTGGGAAACGGAGTTCCCTCAGAGGCCAGGGGCCGGCTGATACGTTGCTTGGACATCGGACGAGCTTCCGGAAATGCGATTGCGAGAGGAGTCGCAGACAGTACCCGGCAGTCTAGGACGCGCGTGACCGAAGTCCAAGCACAGTTCCCGGGCGGACCAGGGCAATCGCCTATTTGAATATGGGATGAGTCGCGGGGGGGTGTTTCCACCCGACATTAAAAAAA
>JAYSUV010000322.1:0-4516 GCA_043718945.1 Planctomycetota bacterium
CCGGTGACGAACCGGCCGATGAGATTCAGTTCGTCTCGATCAGCGACGAGACGCGCAGGCGGTATCTCAACTATGCCATGTCGGTCATCATGTCGCGGGCCTTGCCGGATGTGCGCGATGGCCTCAAGCCGGTGCAGCGCCGCATCCTGTATGCGATGTACCATAACTTGGGACTGACTCCAGACGCCAAGTTCACTAAGTGCGCCAAGATCCTGGGAGAGACGACCGGTAACTACCACCCGCACGGGACCGTCTCCGTCTACGACGCCCTCGTCCGCATGGCCCAATCGTTCACACTGCGCGAGCCACTCGTCCACGGCCAGGGAAACTTCGGCTCGATCATCGGCCTCCCCCCCGCAGCGGAGCGCTACACCGAAGCCAAGCTGACCAAGGTCGCCGATCAGTTGATGAACGAGCTGCGGTATCAGACAGTCGACATGCGGGTGACCTACGACGCGACAAAGGAGGAGCCAGTCGTGTTGCCCGCGAGGTTTCCGAACCTGCTGGTCAACGGAGCGTCGGGGATCGCCGTCGGCATGGCGACGAACATGCCGCCGCATAACCTCTCCGAGACGATCAAGGCCGCTGTCTATCTGATCGACGAACCCGAGGCGAGTACCGCCCAGGTGATGATGAAGCTGCGCGGCCCGGACTTCCCGCTTGGGGGGCGGATCGTCACGGACCGTTTGGAACTGCGAACCATTTATGAGGAGGGGCGGGGGACGATCAAGGTGCGGGCGGAGTGGGCCCTTGACAAGGAGAAGGGCAAGGAGATCCCGCACCGGATCGTGATCCAGACAATCCCCTACGGCGTCGAGACCGGCCCGCTGATGAGTTCGCTGGGCGAGATTCGCGACTCGCGCAAGCTGCCCCAACTCGTCGACGTTGCGGACGAGTCGGACGACGAACACGGCCTGCGGATCATTATCGAGATCAAGAGTGGAGCCGACGCCGACGCAGTGATGGCGTACCTCTTCAAGCACACGCGACTGGAGGATAATTTTGCCTACAACGCCACGTGTCTCGTGCCGGATGAGCATGGCGTACTCGGGCCGAAGCGCTGCGGGCTGATTGAGATCCTCAAGCACTTCCTGACGTTTCGACTCGTCACGGTGAGGCGGCGGTATGAGTTCCTGCTGGCTCAACTCGAGAAGCGGATTCACATCCTCAAAGGGTTCGAGATTATTTTCGATGGCCTCGACAAGGCCATCAAAATCATCCGGGCCAGCGACGGCAAGTCGGACGCAGCCGATAAGCTGATGAAGTCGTTCCCGCTCGACAAGGAGCAGACCGACGCCATCCTCGAACTCCAGCTGTACCGCATCTCGCAACTGGAAATTGGTCGCATCCGACAGGAGCTGCACGAGAAGGAAACCGAGGCCAAACGCATCCGCAAGATCCTGGCCAGTGACAAGCTGCTGTGGGGCGAGGTCCGCAAAGAACTGGAACAGATCGGCGAGGAACTGGGCGGCAAGCGCCGCACCGCACTCGGGACATCGGACGAGATCAGCGAGTACGACCCGCAGGCGTACATCATCCGCGAGAACACGCACATCGTCCTTTCGACCGAGGGCTGGGTGCGGCGGATCGGGAAGATCTCGACTCTCGACAAGCTGCGGATGCGCGAGGGGGATCAACTGCTGACGGTGTTGCCGTGCAGCACGCTCGACAATGCGATCTTCTTCAGCAGCGACGGGACAGCCTACACGCTGCCCGCCGAGCAGATCCCGGCCAGTACCGGGTACGGGGAGCCGCTGGCCAAGCATATCCGGCTGAGCGACGGGGCCACGTTGTTTGCCGCCCTGAGCACCGACACGCGGTTCACGCCGCCCGATACCGAGGTCGACGACCAGCCCGCCCCGGCTCCGTACCTGCTGATCGTGACGGCCAGCGGGCAGGTGATGCGGCTCTCGTTGTCGTCATTCCGGTTGCCCTCGACGAAGGCCGGACGGCGTTACTGCCGCCTGGTTGAGAAGGACAAGGTGGTGCATGTCGAGTTGGTGGAGGAGACCGACACGGTGTTCCTGATCTCGCGCGATGCGAGGTTGATCCACTTCTCAGTGACCGATGTCCCCGTCCTCTCCGGGGCCGGCAAGGGCGTGCGCGGGATTAAACTCGATGCCGGGGATGTTCTGCTCGGGGCCATGAAGATGTCCAGGCCGTCCGACACCTTGAAGGTCGTCAACGACAACGACAAGCCGATGAGCTTCGGCCAGATGAAGTACTCCGTGACCAGTCGCGGCGGCAAGGGTGTCAAGGTGGCCCAGCGCTCCACGATCAAGTCGATCATCAAGCCGGACCTGATCCTGCCGGATTGGGGGCAGGTGGAGGGTTAGCTAACTAGCGCCTCCAAGTGGTCGTTTTCCAAGGAAAGACTTGGATTATGTCCCGGTAGGGACACCCGAAAATAGCCCACCGTTTCAACGGTGGGACTGCGGATCCAGACCATGTGCCTAGTCCCGCCAGGGACGACAGACTCCTTCGCGACTGGGGGAATACTCCACGAGTGACGGAGGGAGAAGGCGGCGTTTTCTTTCGCCCCTGACGAGGCTGAGGCATCAACCCGCGGCTTATCCCACCGTTGAAACGGTGGGCTATTTTCGGGTGTCCCTACCGGGACGAAGAGCGGCTGGGTGTTGGCTTGTCCCAACTCTCGTGACCAGGCTCCAGCTTGGTCGCGAGAGTCCTCGAAGCTCCGCTTCGCCGAGCCACAGAGGACTGTCGCTTGGCATGTCAGGCAGTGATTCCGCTGGGAAGTCCGAAGACGGTGTGCGAGAGGGAGCGTTCCGGCACGCAGCGAAGCAGAGCTTCGGGGAGATGCGGTCCCCAGCCGGAGCTTGGGACCGAGGTCTCAAGTCTCAGAAACCGGCATGGCGGGCTCGGTGGGCTGCAACGCCTTGTTCGGCAGGGGCTGACTCGCAACACCATTCACGAATTCGAGGCCACTCTCTGTTTCGCGTTTCTTGATGTCCAAAAATATGGCGTGCAAATCGTAATTGAAGCGGGCGGCGTACGCGTCACGCACTCTCCGCACCTCGTCCACAATGGGATCGTTCATAGTTTTGCCTCCATGAGTTCCTCGGGCGTACAGATGATCGGGGCCTTGAGTCCTTTGGCAATGCAAACCGCCTCAATCACGGGTCGCATTGTGGCGTTGGCCAAGTGCCGACAATTCCACGTCAATAAGTAGGGTATCGACTTCGTAGCTGCGACAGCAATATGCAAAGCATCGGCGGCGGCTTTGCTCGGCAATGCTCCCGCACGAAGCAACTCCTCTGCCAACTCAAAAGCCTCCGTGGTCGTCTCAATCACAAGCATGGGCTGTAGAATGAGCAGCCGTTCCTGAGCAGCCTGAGCATCTCCAGCCCCCGCTTCATCGAGCACGAGTCTCGAAACGCACAACTCGTAGTGGACTCGGCGAGTATCCCACCATTCGTGCGTAATTTGCTGATGCGCAGCGATGATCAGGTCACGACTGGGACGTGCGACCAAGTAGCTGATGAACGTCGTCTCCAGGTACACCCATTCCATGCTGTTCCTTTACACGGTGATCCCCCGACGGGTGCCGAGTCGTCCGTTGGATGCGGTCGAACCACAATGTACCGTCGTCCGTCTGTCTCTGCACGTCGATGGTCTTGTGGTTCCGCTGGGAAGTCCGAAGCCGGTGTGCGAGAGGGAGCGTTCCGGCACGCAGCGAAGCGGAGCTTCGGGGATATGCGGCCCCAAGCCGGAGCCTGGGACCGAGGTCTCAAACCGACCGTGGGATAGGCTTCCAGCCTGTCTGTTTGGCAGAAGTGGACAGGCTGGAAGCCTATCCCACGGTGCAGACAATCCACGTTGCAGCCTCATTTTCCCGAAGGGAATTCCGCCCATAGCCGGTGGTCGAGCGCAGCGACACCACCGGACAGAGGCGTCTTCTCGTCCCTCTATCCCGGAGGGATTGCAGCCCGTCACATGACAGAACTGGTCAGAACGGCTGGAATCCCTCCGGGATACAGCAGTCTCCGCAACCGAGGCCGGTGGTGTCGCTCCGCTCGACCACCGGCTATGTGCTGTGACCCCTCCGGGGTGGAGAGTTGTGTCGAGACCAATTCCCGATTGGGGGCAGGTCGAAGGGTGACAGCGAGTTGTCGGTCATCGGCTCCCGCCGGGTGGCCCCGGTTGCCGCTTTGGGCGACCGGGGCGGCACAGCCGGAAGAGGTTCTAGTGCCTCATCCACACTTAATCACGGGGTAGAGCCGCTTCAGTTTGGTGCGGGCGTCGGTGATCTGGAATTGCCAGTCGACGCCGCGTTGTTTGGCGTTGGTCTTGTCGGCCCAGGTTTTGATTTCGCTTTGCAGCAAGGTCAGTTCGCCGATGCGGCGACCGGTCAGACATTGGCTGGTCAGGCAGCTCAGTTCGCACTCGGCGATGTTGAGCCAGCTGCCGTGTTTGGGGGTGTGGCAGAAGTCGATGCGCTTCACATACGCCCGCGCGATCTCGGGGGGGAAGGCTTCGTAGAACGCTCCGATGGTGT
>JAYSUV010000323.1:0-13282 GCA_043718945.1 Planctomycetota bacterium
CGACTTGGTGAGCAACACCAGCAGCCCCAGCACGCGACCGGGATAGCCGCCCAGGATCGTGCTAAGTGCCGAGTCGATTGGAGCAATCCCGGTCCACCAACCCCCCAGGAACAACAGCACCGCCAAGGCACACACGAAGAACATACTGGCGTATTCTGCGAGGAAGAAGAACGACCACCGCATCCCGCTGTATTCGGTGTGGAACCCGCCGACCAGTTCGCTCTCGGCCTCAGCCAGGTCGAACGGCGCTCGTTTGTTGCTCGCCAGCGTCACGACGAAGAACACGAAGAACGCCGCGAACGTGAATGGGCTATGGAAGATCAGCCAGTTCGTAAACCAGCCGCTCTGCATGTGCCCGATTTCATTGAGATTCATCGTGCCGCAGATCAGCACCGGAATCACAGCTGTAATGCCCAGCGGGACTTCATAGCTGACCATCTGGGCGGTCTCGCGCATGCCACCGAAGAGTGACCACTTGGAGCCACTCGAATACCCGGCGAGGACCACGCCCAGCACTTCGAGCGACAGGACCGCCATTCCGATGAACAGTCCGCAGTCGAGCGCGACCGCCACCAGACCATCACTGAACGGCAGAAACAGGAACGAGGCGAACGACGCGACGACCACGAGATACGGGGAGAGCCGGAACAGGAACTTGTCCGCTGTCGCCGGGGCGAGGTCTTCCTTTTGAATCAGCTTAATGCCGTCGGCCAGCGATTGCAGCCAGCCAAACCGGCCTCCGCAATGCGTGGGTCCCAATCGGTCTTGAATACGAGCCGAGACCTTGCGTTCCGCCCAAATGAAGGCGAACGCGGGCAGACCAAAAAACGCCGCCAGCATTCCAATATGAATGGCCGCAGCCGCAAACCGAATAGAACTCCGTAATTTTGAATCGGTTAGAACCACAAAGACGACAGCAACTGTGACCAGCCAGAGGGCGATTCCAACGACAATAAGCCCCACGGACCAACGCCAATTCGTCCAAAGTCGATTCGGTGAGGCAAAACGCAAGAGCCGAACAAACAATAGCTGAGCCAGCCCCAGCAACACACCAACAAACAGCAACACCAATCCCGTGGAAGGAACCACTAGCACCTTGCCAAGAAGCGGCAAGTCGATGACCATCAATAAAAAACCTAAGACATTGGCGACGAGCCAAGTCGAGATTGATTCGACGATCGATGTGGCAGCCAGCGGCAGCATCATGCAACAGATTCCGGTGGGTGTGCGGCGCGTCTGGGCACCGCTGCTCCTGAAGGAATGGGAAGTTATGACAGAACGCCCAGAGGCTTTCAAGCGACCGGTTTTACCTCACGAATCCATCCCCATCGCCGCCCAGATTCGCTCGGCGGCTTTCTCGCCGCTGAGAATAGAATCGGGCAGACCGACTCCCCCCAGTGTGTTCCCGGCCAGCGCGATCCAGGGGGTCGGAGAGAGCAGCTCAGCGATTCTGGCCACGCGATCCAGATGGCCGACATGATATTGCGGCATCGCCCGTGGATAGCGAGCGACCACGGCAAACTCTGGCTCGGAGCGAACGCCGAAGATCGATCTCAACTCCGACAGAGCTGTCTCGATGAGATGCCCGTCGTTCAGTTCCATCATCTCGGGTTGCAAGGCCCCCCCCATGAAGGTCCGCAGAATCACCTTGTCGGGCGGGGCGCGGTCCGGGAACTTGCGGTTCAGGAACGACACGGAGAGTATCTTCCGGTTCTCAATCGCAGGAATGACCAGCCCAAACGCATTGAGCGGATGATCAATCTGCTGCGTGTCATGGCCAGTGATCACAATCGCGCTCGACGCGTACTCGATCCGGGCCAACTCCGCCGCAGCTTCCGGGAGTGAGGCCAGCAATACGCGACTCATCTGATGAGCCGGAGTCGCGAGGATCACTGCCGAGAACGAGGTCCGCCGCTCATCCCCACTCGCATCCGTCCAGACGACCTCGCCACCTCTCCTCCCCTCCTCTCCTCCTCCCCTACCCAGCGTCACCTCATTCACCCGCGCCCGGCAATGCACGCGCGCCACCGCTCGCACCCGGTCTTCCAGCGAGTCCATCAGCTGGGACATCCCCCGCCGCAGCGAGGCAAAGAGCCCGTACCGCGCCCCACTGGCCCCCTTCTCCGCTCCGCCGACCAGTCCATCGTCGGCGTGCATCGCTTCGAACAGACTCCCATGCCGCCGCTCCATCTCCAAGAATCGCGGCAACGTCGCCATCAAACTCAGCTTCTCGGGGTCAGCTGTGTAGATGCCGCCAACCATCGGCTGGACGATGCGGTCGAGCATCTCCTGCCCGAGCCTGCGCCGCGTGAACGAGGCGAGGCTCTCGTCCCCCACCTCGGTGCGTCGCGGCACCAGCGGCTCCAGCAGGCAGCGCAGCTTCCCCGGCCACGACAGAATCGGCGTCTTGAGGATCGACCACGCACTCCCCGGAGCGATCAGGTTCAGCCCCTCGGGCGTCTCAATCGGCTGGCCGCGCGCGAGGATCAGCGACCGCCGGTTCTTGTCATCCGTCCCGATCAGGTCCGACATCAACCCCAGCTTCCGGCACAGTGCCACGCCGCCCGGCTTGTTCGTGATAAACGAGTCGGCCCCGCGCTCGATCAGGTAATCCCCGATCCGCTCACTCGCCACCAGCCCGCCCAACTGCGGGGCTGATTCGAACATCTCGATTTGGATGTTCTTCGACTCCGCCGCCAGCTCGCCCAGCCGCATCGCCGCGACCATGCCGCTGATGCCGCCGCCGATAATCGCCACACGATGGGGAGGTGCTGTACTCATTTCAGGATTCTGGGGTGAGTGTGAATGCCTCACAACCCCGGCGGAGCCAATCCGAATCGCGGGAAGGCACAATGTCATCAGGCGATCGCTCAGGCATCAGTTCCCCGCCAGACTTCCGAGACTTCGGAAGTTCGGGCGTTAGATTTCACAGGCCGCACTCCTGACGAATCAGTGAGTTACGTTCATTCCGTGAATCGAGCTTTCCACTTGGCGAGCTGGACCTTGACGGGGCCAAAGCCGCCGGAGCCGTAGCTCTGGAGGGCTTTGACGACGTTGCGGGAGCCGAGTGACGTGCGCACATCGGCCTGGATCACGGGGCAGGCGGCTTGGAGTTCTTTGATGCTGAGATCAGCCAGTCGGCACTTCCGGCCCTCGCACAGACCGACCAGCTTGCCGACGATCTCGTGCCCGCTGCGCATCGGCACCCCCTTGAGGATCAGGTACTCCATCAGCGTCGTGGCATCGAGGAACCCCTCTTCGAGCCGGGCTTCGATCGACTCCCGCTTGAGTTCCGCTCGCTGCACGATCTCTGCGGTCAGCTCCAGTGAAGCGACGACCGTATCATACGCCTGGAACATCGCCAGCTTGTCTTCTTGCAAGTCGCGGTTGTAGGCCAGCGGCAGACCCTTCACGAGGACGAACAGTTGCTGGAGCGCCCCGATCACGCGGCCCGTCTTGCCGCGGATCAGTTCCAACACATCGGGGTTCTTCTTCTGCGGCATGATCGACGAGCCGGTCGTGAAGGCATCGGGGAGATGCAGCACGTTGAACTCCGTCGTACACCACAGAATCCACTCCTCGGCCAGGGTACTCAGATGCACCGCGATGAGGGCTAACGCCGACGTAAACTCAATCAAGAAGTCGCGGTCGCTCGACACATCCAGGCTATTCGCAGCCACCTCCGCGAACCCCATCAACTCCGCCGACTTGTGCCGATCAATCGGCAGCGTCGTCCCCGCCAAGGCCGCAGCTCCCAGCGGCGACACATTCACCCGCTTGCGGCAGTCGGCCAACCGCTCGCGGTCGCGCTGGAACTTCTCGCAATAGCAGAGCCAGTAATGCACCGCACAGACCGGCTGGGCCCGCTGCATGTGCGTGTACCCCGGCAGGACCATGTCGAGGTCGCGATCACTGCGATCGACGAAGGCCCGCTGCACCTCGCCGAGTAAGTGATCGACATGGTCGATCGCGTCGCGGGTATAGAGCTTCAGATCGGTCGAGACCTGGTCATTGCGGCTGCGACCGGTGTGCAGCTTGCGGCCCACATCGCCAAGCCGAGCGATCAAAGCCGACTCGATGTGCATGTGAACATCTTCGAGTTCGGTGCGCCAGACCATCTCGCCGCGCTCGATCTCGGCCCCGATCTGGTCGAGTTCGGCGTGCAACTGATCGCGTTCGGTCGCGGTAATCAGCCCGACCTCAGCCAGCATCGCGGAGTGGGCCTTCGACCCGCGAATGTCGACAGCGGCCAACCGGGCGTCGAAGCTGATCGACTCGGTAAATCGCTCGACTCGCTTATCGGTCGCCTCTTGAAATCGTCCGCCCCATGCTTTTGCCGACACGCTGTGTACTCCTACTCTGCGGGACTCTGTACGAACTCAATTGTAGAGGAACTTCTCCCAAATCGTCGGAATCTGGGTGGGAATTCCTCCCCAAATGTGGTTCGAAAGATAACACTTCGTTGATCTTTCCTTCATCACCCCCTTGCGGCTTGGGCCGCGATCATTCGTCAGGCTTGCTCAATGCGCATTCTTGTTTGCTGGGATGACCCGGATGAAGCGGATTTGATCCGGATGTATCTGAACCTCGGGGATAACCCGGATGACACGATCGTCACCACGGACCCGGCAGAGTTCCATACACTGGCCACCACACAGGACAAGTGGCACGCGATCCTGATGTCGATCGGACATCCGGACCACGACACAGCTTACGCGACCTTTCAAAAGATTCGTGAGTACCGCGACGACTGCCCGATTGTCGGGGCCTGTCGCAACGACGATGTCTTTCGGATCGCCCGATTCCTGACTAACGGGTTGCGTTCATACGTCTTGCGGGACAGCGGAGGGGACTACATGTTCCTGCTCAGTGCCGTCATGGACGCCGCGATTCGACAGGCCGAGTCCGAACGTGAACGCCAGGTCGCCGAGAAGCTGCGACGGGAGATCGACTCGGTCCGGCGGTTGCAGGAATCGATCATTCCGCAGTTGATCCAGAGTCCAGCGGGGTATGAGATCGTCGCCCGCTACGAATCGTCGCAGATTCGCGTGCTGGGTGGCCAGCCGGTGACGATGGCTGGGGGTGACTATTACGATGCGTTCTTCCTGCCTGATGAAACGATTGTCTTGCTGGTCGGTGACGCCTCGGGGCATGGAATGAAAGCGTGCATGTCGATCATGACGATGCACGCGTTGATCCAGATGATCCGCACGGACCGGTTTCGTGATCCCTCGACGCTGGTGGCCTACGTCAACGAGCGGTTGTGCAAGCAGAAGGTCGTCAACGAGGATGGGGGGTTCATCACTCTGCTGTACGCCGTGTTAGATCCGAAGACGAACATCCTCACTTGGTCGAGCGCGGGGCATCCGGTGCCGATGCTCCAAAATCTGGAGACCGGGGAAATCTTCAACGTGGCGGGGGACGAGGCCGGTGGGCTCCCTCTGGGCGTCTTCGATGGCGCGGAGTTCACCGCGCAGCAGACCGAAATTCCGGTCAATTGCCGCGTGCTGTTTTACACGGATGGACTCGCCGAGGCGTTTCCCGGTCAATCGTCGGAAGCCCATGCCGAGTTCGGGGTCAAGGGGATCATGCAGACCCTGAAAGCCGCAGCTGCTGAGCCGCTAGAGGCTGCCTTGCTGAAACTGTTTGAAGACTCGCATGAATTTACCCAGGGGCAGGGGCGTCACGATGACACTTCGGTCCTGCTGATGGAGCGTCGCAGCCTCCCGTAGGACCGGCACATTTATCCGTCCCTGAACCGCCAGACTTCCGAAGGAGTGTAGTCGCGGTTCGATGCAGGGTTTCGATCCTCAGCCCCGCTCGAAAGCCTCAAGCCTCCGCGGACTGCCCCCGTCGCTTCGTTCACCCACCCGCTTTATCCCGAAGGGATTCCAGCCCATAGCCGGTGGTGAGCGCAGCGTCACCACCGGTTCGCGGACCCTCCGAGTGGGTCTATCCCGCAGGGATTGCAGCCCTCCGCGTCGTGGATTCCCTCACGTCGGCTGGAATCCCTGCGGGATACGGGAGCCTGCGGGGAACGTGAACCGGTGGTGTTCGCTGCGCTCGACCACCGGCTATGGGCTGCGACCCCTGCGGGGTGGAAGAGTGGGCTGAATCCCAAGGGATTTTGCGTAGAATCGCGGCCACACTCCTTCCGGAGTCTTTGTCACTGGGTCATGTCGCTCGGGCACGGGAGACTGACGTCCGCCCGCTCGCTTTCGATTAGACTCAGCCACGAAACCAGTGCAGGAAGATCCCGGCGGAGACGGCCACGTTGAGCGAGTCGGCCAGCGGACCCATCGGGATCGTGACCCGCTCGTCGCAGAACTCGACCCATTCGGATTCCAACCCATCCGCCTCATTGCCCAAGAGCAACCCTCTGCGAGGCGACCTCGAGCTGTCTTCGCAAGACGACCCAAACGGGAACCGCTCAAGCGGAGTGGCACTCGCATCTAGCACCGTCGCCAGGAACCGGAACCCGTGACGCTCTCGCAATGCTGTCAACTGGGGCTCAAGATCATCGACCTGCATGATCGGCAGGAAGAACGCGTGTCCCATCGAGACCCGCAACACCCGCCGCGAAAATGGGTCAGCTGAGCCCGGCCCCAGGATCAACGCCCGCACCCCAAACCCCACGCACAGCCGGATCAGCGTCCCCAGGTTGTCGGGGTCGTTCATCCGTGGGCAGACGACCACCATCTCCTGGGTCGCAGCGTCAGTCGGCAGCCAGTCGGAGATCGCTGGCGGCTCCTGCCTCCACCCCGCTGCCACCACGCCCCCATGAAAGTCGTATCCGACGAGTTGACTGGCCAGTTCATCGGAGAGGACATAAATCCGATACCGGTCGGGATCGATCCCCTCGACCATGTGGGCTCTGCGGTCCGTGACCAGAATGGAGTCGACTGCGAAATCACTTTCGACCAGTCGCTTGACCACACGGTGCCCCTCGGCAATCAGATGCCCGGAGGTCCGCGTCTGGTTCGAGAGCTTTAAGTTCCGATACGGATCGAGCCGGGGATCACTCAGATCGGTCAGGGGAATTAGCGGCATGCGGAGGGGAGCCTTTTGAGCAAGTGGGGCACTGGCGAGATCGACTGCGTTTCGAGCGACTCCCAGCGTGACAGGTCGTCCCCTGACTCACGTGTTTGCGTCAGAAAAGCGGGTAGCGATCGGAAATTCACCACGGAAGCACGGAGAACTCCAGGCTTTCGAAGGTCGGTGGGAGCAATATTGCTCGGAATTTTGGACAGGATCAACAGGATGACATCTGTAACTCGCATCGCGTCTCGGCATCCTGTTTTATCCTGTCGATCCTGTCAAATTCTCCTCGCCCCCGTCGAAGTCATGCCTGTCGTCTGAATGAAAGCCCGGCTCCGTGGTGAATTTCCGCCTTCTTATCTGACTCATACCTCTGGCTCACTCGTGTACCAGTGATTAGTTGAAACCGGCTACCTAACGCCTCAGCACGAACTCGTGACTGGTCAGCAGGCTCCAAAACAGATCCTCCAGCCCCGCACGACGGGCAGCGGGGGCAGCGCTGGGCTCGCTCAAAAGTGCCAGTGCAGCTGACTCTTCCTGGGGACTCGGGGGGCGGCTGAGAGTGGACCAGTAGGCTTCGTGGATGATTTCGCTGGGGCCGGTGTTCTGGTCGACGAACGTCGCGATGCGGTTCTCTGGAGCGGTTAGCAGCCGTTGCATCGACTCGCCCGAGATCAACTGGAACGCCTGCACCAGTGTCGGGGAATCGGTTCGCTCGCAATCGCAGGATTGGAGCCGCTGCGGCTTGCCGAACAGAGTGAGGAACTTGTCGGAGGCTGATGCCGCCTCATCGCGAGGTCGCACCGCGCGGACGCCCGGAATCTCCAGCGCCCGCGTCCCCTCGGGGAACCCCGCAAACTTCGAGGTCGTCCCCAGCGACTGGCCGAAGGCATCGAGCAGCTGTTCCGCTCCGAGTCGGCGGGGGTAGGCGTGCGAGAAGTTCACTTCATCGGAGAGGTTCGTCTCGTGGGTGTCACTGGCCAGTTGATAGGTGGCCGAGTTCATGATCAAGCGGAGGAGTGGCTTCAGGTGGAACCCCTGCGCAGCGAAATCGCGAGCCAGTGCATCGAGCAGCTCGGGATGCGACGGCGGGTTCGACTCGCGGAAGTCATCCAGTGGATCGACGATCCCGCGACCGAACAGATGGAACCAGACGCGATTGACTTGCGCTTTCGCAAAGAATGGATTCGCCGGGTCAGCGATCCACCTACCCAGCGCGTCGAGACGGTCGGCCTTCGCTGAAACGGGTTTGTTGGCGAGCAGAAATTGCGGCTCACGCGGTTTGTTGGTCCGAGGGTCATCCACGCCGCCCTTGGCCGCACTGAAGACGATCTGCTCGCCGATGAATTCGTGCTTGTCGTTGTCGTCTCGTCGATCATTGTCGACGATCTTGTAATCAACTCGGGCGAACAGATTCGACCACGAGTAGAAATCATTCTGAGTCCAGCGGTCGAACGGGTGATTGTGGCATTTCGCACATTGCAGACGTATTCCGAGGAACACTTGAGCGGTCGCTTCCGCCCGCGTGATCGGGTCGCGTAATGCCCGGTAGTAGTTCGTGGGTGGGTGGCTGTAGGTGCTGCCCTTGGCACTGACGATCGCAGCTGCCATCTCGTTCCAGGGGGCGTCGTTGGCGATCTGGGTGCGGAGCCAGTGGGTGAAGTTCTCGACCCCTTTGCGATCGAGGGTCTTCTCTTCATTGCGGAGGACATCGGCCCATTTAATCGCCCAGAACTCGGCAAACTCCGGCCGCTCCAGCAGAGCGTCCACGAAAGACTCGCGCTTGCCCGGATCGGTGGAGGCCACAAAGCGGCGTGCCTCCTCAGCAGTCGGCAGCCGCCCAGTCAAATCGAGCGATGCTCGCCGCACGAACGTCGTGTCATCGCAGAGCGGCGCAGGTTGGGTCTTCAGCAGCTCCAGTTTGGCGAACACGAACCGATCGATCGGCTCTCGCACCGCCGGAGCTGCGAACACAAACCCGGGTCGATCCGGAACGCGGGCGATCCGCACCGGCACTCTCAAGTGGAGATACCGGACGGTAATCGTCGTCTCACCGAACTGCTCGCAGTGAACCACCCCGTCGGAGGTGACGTGGGCAATCGACTGGGCGATGTCGAACGACGCCAGCCGGGTGATGTCGCGCTGCGTCCCATCGGACAGCTGGACCACCGCTGTGAGCGGGACATCTTGTTGCTCCTCAGTGAGGAGTACCTCGCGCGGTTCGACGCTCAGACTCGTCACTGTCACACTGTCCGGTGGGTCATCCGGTGTCCCGCGAGCGATCCATTGCCGAAGGATCGAGTACTCCAACGAATCCAGCGCGAGCCGCTGCCCCCCTTGATGTGCCAGTTGCATGGTGGGCTTGAGCAGCATCAGGCTGGCATCCGGGTCAGCCACGTTCACCCGTCGCCCGGACAGGTCGCGCGTGAGGGCTGCATAGTCCGCTTCTGGATCATCGCCTCGCAGGGAAAGCTTCAGGCCTCCCTTTCCCCTCGCATTCCCATGGCACGTTCCCATGTTGCATCCGGAATGCGACAGGACTGCCATGACCTCCTGGCGAAATGTCGGCGCAGGCTGTTCCTCGGCTCTGACGGCGGACGACCAGAACAGGACACCACAGAGGGTCAGCAAACCACGCATTGTGCCTCGGGAGAGTGGGAGCGACGAGCGAAACATCCGCGCACTTGCAGGATACGTCACAGCGCGACCACACGAAACCCAGAGCAGAAAATGTGGTGGATCGACAACTTCTCGAAGAGAGTGGGAGGCGACTGCTCAGGTCGACCGTTCATCCGAATATCCACGGCCTTGCTGAAATCGATCTTGCAGCCTTGGCCCCCCTGCGGAGACACTCCGGCGATGCGTGCTCCCGGAAACATCCCGCGTGACTACGGCGATCCCATGACGCCGATGATCGATGTGGTCTTCAACCTGTTGATCTTCTTCGTCGTCACCGCGACCGGCTCACCTCCGGAGAAGCTGTTGCCGGCGGACCTTCCAGCGAATGGGGCGATCGTATCGGAGGTCGTCCCCGATGATCAGAAGCCCTTGGTCACGGACGTGTGGCTCAAGCTGAGTCTGGCGGACGAGGCCCAAGCCCTGCAAGTCGATATGAACGGCACGGTTTACCAAGACCTCGACCAGTTGAAGGCCAACCTGCGAGCCCTGGCCGAGATCGGTCCCGAGAATCCCGTGATCCTCGATATTGCCCCATCGGTGCAGATGGAACAGCTCGTTGACGTTTGGGATACATGTATCGCAGCCGGGTTCCAATCTGTGAGCTTTGCAGTCGACTCGGGTCAGGCGAAGCCCGCATTGGAGCCGGGAGTGGAGTAGGTTATTGACAGGGGTTGAAGCAACCCGAGTGCTGAGTCCCACATTCATCCCGGAGGGATGCCAGCCCATAGCCGGTGGTCGAGCGCAGCGAAAACCACCGGTCAGCAGCCTCACCAAACCTGTGTATCCCGAAGGGATTGCAGCCTTCGCATCACTGAACTGGCCAGAGCGGCTGGAATCCCTTCGGGATACATGAGTCATCGCACTCAAGACCGGTGGTGTCGCTGGGCTCGACCACCGGCTATGGGCTGTGACCCCTACCGGGGTGGGGAGTTGTGTCAAGACCACCGGGGCCAGCTGGCGGGACGGTCGGTGAGCATGTCATGACGCTGCGAAAACACATCAGGCATTGCTGGACTCCCCAATGAACCATGCTCGAGTTTGTCTCTTCGCTTCCCTGTTCCTGCTCTGCATGGTCGGCCTCACCATGGGCGAGACCTACAGCGTGGGGCCGGGTAAGGCATTGAGCCATCCGGGGCATGTCCCTTGGAACAACCTCAATCCGGGCGACGTGGTCGAGATCCACTGGCGGCCCGAGCCTTATCGCACCAAGTGGGTCATGTCCCGGCAGGGCACCGCGGAGAAGCCGATCGTGGTGCGAGGCATTCGCAACGAGAAGGGCGAGGCCCCGGACCTGGATGCCAGCCGCGCTTCGACCCCCACCAATCTCGACTTCTGGTCCGGTGCCCGAGGCGTGATCAAGATCGGCGGATCGAGTGACTCCGGCGACCTGCCGCCCGCCTACATCGTGCTGGAGAACCTCAACATCCACGGAGCCAAGCCCGAGAACTTCTTCCTCGGTAAAGAGGGTCTGACCGAGTACGCCCAAAACGCTTCCGCGATCTACCTCGAGAGCGGTAACCACATCACCATCCGCAACTGCCGGCTGCACGATTGCGGCAACGGGCTGTTCGTCGCTCCCGCAGCTGAGGAGGTCCTCGTCGAAGGGTGCGACATCTTCGACAACGGCATTGAGGAGAGCGTGTACGAACACAATGTCTACAGCGAAGCCAAGGGGATGGTCTTCCAATTCAACCGGCTGGGACCGCTGAGATCGGGGTGCCGAGGGAACAACCTCAAAGACCGTTCCGCCGGGCTGATCATCCGCTACAACCGAGTCGAGAAGGGGAACCGCCAGCTCGATCTGGTCGACTCGCAAGAGGGCGAGGACATCCGCAACGACCCGCGTTACCACCTCGCCCAGGTGTACGGCAATCTACTGATCGAGCATCAGGGAGCCGACAATAACCAGATCGTCCACTTCGGCGGCGACAGCGGCGATGACCAGGCGAACCGCCGACAGCTGCAATTCTACAACAACACGGTCATCTCAACGCGGACCGAGAAGACGGTCCTGCTGAAACTCACCACGAACATGCAGTCCGCCGAGGTCTGGAACAACGTCATCTATACCAACGGAGCCGGGTCGACCTTTGCGATTCTCGATGAGGACGGGCAGGTCCGCCTGCGAGGGAACTTCATCAAGCCCGGCTGGCGACAGAGCCACGGCCAACTGAAGGGGACCATCTCGGCGACTGGGATGATCGAGAGCGACAACCCCGGCTTCGCGGACCCCGCACAGGGTGACTACCAGCCGAGTGCGAAGTCGCTGCTCCGCGATGCGGGCCTCGACGCACCGCCGAGATCACTCGCTGTCGAGTTCGAGCCGCCGTGGCCGAATCGTCCGGCAGCCAAGCGACTGCACACGGGGCGAATGGACCTGGGGTGCTTCGAAGGCAAGTGATGACGAGAGCGGCAGGCGTCAGCCTGTCGAGGCGTGAAACGGCGGAATTCGCGTGTTGGTCACAGGGAGTCTCGGCAGGCTGACGCCATTCCGCTCTCATTACCGATAAATCAACGACGACGCTGAGACCGTCTGCATCGGTGTCAGCTGCAACTCCCCATGTGACGACTGGATCGTTAGCATCCGGCTGACCGGCACCGTTACGAGCCGTGACTCCAAGACGAGAGTGCCTCGGTTCCCCTGAGCATCGGTCAGCTGATAGTGCCCCCCCGGAATCCGGTCGAGGAAGCCCAGCCCGGAAGCCGAAGAGTGGCGTTCCGCTGTCTTGACGACCATGCGCGAGGAGAGCGAATGGTTCTTCATCACCGAGGGACCCGCGTAGACTGGCCGCGATCGCGCCCGGGTGGCGGCGATTTCTTGCTGAATCTTCTGGTCCCCCGACCAGAGCACAGCAAACGCCACCACCGAGGCGATCAGCCCCAGCAGACGCAACAACGGGCGGGTGGTGTCGCAGGACGAGTTCACGACGATCCCCAATCGAACTTCTCATGGTGTGACAGACAAACGGGACAGACTCCCGCAGTATGTATCGACGGCCAGAGACTTCTCCGGTGAGGCAAACCCTGCCGCCCGCGACCGCCGAGGAAATCCCGGCTGTCTGTAGCGGTGGTAGCGATCTAACCGGCGAGCGGGGCGGCGGCTGGCAGACACGCCGACGCAGTCGCAGTGGAGTTTGGCCCGATGGGACATTGAGGGCTCGACAGTGGGGATTCCGATGCAGTGGGTGGACTACGGCGATGCGCAGCGAGTTCGTACCTCTTGTATCTGCGTCACCCAGACGCTCAACGCCGCGTCTGGGCCATCCCGCCATACGACCCTTACCCCGCTTTATTGTTTAGCCGTTGAAGTGAATCGCAGATGGTCTTCTTTTGACCATCAGCTCGATCATATTCTGTAGCGACTTCCAGATCTGCTTCACCTTTGAAACAGGAAATAAGACCCTTGGTGTTTACGATTCTTGACTGAATTGCGAGGCAGGATGTGATTTCTTCCGCAGGCCTAATTAGACAGCGCCACTTTGGCTTGCAAAGCGGGTTCCAGACTGGCGTTTCGGCAAATTGAGAAAGAGACGATCCTCCGTGTGCATTCAGTCACACGGACTCA
>JAYSUV010000324.1:0-4501 GCA_043718945.1 Planctomycetota bacterium
CGACATACCCAAGGAATGTACCCACCCCCGAAATCATCATCGGGTCAACAGGAGTTGTAACAATGTGGGTAAGGGTAAGGCCTCCTGACCCTGCCACCCTACATGTACTGCATCACGCAGCATCCGCCAAGGAGACCACCAGACGCTTGCCGACAGCTTCGGCATAGCGCACGAGGGTCTCAACAGTCGGATTGGCACGTTGTCCGGTTTCGAGCTTCGAGAGCGAGGAACTGTCCATTCCGGTCAGTTCCATCATTTGAGAGAGGCTGAGGCCCTTGGCTTCACGAGCCGCTTTGAGGAGAGTCAGCAACTCTTGCAGTTGGGCCAAGGACGCCAGACGCTCCTCGTGGCGGGCGATCAAGTGGGGCAGTTCTTGGGCGATCTGCTCTCGAACCGCCTTGGACTGAGCGGCCTCTGTGGGTGTTAGCCGCCGTTCACGGATGATGCGTTTCATGATCATGGCCTCCTCGGAACGTCGTAGGCTGTGACTGGGTAGACTGTGTCTGCGTCGATGTCTTCGTACACCACCATCAAGTGCCTCCCCGCGCGGGTCTCCCCGAAAGCCACAGGACGCCCTGAGGACCGACTGACATCTGAATCAGTGATGTTCTGGAACACCTCTTCGACCTCCTCCATGGTGACTCCATGTTCTGCGCAATGCTGCACATTTCCATCGGGGTCATCATCGAGATCCCAGAGAATCGATTCAAAGGCCATTGGGCGGGTTCTCACTTCCTGTTGTTTTATAGTACCACAAATCTCAGTGAGAGTCAAGGCCGGAGATTCAGCGACAGCCTCGCGTCGCGGGATGGCCTAGGTTGGCCGCTTTGGGCCGACCTGGGTGCCTTGGCACAGGAGGTTCGTCGGGATCAATCTCTCGATCCAAGAACCTCTTTCGGCTGCGCCGTCCCGCTATTGTGGCACGACGCTCCGCGTCGTGAGTGACGACGCGGAGCGTCGTACTACAATGGTCTCGTCCCACCGGTAGGTCTCCGCGTATAATCTCCCGACACCGGTCCGGAACCGACTGTGGAAGGAACCCAGCATGGCCAAGAATACGGTCAAGACAACACGGGCAGCGAAGCCGTCTTCGAATGGGAAGCCTGCCAGTCGGGCAGCGACTGCGGAGAAGTCGAAAGTAAGCACAGCGACTGCGGAGAAGTCACCGACACTCCTGGGGCACACGATCGGGAGTTACCTGATCCAGCGGCTGCAGGATTACGGGGTGCGAGATGTGTTCGGGATTCCGGGAGACTTCGTTCTCACCTTTTACGACCAGTTGCAGAAGAGTCCGCTGCGAGTGATTGGGGCCACGCGCGAGGATAACGCCGGGTACGCTGCCGATGGGTATGCCCGCATCAACGGGCTAGGGGCAGTGTGCGTGACCTACTGCGTCGGGGGGTTGAGTTTGTGCAACTCCATCGCCGGAGCCTATGCCGAGAAGTCCCCGGTGGTGGTCATCAGCGGGGCTCCGGGAATGGAGGAGCGCCGCAATGATCCGCTGCTGCATCACAAGGTCCGCGACTTCAACACCCAGCGCGAGGTGTTCGAGAAGATCACCGTGGCGAACGCATTATTGGATGACCCACTGACGGCGTTTCGCGAGATCGATCGCTGCCTCGAAGCTGCGGTGCGGTACAAGCGACCGGTCTATCTGGAGCTGCCCCGCGACCGTGTCGACGCCCGCCCGCTCTACCCGCATGTGACAGCTGTCTCAACGCAGACGAGCGATCCAGCGGCCCTCGAAGCGGCGCTGGTTGAGGCGTTCGAGCGATTGCAAGCGGCGAAGAAGCCGGTGCTGATCGCGGGGATCGAGGTGCATCGCTTCGGCCTGCAAAAGCTCGTGATCGAACTGGCCGAGAAGTTCAATATCCCCATGTGCGCGACCTTGCTCGGCAAGTCGGTCGTCAGCGAGAAACACCCGCTCTACCTCGGCATCTACGAGGGGGCCATGGGGCGGCAGGCCGTTACCGAGTACGTCGAGACCTCCGACTGCGTGGTGCTGCTCGGCGCGTTCATGACCGACATCAACCTCGGCATCTTCACTGCTCATCTCGAACCGGGACGCTGCATCTCGGCGACGAGTGAGAAGCTGCGCATCGGGCACCATCATTTTTACGACGTACTGTTCGCGGACTTCTTGAAGGGGCTGACCCAGCTGGCGCTCAAGCCGAAGAAGCCGACGCCGCTCCCGCAGCGCGTGGCAGTCTCAGCGATCAAGCGCTCGCTGAACGAACTGGTGACCAACGCCTCGCTGTTCGAACACATCAACGCGATCCTCGACGACAACATGGTGGTCGTGGCCGATGTCGGCGATTCACTGTTCTCGGCCAGCGAGCTGACAATCCACAAGCAGACCGAGTTCATCAGCCCCGCCTACTACACCTCCATGGGGTTCGCGATCCCGGCCAGCGTTGGGGTGCAGGCGGCCAACAAGAACCTGCGCCCCATCGTGCTCGTCGGCGACGGGGCGTTCCAGATGACCTGCCTGGAGCTATCGACAGCTGCGAAGCTCGGCTTCAATCCGCTGGTGATCGTGCTGAATAATAAGGGGTACACGACTGAGCGATTCCTGCTGGAAGGTCCGTTTAACGATATTTTGAATTGGAACTACCACCGGTTGCCCGACTTGCTGGGGGCCGGATGGGGGTTCGAAGTCCGCACGGTCGGGGAGTTGCACCAGAGTGTGAAAGCGGGCTTGGCCAAGACGGATGGGTTCAGCCTGCTGAATGTGCATCTCAAGCCGGACGACATCAGTCCGGCCTTGCGTCGGCTGGCGGAAAGAATGTCCAAGCAGGTTTGAAAGACTGACTACGAATCAGCTGTGTCCTTGGGGATGCGCCGAAATCATTCGGGACGAGTTTCTTCGACCGATCTTGTGAGTTCTGCTCAGCTTGCGCGGACCATGCGGACTATGAGACTGGTCTTGACACTGGTTTGGCAGGGAGTTTGCTTCTATACTTTTCCCGTAAGGTCCAGATGCTCGGCCTTTGCAGACATTGGGGTTAGACGTGAGCACAATCGGGATGACGGTTTCGGCATGTGCCGGAACACGTCGGCGTTTCACGAACCAAGTTGGAGAGAATTGATGAAGAAGTTGTTTGCTGTCGTGGCGATGTTGGTCGCCTGCGTTTCGGTCCAGGCCGAAGACAAGGGTTTGGCCGTCGGTGAGGGCGTGGCTCCGTTCTACGTCACCGATGTCACGGGTCCATCTGCGGGGAAGAAGTTGTGCTACCGTTGCCAGTACGGCAGCAAGCCAGTGGTCAGCGTCTTTGCACGCAAAATGACTCCCGAAGTCGCTGCCCTCACCAAGGGAATCGACGGCGTGGTCGGTGCCAACGAAGCGAAGAAGATGGCGGCGTTCGTCGTGCTGATGACCGACAAGCCAGAAGAGTCCGAAGCTGCCCTCAAGGGAGTGGCCAAGGATCAGGGGATCAAGCACACCCCGTTGACCACCTTCGATGGTGCTGCTGGTCCAGAAGAGTACAAACTCGCTCAGGACTCGGAAGTCACCGTCATGATGTGGGTCGGCGGCAAGGTGACCGTCAACAAGAGCTACAAGGCTGGTGAACTGACCACCGAAGCTGTCGCAGCTTCGGTCAAAGACACCGCCAAGATCCTGAACTAGTTTTGAGTGTGTGACGGGTGGGCGAACAGCCCGCCCGACATCTCGACGAACAAGAAGCCCGAGGGAGCGCTCCCCCGGGCTTTTTTCGTTTTGATCGAGTGGCTACGTACGCCAGAACGTGGGCGAGTAAGGTCCGCTCGTCCGCATTCTCCCGAGCCGCGAAGCGGCGACCGTAAATTGCCGAGGGCGACAGCCCGATGGCACTGAGTTTGGGGGTCTAGCCCGACGCGCCAGCGAGGGAAACGCGGGGAATAATCGCTTTCGCTCGCCCTCGCAGGCGCTTTTTGAAGTTGCGCTATTGGACACGGAGGACGCGGATGAAAAGAGGAGTCTGTCGCCGAAACCGTGAGATTTCAGACCTTGATCGTGCGACATCGAGTCTCTCAGAGTTGCCACCTCGAACAGACCATTTTCCGTGGACTCCGTGCGATCCGTGTCCCAATAGCGCCACTTCAAAACTGACGCTTCGGGTTGGTAACGTAAATGCGATTGCGAGACAGCCCACGGATGAATCGCGAGAATGAAAACAAGCCGCGAGTGCGGCGACCGGAGACGTTCGCTCTGATCGAAAAAAAGCTCAACGTGTACAGCACACTCGGTCGCCGCTCTCGCGGCTGATCCCAGTATTGTCGAATCTCTCGCAGGAGTAAGGTAAACTCCTTACTACCATCTGACATTGGGGGAGAAGCCATGAATAATTCCCCTGCGAGGCACATCATCAAGACGCTGATTGAGGGTAGAGACCCCGTCACGCGAAAAGAGTTACCCCTCGATACAGGGCAATCGCATGTCGAACGTATGACTTCGATTTGATTAGGGCATCGTCGTGCCTCGAATCAAGAGGGAAGCTTCCATGCCCCTCACAAATCCGAG
>JAYSUV010000325.1:0-13273 GCA_043718945.1 Planctomycetota bacterium
GCCAACACCCGGAACCGGCGGCTAGCGCCGTGCCGCTCACGAGACCTTCTCTCCACGCTTCCTCCGTGCCTCCGTGCCTCCGTGGTGAAACTCCTCAAGACGTTACCGGGGGGCTGACGCCACCCCGCTCGCCGGTACTTGCCGATCTGCACACACCTTACGGTGCCACCGAGAGCCTGCCGGTGGCCTCGATCGGTGCCCGCGAAGTCCTCTCTCGCACAGCGGCCATGACTCGGAAGGGAGCGGGCACTTGCGTCGGGAGGGCCTTCCCCGGTGTCGACATTCGCATCCTCCCGATCACCGAGGGACCGATCGCCTCGATCAGCGACAGACACACGCTTCCCCCCGGCGAGATCGGCGAGATCATCGTCCGCAGCCCAGCGGTCACTCGCGAATACTTCCGCAGGCCCGACCTGACAGGAAAGGCAGACAGGAATGTCTGCCCCACTCGCGCTGCCAAGATCGCAGATGGCGAGACGTTCTGGCACCGGATCGGCGATGTGGGGTATCTTGACGCAGAGGGGCTGCTCTGGTTCTGTGGACGCAAGGCCCACATTGTTCACACGAAAGAAGGGCCGATGTACTCGGTGTGCTGTGAGGCGATCTTTGAGAACGACCTCTTTGTCTATCGAGCCGCACTTGTCGGGATCGGGGAACGCGGAAATCAAGAACCGGTGATCGTCATTGAACCCATGCATCCGGGCCATACCGGTCCGATCTCGTCCTCAATACCGAAGGCGATGAAACCGATCATCATCGAGAACGCCCGAGACCGCGCCCGAACATCGCGACTCACTGCGAACATCGACAAGTTCCTACTCATCGACGCCATGCCCGTCGACACTCGCCACAACGTGAAGATCAACCGCGAGGCACTCGCCGTCTGGGCCAAGGAGCAGATGAAGCGATGAGACTCTGCCTCCCTTGGTCCCGGCAGGGACATCCGACAATAGCCCACCGATTCATCGGCGGGTTTCGACACGCCTTGGGGATGCAGCCCCGTGAGGAGCGACAGAAAACGCCGTCGTTGCCAGATGTTTCTTTCGGTGATCTCAACACGAATCGCGAGACTCTGCCGTCCCTGAGGGGACTGATCGGTTCGGCGGCTCTCACTCCCACCGTTAAAACGGTGGGCTATTATCGGGTGCCCCTGTCGGGACAAAGAACGGACAACCCTGAGTTGAGGAGCCACGCATGCTGACTCCCGATCAACTCACACGGCTCTCCGGGCTCGAACTCCAGGCCCGGGCCATCGTCGAAGGTGCCCTCTCGGGGCAACACCGCAGCCCCGCGCGGGGGGTCTCCGTCGAGTTTGCCGAACATCGCCAGTATGCCCCCGGTGATGACCTGCGGCATGTCGACTGGAAAGTCTTCGGACGTCGCGACCGGTTCTATGTCCGCCAGTACGAGATGGAGTCAGACCTCGTTTGCCATCTGCTGGTCGACACGACCGAGTCGATGTCCTACCGCTCTCAGCAGAGCGTCGTCTCCAAACTCGACTACGCCCGCTGGCTCGCTGCTGCGACGGGGTTTGTCGTCACTCAGCAACAGGACTTGATTAGCCTGTCGACGCTTGACCAGTCGCTGAAAATGCGAGTGCCGCCGGGGGGGCGGATGGCCCATTGGCAGAACGTGGTTCAGGAACTTAAGCAGCTGGAGGTGGCCCCGCTGACTGGAGTCGTGGCGGCGACACCGTTCGAGACGGCCCTCGGTCAGTTCACCGAAGTGACGAAACGCCGCTCGGTGGTCGTAGTGATCAGCGATTGTTTGCGACCACTGGAAGAGATCATGGCGGGCATGCAGGCGTTGCGGTCGCGCAAGCACGATGTGCTGCTGCTACACCTGCTCGACCCGGCGGAACTGGAATTCCCCTTCGACGGTCCGGTGCTGTTCCAAGGACTTGAAGCCCTCGGCGACCAGCTGGTCGAAACGCGGAGTTTGCAGGCGGCCTATCAAGCAGAAGCGAGGACGTTCTGCGATGCGCTCGAACGCGGATGCCGGGATCTGAACGCCGACTACTCGCGTGTGCTAACCAACGAGCCAGTCGATCTGGCGCTGCGAAGATGTTTACAGGAGCGATCTCGCGCTCGCTGAATTCAGCGAGCGGCAGACGTCAGTCTGTCGAGTCTTGTACTCGGACAAATCACGTTCGAGCATGGTGTCGGCAGAGTACGTCTTGCTTTCATTCAGGCGTGAAGGAGACTCGGCAGACTGATGTCTGCCGCTCGCTCTCGGAGTGATTCGCGGCTCACTTCTTCTTTAAATGCTCGGCGAACCACGCGAACGTCTCTGGCCCGACGATCTCGGCTTGTTGCTGTGGGCTGTAGCCGTGCCCGGCACCCTTCACGACGACCAGCTTGCTGATGGCCTTGGTCTTCTTGAGGGCTGCTTCCATCTTGGTGCTGTGTTCGACAGGAACCAGTTCGTCTTTCTCGCCGTGGATCATCAGGATCGGGGCGTCGTTTTCGCTGACATGCAGGATCGGTGAGACCAGTTCCTCTTTGGAGGCAGCAAACGCCAGCGGGGGCTTGAGTCCCTCGTGAGCGCGAATCGCCGCAGGCGGGTTCGTGGTCCAGCCTCGCAAATCGGTCGGTGGGTAGAGTGACACGCCCGCTGCGATGTGGGAACTCTGCCGCAGGACTTCGTCCTTTGAGTCGGCTTGGCCATCGTCACCGGTCGTGGCCAACATCAACGTCAGATGGCCACCGGCACTGCCGCCAATCACTCCCAACCGATCCGGGTCGACGCCGTAGTCCTTCGCCTTCCAGCGCACAAACCGCACTGCTCGCCGCACATCCTCGACCGCATCCGGCACCTGATACCTCGGCGCACTGCCGTGCCGCACGATAATCAGTGTGTACTCCTGATCCAAGTACGGCTTCCCCGCAGCCAGGAATACTTGCGGATCGGCCCAGCCGGAATACCAGCCACCACTTTGAATCCACAACACCGCAGCTCCGTTCTGCTTCGCGGGCTGGATGATATCGATGGTCAGAGCCATGCCGTCCTTATGTCCGTAGACCACATCGGCGTGAATCTTGGCCGGTTCCTCAGCCCGCAGTCCGGTGGTGGCCACGGCCCAGAAGCCACTGAACGCCAGGCAAGCTGCGAAGAGTCTGGACGAGAAAGCCATCTGAGAGGTCCCAGGAGAGAGAGAATCGGAATCCGGCGAAGCGTCAGGTCAGGATAGCAAAGCATCCTGCGGGCTGACGACTGACACGGCTCGTCATTGAGATGTCGCATACAGGTGTCTACCAGCTGCTGTGTTTGGAGGAGTGGATGAGGTTTAAACCGCAGATGTATTCGTGAGCCCTTGTCTGCTGAGGAGTGTGAAGTACATCAGTCACTTCGTTTTCGGAGAGATTTCGTCGCAAAACCGGAAACTATTGTGCGGGGTCGTTCGTCACACTCGTGGGATGATGGGCAGCGGTGCGCACTGTGGAGTATTGTTCCAGGGACGTGGCCCGTGTCGTGGCCCGTGTCGTGGCCCGTCGGGGAACACACGCGGGTGTCTGCTTCAGGGCTCCGCGGGGGATTCCTGTCATCCGCACCACGCCAGCGAATGCCGTCTTGACTTTCCGGGGATGCAGGGGACTCTTCAATGCAACGAAAATCGTGGCTCGCGACGTTGGGGTGGCTGATGCTGACGGGTTCTCTCTCGGCCGGGGAAATTGGATTTCTCGAAGACTTCTCGCTGGCACCCGATCGGACGGTGCCATTGCAACAGCTGATTCCGGGGACGGAAGACTACTACTACTTCCATGCGCTGCACTACCAGAACACGGAGCAGTGGCCCAAGGTGCAAGAGACGCTCCGCGCGTGGATCGACCGCTACAATCGCACCCCGCGTGTCATCGAGATCGAAAACCGGCAGGCCCTCCTGACCTATGGCGTGAACCCCGACCAGTCGCTCAAGCTGATCCGTGATCGCCTGAATCTGCAGTTCAATCATCAGAAGGAACCCCTGAATCCGCAGTCGAACCTCCCCAGTACACTCAATCCCCAGCTCATCGCTCCCGCCACGCTGACGCCTGCCGCCCTCGCCCGGCATCCCCGCACGGTGGAAGGCTTTGAGGATGCCTCGCTGGAGTGGCTGATCGCGACCGAGCTGGACCCCGAGCGGCGGCGGCACCTGCTGACGCGACTGACCCGGCCCGACTACCTCAAACTGGCCCAGGTCGTCGTGGACGATCTGAACTCGCCCCACAGCGGGGGATTCGGACAGTTTCCGATTCATGGTCGCCTGTTGCTGGCTCAGCTGGAGGAGTGTCTGAAGCTCAAGCCCGACCTGCTGAATCAGGGGAACTTCGTCAACGCGTATCTGACGAAGTTGCACCCCTCAGATGATGTCAACTGGCGGCAGGATCCCCCGGCTCTGGAGGCATACCTCGACCGGCTGTGGGATTTCGTGGGACAGCTCCAGCCCGTGCATAACTCCCTCAAGGCGCATGTGCTGTATCACCGGCTGATACACGATCGTTCGCGTGGGGTCTACAACGCGGAGCGGTTCCTCGACTATCTGAAGCTCCCCCGCAACGTCGGCTATATGGAGCCGAAGTACCTCGAAATCGAAGCGAACCGCCAGTGGCCCGCCAATGTGCAAGCCGACTATGCTCCGTTCACCCTCCTGCCCCCCATCGGCAATGACGAGCCCCTGGTCCGCAGCTACCTCCAGCACTTTCTGGTCGAAGCCGAGGACGACAAGGCGTACACGCCGTACATCGCCGATGGCTACCTCAAGGCGACGTTTGCCGAGACGAAGATCGTCCTGGGACTCGGTGATCCCGAGAAGTGGTACTCGCTGCTGTCTCCGGCTGCGTATCAGGCACTCAAGGAGCGGATCGATCTCGATTTCGCCTTCACCAATAAGACTGAGTACGGTCCCGAGGAAGCGGTCGGCCTCGATCTGTCCGTCAAGAACGTCAGTACGCTGATCGTCAAAGTGTTCGAGGTCAACACGCAGAACTTCTATCGCGAAAACCTCACCGAGATCGGGACCGATATCAATCTCGACGGGCTCGTGGCGAACTCCGAGACCACTCACGTCTACCAGGAACCCGCGCTCCGCCGAGTCCAGCGGCACTTCGAGTTCCCCGGCCTCAACCGACGCGGCGTGTACGTCATCGACTTCATCGGCAACGGCATGAGCAGTCGCGCGCTGATCCGCAAGGGGAAGCTGCGCTATCTTGTGCGCACGGGAGCCGCCGGGCAGGTCTTCACCGTCCTGGATGAGAAGCAGCAGCACCTGCCCGATGCCACACTCTGGCTCGGTGGAACGCTCTACACGCCGAATGAGACCGGCCACATCGTCACCCCGTTCAGCAGCCAGCCGGGGCGACAGCCGATCGTCCTCTCCACCGGCAAGTTCTCTTCGCTGGAGTCCGTCGTTCACGCCAGCGAAGCGTACCGCCTGGCTGCGGGGATGTACGTTGATCGCGAGTCACTGCTGAGCCGCAAGACGGCGGAGCTGGTCATTCGTCCCAGCCTCTTGCTCAATGAGACTCCCGTCTCGTTTAAGGTGCTGGAAGACCTGCGGCTGGTGATTGTGTCGCGCGATCACGAGGGGGTGGCGACTAGCAAAGAGGTCTCCGATCTGAAGCTCCTGGATGACCGGGAAACCCGGTTCCAATTTACGGTCCCGCAGCGGCTGGCCTCGATTCAGTTCGTGCTGAAGGGGAAGGTGCAGAACCTCAACCAGAACAAGAAGCAGGATGTCGAGGTCTCTCAGAGCTACACCCTTAACGAGATCGATCGCTCTGAGAAGACCGAGGACTTGCACCTGCTTCAGGTGAACGGCCACTATGTGATCGATGTCCTCGGTCGCAGTGGTGAAGCCCAGCCGCGCCGCGCGGTGCATTTCCTGTTGAAGCACCGCGACTACCGCGACCCAGTGCAGGTCACGCTCCAGTCGGGGGCTGGAGGACGCATCGTCCTCGGGCCGCTGCCGGGAATCACGACGATCACGGCGACCGGACCGCAGAACACCGCGCACGCCTGGCCGCTGCGAAAGGATGCTCACTCACTCGCCAGCCATGTCCACGGCGGTGTCGACAAGCCGGTCCAGATCCCTTACATGGGACTGGAGGCCCAGCCGAGCCGCGAGAAGCTGTCGCTGCTGGAACTGCGAGGAGACAACTTCGTCGCGGATCGTTTCGAGGCCCTGAGCTTCGACCAGGGGATGCTGCAGGTTGCGGGCCTGCCGCCGGGTGACTACTCGCTGCGGTTCAAGGACTCGGGTCGGGAAGTGCGCATTCGCCTGACCGCAGGGGGACGCCGTGAGGGGTATATTCTCGGCGGGTATCGCCAGCTGGAGACGCTCCACGAAGCCCCGCTACAGCTCGCTCCCATCAAGGTGCAAGGCGACACGGTGCGAATCACCGTGCGGAATGCCGGGAAGCTGTCGCGTGTGCATATTTTTGCGTCGCGATTTCAGCCGGCGTTCTCGGCCTATGACGATCTGGCCCGGCTGGGAGTGCAGGAGCCTTCGTTGTTTCAGACACCCCGCTTTGATTCGCTGTATGTCGTCGGACGAAATATCGGAGACGAGTATCGTTACATCATCGATCGTAAGTTCAAGCCTCGGTTTCCCGGCAACATGCTGGACCGACCGAGCCTGCTCCTCAACCCGTGGGCTGTACGCAGTACCGAAACCGGCGAGCAACAGGCTCAAGCGGGAGAGGACTTTGACATCGCCAAAGGCGAAGGGGCCGGAGTCGCTGCTCCGGGCGGGATGACGGGGACGGCGGGAGGCGGCAATGCCGAATTCTCCAACCTCGATTTTCTCGCTCTGACCTCGACGGTGGTCCTCAATCTCGTCCCCAATGCGGAGGGCGTGATTGAGGTGAAGCGGGCCGATCTGGGGACGCAGCAGGATCTCGTGATCGTGGCGGTCGACGCGCAGAACATCGCCGCGCGATTCGTCACGCTGCCGGAAGTGATGGCCGATTACATCGACCTGCGGCTGCTGACGAGCCTCGACCCGCAGCAGCATTTCACGCAGCAGAAGCGGATCACCATCCTCCCCGCCGGAGGGACGCTCGTCCTGCCGGACATTACCAGTACCAAGTTCGAGAGCTACGACTCGCTGGCGCGCGTGTACGGGTTGTATACCACTCTCAACCCCGACCCGAAACTGGCCGAGTTCGGCTTCCTGCTCAACTGGCCGAAGCTCAAGCCCGCCGAGAAGCGGACGCTCTATTCCAAGTACGCCAGCCACGAACTGAGCTTCTTCCTGTCACGGAAGGACCCGGAGTTCTTTCAGACGGTGATCCTCCCGTATCTGGCCCACAAGAAGGACAAGACCTTCTTCGATCACTGGCTGCTGGACAGCGATCTGGCGGTTTACCGCCAGCCCTGGAAGTTTGCCCAGCTGAACACCGTCGAGCGGATTCTGCTCTCGCGGCGGGTCGATGTCGAGCAACCGCTGGTCAAGCGGTTTGTGACCGATCAGTTCGATCTGCTGCCGCCCGACATCGAGCGGTTCAACATGCTGTATCGGACCGCGCTGAAAGGGAGCGCACTCGATACCGGCGATGCCCTGGGGCTGGGGGACGCCAAAGAGAAGGCGGCTTTTGCAATATCAGGACGCATGGCCGGTGCCGCTCCCGCATCCGCTCCTCAAGCCGCTCCCGCTCCCCCCGAGGCTGCGGCCCCGTTCGGTGCAGACAAACAAGCCGACGGGACGATGTTCGCAAACGGAAAACGCCAGAACCGGCTCCAGGAAGAGCAGAAGAAATCGAGCGAGCGCCGCCGTGAAAGCCTGAAGTCCCGGGACGAGAACGAGGATGTTGCTAAACTCATGCTCTTCGATGAGGCAGAGCAACTGCGTGACTCGGACATGCTCGCCCGCAAGCAAGTCCGCCAGCTCTACGCGAAGCTCGACAAGACCCAGGAATGGGCCGAGAACAACTACTACAACCTCGTCATCGAACAGCAGAACGCTCATCTGATTCCCGTCAATTCGTTCTGGAAGGACTTCGCCGACCACGATCCGGCTCAGCCGTTCTATTCGGTCAATCTGGCGGACGCGAGTCGCAATTTCCCCGAGATGCTGCTGGCCCTCGCGGTTCTCGATCTCCCCTTTGAGGCCGCGAAGCACGAGTCCGCTTTCGAGGGCGTGAAGATGACCCTCAAGGCGGGAAGCCCGTTGGTCGCCTATCACGAGGAGATTCAGCCTGCCCCCGCAGCTGCGGGCGAGACCTCGATCCTCGTCAGCCAGAACTTCTTCCGGCACGGCGACCGCTATCGACATGTCAATAACGTACAGCTCGACAAGTTCGTGACCGAGGAGTTCCTCGTCGACACGGTCTACGGATGCCAGGTCGTCATCACCAACCCGACCTCCTCGCCGAAGAAGCTCGATGTCCTGTTGCAGATCCCCCAGGGGGCGTTCCCCGTCCTCAACGGACAGTACACCCGCAGCGTGCTTACCGCCTTGCAGCCGTACAATACGCAGACGATCGAGTACCACTTCTACTTCCCGTCGTCCGGGGAGTTCACGCACTACCCGGTGCAGGTCGCCGAGCAGGAAAAAGTCCTCGCGTTCGCCCCCCCATTCGCCTTCCATGTCGTCGACCAACTGACCAACATCGACAAGGAATCGTGGGACTATGTCTCGCAGCACGGCACCGACGAAGACGTAATGACGTTCCTCAAGCAGTTCAACGTGTTGCGGATCAATCTGAGCCGCATCGCGTTCCGGATGCGGGACAAGGCGTTCTTCCAGCGGGTCGTCGCTCTGCTGGAACAGCGGCATGCCTTCGACCCCACGCTCTGGTCGTACGGCCTCCTGCACAATGAGGTGGCTTCGATCCGCGAATTCCTGCAACATCAGGACGGCTTCGTGCAGCAGTGCGGCGATCTGATCGTGAGCCCGCTGCTGACCATCGATCCCGTGGCCCGCCGCACCTATCAGCACCTCGACTACAAGCCGCTGGTCAATGCCCGCGTCGGTCAGCTGGGACGCAACCGCCAGATTCTCAACCACCGGTTCCTCGGTCAGTACCAGCAACTGTTGAAGCTGCTCAGCTACCGGCGGTCGCTCAACGATGATGAACTGATGGCCGTCACGTACTATCTGCTGCTGCAGGACCGCGTTGAGGAAGGACTCGCCCTGTTCGGTAAGGTCAATCCGGAGCGGCTGGCCACGCGGTTGCAGTACGACTACTTCACCGCCTACCTCGACTTCTCTCAAGAGAAGCCGCAGCACGCGCTGGAGATCGCAGCCAAGTATGCGGACCATCCCGTCGATCGCTGGCGGAATGCGTTTGCGAACATCACCAACCAGGCCAACGAAATCGCCAACCCGGAAGCCAAGGTCGCCGACGTGGAGGACCGCAATCAGGTGCAGGCCGGTCTGGCCGCCACCGCCCCGAGCTTGGACTTCACCGTCGACTCGCGTCAGGTGAAGCTCAACTTCCAGAATCTGAAGCAGGTGCAGGTCAACTACTACCTGATGGATATCGAGCTGCTCTTCAGCCGCAATCCCTTCGTGCAGCAGCACTCGCAGCAGTTCTCCTACATCCTGCCGAATGCGTCCGAGACGATCGTCCTCCCGGCGAATCAGCGGACCCACGAGTTCGCCATTCCGGAGAAGCTCGCCCACAGCAACGTGCTGGTCGAGGTGACCGGTGAAGGGCTGGCCAAGTCCCAGGCGTACTACTCGAACGCCCTCGCTGTGCAGACCATCGAGACCTATGGCCAGGTCCGCGTCACGCACGGGAAGGGGGCCCAACCGCTGTCCAAGGTCTACGTCAAAGCCTACGCCCGCATGCAGGACGGCAGCGTGCGGTTCTACAAGGATGGCTACACCGACCTGCGCGGGCGGTTTGACTACACGTCGCTGAACACGAATGAACTCGACGCCGTCGAACGGTTCTCGTTGCTGATCCTCAGCGACGAACACGGAGCCGTGGTTCGCGAGGCCAGCCCGCCCCAGCGCTGATCGTCACCGGGGCACAGAAGGCATCCCGGTTGAGGAGCGTCGTCACCAGCGACGCTTCTCGACATCGGTGAGCGATGGGGGCCTTCTGCGCCGGTGAACCCGGGCTGCCAGAGTGACTTTGGCATTGAAGAGACGAGCGGTCAGAGATAACTGACCGTGGGACAGGCTTCCAGCCTGTCAACTTCAGTCAAAAAGACAGGCTGGAAGCCTATCCCATGTGTCAGACAAGTGTGACCGGCTGCCTCAGCCCCCGCTCCCAGCGGGATTCTGGCATCGTCGGTACAAGCAATCGGGACACCCCGTTGTGCGATCGAAACACGATGCAAATGATCAATTGGTTTGCGGAGAGTCGGATGTCCTCTTGTCTAGAAAACAGCTCGATGACACCTCTGGAAGAGGGGGCTAACACTCAATCCCTATTGCCCTTTGCCGTGATTCAGATAAACTGACGTTGAAGTGAGTTCGGCATCTTTTTCGCTCGAATGTTGGCTGATGTTGGGAAGACAGAGCCCATGGCTGCCTGCCGCGTGATCCTTGTTTGTACCGTCATGCTGTGGCTGATGTTCTGTGGAGTGTCTGCGGAAGCTCAGGTGAGCGTCAGCCCGGTCCGGATTCTGCTGGATCGGCCCGAGGCGTCTCAGCAGATTTTGGTGACTGAGCGAACGGGCGATCTGCTCCGGGATGTCACGCGGGAAGCCGAATTCATCGCGCCGTCTGACGGACTCGTACGAATTGACGCTGAGGGACTCGTGCGCCCGGTCCGCGAAGGGGAGTCGCAAATCGTTGTCAGACATGGCGGCCACGAGGTGGTCATTCCGATTCAGATCACCGGGATTCAGCGACCGGAACCGGTCTCATTCGAGCACGAGGTTCAGCCGATTCTGACCAAGGCCCGCTGCAACTCGGGCGGATGCCACGGCAAGGCTGAGGGGCAAAACGGTTTCAAGTTGAGCCTGTTGGGGTTTGACTCCGACTCCGATCACGATGCCATCGCCAAAGAGACCAAAGGGCGACGGATCTCATTCCCCACTCCCGAACAGAGCATACTGCTGCTCAAGGCGACGGCGGCCTTGCCGCATGGAGGTGGTCGCAAGATTGAACCGCAGGGCCCGCAATATGAGCGACTGCTGAGGTGGATCGGTGCCGGGGCTCCGCGAACGGTCACTCACGAACGACGCGTCGTTGGCATTGAAGTCGAGCCAGCTCAGTTGGTCATCGCAGCTCACGGGACGCAGCAACTGCGTGTCACGGCCATCGACGATGCGGGAGTCCGCCGCTGTGCGACAATCGAGACCGACTACATCACGAACGCTTCCCACGTCTGTGAGGTCAATGCGAGGGGGCTCATCCAGGCCAGTGAGATCCATGGGGAAGCGGCCATTCTGGTGCGGTACTTGGGACATGTGGCTGTCTGTCGCGTCGCACTGCCACGGATCGGTGGAACGCTCCCCGCGCGGGTCGAACACAATCTCGTCGACAAGCACACCTGGGACAAATGGCAGCGGCTGAACATTCCGCCGAGCGATTTGGCCGACGACGCGACGTTCCTGCGGCGGGCCTCTCTGGATGTCATTGGAACGCTGCCCACGGCGGACGAAGCCCGGGCGTTCCTGGCGGATGCCGCTCCCGACAAGCGGGTTCGATTGGTCGATTCGCTCTTGGAACGCCCGGAGTATGCGGACTACTGGGCGATGCGGTGGTCGGACATGCTCAAAGCGGACAAGATTAAGATCACCTCGCAAGGCACAGTCGGGCTGACGCGCTGGTTGCGGAAACAGTTCCGGGAGAACCGCCCGTTTGACGAGATGGCCCGCGAGATCCTGACCGTGCAGGGGCCGGTTCAAGGAGAATCCCCCGCCGCGTTCTTCAAGACGCTTGACACGCCCGAGGTCATGAGCCGTGCCGTGAGCCAACTGTTCCTGGGCGTCCGCATCGAATGCGCCCAGTGTCATCATCATCCGAGTGAGCGCTGGAGCCAGGACGACTACGCGGCACTGGCTGGGTTCTTCACGGGCGTCACGGTCAAACGTCTGCCCGATGGGACCGAGTCGATCGTCTCGCGCGGCGGGACCGACTTGCCGCATCCGCGAACCAAGACGCCGGTTCCCGCGCGGGCCTTGGGTGCTGAGACAGCGAACTTCGCCAGCGTGCCTGACCGCCGACAACTATTGGCGACATGGATGACAGCCCCCGAGAACCCGTTCTTCGCGAGGGCCATCGCGAATCGCCTGTGGGCCAACTACTTTGGACGGGGCCTGGTCGATCCGATCGATGACCAGCGGGCCACCAACCCGGCCACCAATGAACCACTGCTCGATGCGCTGGCCGCTCACCTGCGCGAGTCGCGATACGACCTCAAGGCACTGACCCGGCTATTGTTGAACTCGCGGGCCTATCAACTGGGACCGGCCAGCGACACCAATCGCGACGACCGCCAGCACTTCTCGCATGTTCGGCCCCGAGCGATGCCCGCCGAGGTGCTGCTCGATGCCCTCAGTCAGACAACGGGCGTTCCCGAGAAATTCAATGGATGGCCCGACGGGGTCCGTGCGATTCAGGTCTGGGACAACCGCATGCCCTCGTACTTCTTCCGCATCTTCGGTCGCCCGGCCCGTACGACAGTCTGCGAATGCGAACGCAGTAACGAGCCCAGCATCTCGCAGGCGTTGCATCTGCTCAACTCCCCGGAGGTCAACGACAAGCTGTCGAGTCGCGGGGGGTTGGCCCGTCGTCTGGCAAGTTCTCCCAAGTCGGACGCCGAAATTGTCGAAGAGATCTATTTGAGTACCTTGTCCCGCTTCCCCACGGAGCAAGAGCGCTCCGTAGTTCTGAGTGCCTTCTCCGTCGCTGACTCACCACGTCATCAGGCCATCGAGGATGTCTTGTGGGCGGTGATGAATACGAAAGAGTTCCTGTACAACCATTGAGGAAAGCGAGAGCTTTCCGTCGGAGGTCCCATGTTCAACTTTCAGTTTGGTCAAAACGCTCATCGCCTGTGTAGCGGGGTGAGTCGTCGCCACACGTTGCGACTGGGAGCGACATCGCTCCTGGGGGGCCTGTCGCTCCCGCATCTGCTGCGGGCCGCTGACGACAGTGCCGCTTCCGGTCAGCCCGAAGCCAAGACGAAAGCGTGCCTGTTCATCTTTCTGGAAGGCGGGCCGCCGCAGATTGATATGTGGGATCCCAAGCCCGACGCCCCCAGCGAAATCCGCGGTCCGTTCCACGCCATCTCCACGGCTCTGCCCGGCATTCAATTCGGCGAGCATTGTCGCCACTGCGCTCCACTCGCCAACAAGTTCTCCATCATTCGCAGCCATAGTCATACCGACA
>JAYSUV010000326.1:0-1665 GCA_043718945.1 Planctomycetota bacterium
CCCTCCGAGGGCCCGCTCCCCGTCCGCCCGCCCAGGGCCCACCTTGCGAAAACCAAGAATCGGATACCCCAGAATGTGGCCGTGAATAATCCGAGATAGGGGGACTTGTCGGCTGGTTGGGGACACTCTCCCAGCGTTGACACGGTGGGCTATTGTCGAGTGTCTCTGGCGGGACAAAGCCGGACTTTCCGCAGAAAACACTCGCCCTGGAAGCCCGTGCCCCAGAGGCACAATCCATCTCCAGAGGGCTCTCCTCCATCGAATCAGCACGAGTAAGGCTCTATTTCAAAGTCGGCCCCAGTGCATCCGTCAGCGAGTAGACCGCCGTGGCCACGGCCCCTTGTAACTTGGTACACCGGGCTCTCTGGATATGACAGTCCTGCAGCGAGGGAGCCAAGGCCCGCCGCCGGACCAGTTCGACCGTCAGCTCGAACAGCCCGTCCTGGATCTCGAACAGTCGCCCATGGATCAGCAAGGTGGCCGGATTGAACAGGTTGATCGCGGCAGCGATGGCGATCGACAGGGACTCGCAGGTTTTTCGCAGTTCCACGTCGGCGACTAACTCCCCCTGCTGGACTAGGTGAGTGATCTGCTCGATGTCGTGCAAACTGCCCAGGCGTTCTGAAATCAGGGTGGCAAAGGCGGTGTCAGTGGCCACCGTCTCCAGGCACCCTCGATTGCCGCAACCGCAGAGCCGTCCGTGCGGATCGATCGTGATGTGACCGAGTTCTCCAGCCAACCCGGTATGACCTTCCAGCAAGCGTCCTCCGGTGAAGACCCCCAAACCCAGCCCCGTGCTGATATCCAGCATCACGAAATCATCCAGAGACTCGGACGAGTAGTACATCCGCTCGGCCAGCGACAGGGCGTGATTCTCCTGGATCAGTGTACAGTTGATGCCGATTCGATCTTGCAGATCCCGCGCGGGAGTTTTACCGTCGGTCAGATGCAGATTCGGGGAGAAGACGGACACCCCGGCCCGGCTGCGAATCAGCCCCGGCATGCTTAACCCGATGCTGACAGTGGCGACTTCGGGCCGAATCAATTGGCGAGCGAGCGTCTCTAAAGTGTCGAGAAGTGCCGAATAAGAACGAGGAGTGGGGGCCGATAGTCTTCCTTCCGAGTTGATCGAGCCATCCAGGCCAGCTGTGACCATCACACAGCGAGCAGAGTCCACAGCGATGCCGATGACTTGCACCTTCTCCTTGGCCAGTCGCAGGATACGGGCGGGGCGACCGATGCTGCTGGGGCGGGCCTCGCCCTCTTCAATCAGGCCGGATTCCAGCAGGGAATCGACGGCTTTGGAAATCGTCGGCGCTGACATCGCAGCCCGTCGCGTCAAATCCGCACGAGAGCAGGGGCCGTGTTCCTGGAGCAACTCCAGAATTCGCCGGACAGTCAGCCGCCGGAGCAGCTGGGGTTCAATTTTGGCAGACACGCGGACTCATCGGGAAAGCGGATTCAAGCGACCGGACAGTAAGAGATGTCACCCTCATCATCAGCCAGGCTCCTCGCCTAGCCACCCTAGCATCCCGTTTTACGTCCATGAATACAACAACGCCGCGAGCAGGCTCGCGGCGTTGAGAGTTCTCGAGGAGATCACAGGGAGGCCGGGCATTTTCCCTGCCCACGCGATCGCCCGTCCCAGAGAGGCTGTTCGAAGAC
>JAYSUV010000327.1:0-4492 GCA_043718945.1 Planctomycetota bacterium
CACATCGAGGACTTCGCGAGCCGCTCGACTGAGTGTGAGATGTCCTGCCTGAGCATCGATCTGCACACCTTTTGTCGGCAACGGTTGATGGCCTTCATGCGCATCGGCGGACACAGTGACAAGAATCGCCAGCAGCGAGCACCAGCGAACCCAACCTTTGCAAGGCATTCCACACATGGCCTGATCCTCTCCTCAATGAGCCGCTGGGTGAGCGGTTGTGTGCTGCAACACGAACGGCACCGTGAACACAGTCTCGTGACGTTGGAACTGGCCCCACGCCTTGTAGAGACCGGGCTTCGGAAAATGAGCCGCGAACTCGACGACTCCCTCGGGGGCCGTCTGGAATTCACTCAATGGGTGAGCGTGAACATACTCGGCACCATCGGCACTGATGATGACCAGATGCCCCATCGCTCCGAGATACGGCTGCAAGTTGCTGACCACCTGACCGCTCGGATCGACAAGCTGAAATCGGACCATCGTCTCCTGATCGCCCGGCTGAAAGGCGACATGAGCCTTGATCTCGCCCACGGCGACTTCATCGGACGCATTCGGGACGAGCGCCGCCGCCGATTCGTCATCACCAGCAACGATGAGTTCGCCTCGCGCCAGCCCTGGAGTTTGTCCCTTTGGCTGATGGTCTGCAAACAATCGGTACTGGCCTGCTTTCGGAAACACATGCTCGATCGTGATGTTTCCCGACGCATCCACCTGCGGGTGCAGATGCGAAAATTCGTCGAGTCCTTCTCGCACAACAATCAAATGCACAAGCTTCTCATGTAGCAATGCGAACTTCGTGATCGGCTGCCCATTGTCATCCAGAATCTGGAGCAGCAGCTGTGTCGCTTCTCCGGCTTGTGGCTGCGACGGTTCGGTCTTCACGACGAGCTTACGGGCGGTCGCCGCTGGCATCGGCATTTCCCCGTGGCCACCGTGATTGCTGTGCGCACTGTGATCTTCCTCCGGCAGAGCATGTTCAGCGTGGCTGGCAGAATTCGCCTTGGGAGCCGACGCCGGAGGGGGACTGTCGCCTTTGCCGGAACATCCGACGGTGACCGCAATCAAGCTCAACGCAATCCAAACGCGCATCATGATCTCCTGAGAGTGTTGTTATCACAGCGGACGCCCGCACGACTACTTGTCCTTGGATTTGCCAGCCGGGGTCGCAATCACTTGCGCCATCACGGTCGCCGTACTGCCTTGTTTCGCTTCCCAGCAGACGATGGCGAAATCGCACAGCGGATTCGAAGCGACGACGGGATCTCGGGCGGTCGTGGCGAGCTGTTGAACCTTTCCGGGGAAGCCAATCTGCATCGACAACGCCCCTTCGCGGCCACCGGTCCAGACCATGACCGGCCCCGCTGCTGACCACGCGGCCCAAGGTTGCTGCCCATATCCCAGTCGCCGCTCTTTTTTTCCATCACCCAGCGTGGCAAACACCTCGTTGTCACGTCGCCAGACCGTGACGAGTCCTTTCTGGCCATCGAAAGCCAGCATGCCCCCATCCATTGGACATGCGTCAAGAGTCCAACTCCCTTGGCCAAGTTGGTGTCCCTTATTGAACGCAACGCCGTCCTCGGTGGTGGTCAGAAACATGTCGCGTTTCCCCTTCCAAGAGTTGCGAAACATCACAGTCGCGCCACCCGTTGGCCTGCCAATGATCGACGGATGACAGCATTCGCAAACGCTTCCCTCGGGGGAACGGTAGGCCCGCACATTCCCGTTCCAGGTCTGGCCATCGTCGCTGCTGACCGCGCTGTAGATTTCACTCTTCCCACTCCGCAAATCGAGCCAGACGCACCAGACTTCACCATTCGGCCCAGCGGCCATGCCATGCAAGCCCTCGCGCGCAGAGTCGGGAGCATCGTTGACCCGAATTGCGTCAGACCAACTGGTCCCGTCATCTGTCGACCGCCAGAGCAGCAGATCTCCGTCCCGTCCCTTGCCTTGCTTCCCTCCAATGGCTGTCACCACCACAGCCGTACCAGTCCGAACCACACGCGGACCGCGACGCATTCCGAGGGACAGATTGGGGCAATGGATCGCACTCGGGGCAGCGCTAAAGATTGCTCCCCGATCGTGCGAGGTGGTCAGGCGAATTTCGTGGTCGACCGCGCACACGACATCCACCGTACCGTCGTCCGAGACGAACACCTGCGGTTGTCGGGGTGCATTTTTCAGTTCGCCCGAGGCAAGAGTCAGCGGAGACGAGTCCGCCCGAACCAGGTGCGGACACAGCAACAGAATCGCCCAGATCAGCGTGCAACGACTCATCATGGAAATGACTCCTAGACTTGGGACGGGAGGGACAGTGAGTAGGCAACGGATCGAGGGCAGTTACCCCCAGGAGTGCTGAGCGGATCGACTACCGCGACTGGTCCGAAATCACTTTGGCCTTCAGTTCCGCAACCTTGGCCAGTGTCTGCTCGGGATTCGACAAGGCTTTCTTTTCGCAGCCTTTGCAGCAGACCCAGATCGTCTGGTCTTTGATGGACAGCTTGAGCGGCACGCCCATCGAACCCAACGGTTCAGAGGCCATCACGGCGCAGTAGCCTTGTGCAGTGGCGGACACGCGGTCTTCGTCACTGAGTTTTGCGAGCGTCGCTGCCTGTTTCGGATCGACGTTCGAACCAGCAGAGGGAGCGCTCGGCGCTCCAGTACATCCGACGAGCGAGAATGCGAGTCCACACACAGCGGCAGCAATCAAACAGAGGCGTTTCATGAGAGTTCCTAACAGGAGGTTTGACACGAACAAAGAAGTGAATGGGCCGACGCGAGCGCTAACCGGCCCCCACACAGTGGACACTAAGACTTGGGTTTTTCGGTGAAGCTGCCGCTCGGTCCATCGAGCTGGGTCGGCGTATAGCCCGCTTTCTCGACCGCCTCCCACATGGCCCGAGGAGAGAGGAACTTGTCGACTTTTGAGGTCACCGTCGCGATTCCCGCTTTGACATCGATCTTGACTGTGGCGACCTCCTTGACGGTCTTCAGCTTGCCTTCGACCTTCTTGGCACAGGCCGCACAGTGCAGCCCTTCAATCGAGATTGAGGTGACGAGTTTTGCGTCGTCTGCGGCTGCTGACTCGGACACAGTGGTCGTGAGCCCCAGGCACAGGGCCAGCGACGCGACGACGAGTTTGAGAGGGTTCATGGGTTATCTTTCCAGACATGAAGAACACATGGTGAGTGTCGATACAAACGACACTGGGAGTGCTCTGCGGTGATGTTCAGCCAATGCTTCGACAGGGCGGCGAAGTCTTGGCAAGGGTGATCCGGGCTAGAGTTTGACGTAGGTCTCGGGGGCCTTGATCTCGTTCGGGGAGGTTTTCGCCAGCTTGACGAATTCATCCACACATGGCGGGCAGCAGAACTCGTAGCTCTTGCCACCGACGAACCATGTGAATTGAGGATTCGCCAACGTCTGGGTAATCGGGCAAATCTTGTCGCCCGATTTGGGGAACATGTTGTGCGACGATTTGAGTCCCACAAACTTGACGGAGGCTGTCACTCCCCCATTCGCCTGGATGTCCTCCAGGCTGTAGCTCCCTCCAGGGGTGAGATAGAGTTCTCGCTCGGCCTCATCCGCCACTTTATCGGGCATCTCCTCGGCATGTCCTTCCGCAACTGACTCGAATCCCATGCGGAATCTTTCGCCAGCAATGACAATGTTGGGAATCGTGACGGAGAGTTTCTTGCCACCGAGTCCTTCCGGCAGCTGACCCGTGAATTGCGACGTACGACCTTCCGCATCCCCTTCTTGAGCCTCGGGTTCCATCGGAAACGGCTGTGAGGCTGAATCGCCTTCTGCCTTCACGAAGGCTTTGAGGGTCTGCTGTTCGATGTCAATGACTCGCGATTCGTCATTGCCCAGCGTGTAGAGCCGCAGGACGCCCCCCTTCTCGAAGACTGCTTCCGCGTGGTAGCTGTCTCGTCCCAGTGAGACCATGATTCCTCCATGAGATCCGGCCTTGTGGCCGTGCTCCGAGGTGTCAGTCACTATCACAGGAGACGCATCAGGAACGGCGGGTGTCACAGCACTCACCGCTGGGGCCTTCTGCTCCACAGTTGGAGCAGCTGCCGGTCTTTGTTCGCCGCAGCCCACCAAGCACGCGCAGGCCACAACCGCTGACGCCCATGCGCCACGAGAGAGAATGGGAAACATGATCTACTCCTGCCTCGCGGCAATGGCGAGGCTTCGTCTAGGGGGATGGCAGAATCCATCGAAGCGAGAATCCGCGCAGCCATGAGATGACGCGCCAGGATCGCAGGCTCATCGAGAGCATCACAATGAGATTCCGCCGAAACCGGGAAAACCGGAATGGTTGGAATCAGCCAGTCAGCGATTCCGCTGAGGCTGTTCCGGGTGGCAATCAGCTACGCCACGAGCACAGTACCACGCACATATCATGAGCCGACGGAAACGCACTCTCATCGCATTCATACAATTCCGCACACGAGACACCCTGATGAACCGGCATCGTGTACAGCTTCAG
>JAYSUV010000328.1:0-1660 GCA_043718945.1 Planctomycetota bacterium
GGCCAGACGCTCGACCCGCCAGCGACGCAGCAACCCCAGCGGCAGTTCGTAGACACCGCACTGGGGACAACTCAGCATGGCGCGAACGCCCTGCGGGCCATCCCGATAGATGACCCGCCGAAACGGAGCCTCCGGGCACTCCGGGCAGGCAATCTCCTCCCCCATCGGCAGCTCCGCGAGCAGGCGAGCAGTCGCCAGCTGGTCGACGAATGCCGGTGGCCAATCGCGAATGGCATCCCCATGAATCACCGACTGACGCGAGTCGATCGTCCAGAGAACCTGTTCCCAACCGACGTTCGCCGTCTCAATCATGGGCAATCCTCCACATCCGCAGATGTCGACGGACGACCTCGGCCCGCTCTGGAGACTGATTCCGTAAGTTGCAGACATTCGGTGCCGAGACATCGATCGTCACGGAGCCGCCTCGACGATGAGCGGTTCGCCGAAACAGGAATCGCAGCGTGGCGGAGGTGATCTGGATCCTGTCGCGAGGCACCTCATCCTCGTTCAGGCACTCATCCACCATGCGCAGTACGTCATACGATTCGCCGTCGCGGGACTCCAGGGTGATCCTGCGGCTGTGATCAGGGAGGTCGAGCCTCACCCGTTTGAGTTCCACCTGCACTTCGTCGGTCGGAATCGTGTCGAGCTGGAAGCCGCGATCCTTCAGTCGATCGAGGTGATACACCTGACGCGGGACACGCGGGCCGAGCCCCGTATCGAGGATCATCCACGCAAACGATTCCTCCAGCGGACCTTTCATGTGAGGAGGCAACGCGGCGGATGTCTCCAACGTGCCCGTGGCTTGGTGATACGCGAACACAATCTCGAACGTCTGTCGCACCGAGCGGGTCGTGAGTTGCCCCCCGTCGTCATGCAAGGAGACTGTCTGCACGAAGTCGTCGGGATAGCAGCAGAAGTAATCGATCCCGTTTTCCCGCTGAAAGTACTCCACCGTGCAGTGCTGGCCCCGTCCCTGCTCACTGAGCAACAGCAGAGAGATGTCCTTGCCGAGGCATTCCAGAGCATGACGATCCGTGCGAGGTTTCACCTGGGGCAGATCATCTCGCCTGCGCCAGCCGTGGCGGTGCTCAATCTGGTAGTAGGCCAGCGCGGCTTCGAACACCTCGGGGGCTTCGAGCCAAGCCCACATCGCCCGCTGATACAAGCTGCCATCCGACATCGCGGGCAGGACATGGGACTGCTGGTGCAGTTCTGTGGCTGCCTCCCGCAGAGCCTGGAGTCCCGCTTCGCACGCCAGTTCAAAGACGTTCCGCAACACTCCCTCCACGAACTCCCGTGCATCGTCGGGCCAGCTGCGCAGGAGATGCACCAGGCCCTCCACTTCTCGCTCGCCCAGGTGAGTCCAGTCGATGCCGTCGACGGGATGAAGCAGCTGGGTGAAGAACTGCCGCAGGAGAGTGTTGGGGACCATACGCAACGCGGTGGGGATGGAAAAATGCCGAGACATGAGTGATTCCTCGAGGGATGAAAGTTCGTAAGTATTCTTCCATGAGACGTACTGCAGCAGTCCCGCTGCGCCAGAGATGGCAGGAGATAAACAGCGCAGCACACCACCCTGCGCAGGGCGATACGCTACGGAATCAGAGCAGCTGAACTGGAATCAGTTCGCAAGCAGTGCGATAAGCGTCCGGCGAAA
>JAYSUV010000329.1:0-4488 GCA_043718945.1 Planctomycetota bacterium
CGGCGCGGAGTCTGGCCTGTTAATTTGTGGCGCGGGGGCACCGGCGATTCACGAAACTGGAGGTGCGACAAACGTCGTTTCATCAGGCCAGGCCAACCCCGTGCTGGACCTGAATGAAACGCACCCCGCGCTCGACCAACCGGCGGCTCGCCAGCATTTGCATCCCGAACTCTTTGATAGCCGGGTCGTCGAGGCCGTAGAGCTGTTGCGTGGCCTCGGTCTCGCTGGCGTGGCTGGCGAAGCATTCGCCGTGGGGCGTGATCGCGTTGTCGCTGAGCTCGCTGCTTTATGTGCGCCAAGTCGATGTGCCGCAGCTCGACGCGAAACGAGGCTGGGCATTCGCGACAAAGCATCAGCTCGCGGCGCAGCGCCTGGCGGCTCACAAATGTGTCATTCCTGACCGCTGGAAGACTGACGCCAACAACGGCCAGCAGATTCTGGATGACATTGCGCCCGTTGGTCTCGGCCGAGCGGTTTGGCTTCGTCAGCAGTATCGAGGAAGACTCACCGCCAACCGCCAGATCTTCGTTGTTGTCTTGAGCCATGACCTCGAACCCCCTGATCCGATTCGTGTCTCCCACAGCCGGGAGATGACGACTCGTACGATGTCGTGCTCCCTGTAAAACGTCGAACAGCTGTCCAGACCGAGTGCTCACGCGCATAGATTTGCGGTGGTCGATATGCTGCGTTCGATAAGCGGTTGCGTGCTGACTGGCCCACCGCGATCGCGCAATTTTCACAGGAGTTGGTGAATGTTGAATCGACGCTGGAATCGATGCGGAGTGCTTCTCGGGCTGTGGCTGAGTGTGCAGTCACTGGCATTCGCCGAGGAGCCACAGAACAACGCCTATCTCGAATTCATCCGAGCCTCGGCTCAGCGCGATGTCGCAGCTGGTGGGGCACCGCTGCCGGATCTGGCGGCGGCTCAACGCAGGCTGGCCGTCGTTCGCAAGCGGCTCTATGAAGCGTGGGGCGGGTTCCCGGAGGTGCCGTGCGATCTGGCTCCGCAGAAGCTCGGGGAGATCGACCGCGACGGGTACAAGCTGGAGCGGTTGTTGCTCCAGACCTTCCCCGGCGTGTGGATGACAGCTAATGCCTACGTCCCGAAGAAAGACGGAAAACTCCCGGCGGTGCTGTGCGTACACGGGCACTGGAAGGAGGCCAAGCAAGCTCCGCAGGTGCAGGCCCGCTGCATTGGCCTGGCCAAGCATGGGTTCTTCGTGCTGGCGGTCGATGCCTTCGGGGCCGGGGAACGCGGGGTCGGTGAGGCCCTCGGCGAGTACCACGGCGAGATGACAGCTGCCACGCTGCTGCCGACGGGCAAGCCGCTGTCGGGGATTCAGGTGTACGAGAACATGCGAGCGGTCGACTACTTGCAGAGTCGTCCCGAGGTCGATCCCGACAAGATCGGGATCACCGGAGCCAGCGGCGGCGGGAACCAGACGATGTACGCCGGAGCCTGGGACACGCGGTTCAAAGCGGTCGTGCCGGTCTGCTCGGTGGGGACGTACAACGCCTACCTCGGGGCCGCGTGCTGCATGTGCGAGGTCGTACCCGGTGCGGCGAGTTGGTGCTGCGAGGGAGAGATCCTCGGCCTGTGTGCCCCGCGCGGGTTGATGATCTTCAACGCCACGAAGGACGCGAACCAGTTCTCCGTGAAAGAGGCTCGCAAGTCGCTGGCCGTGGCGCAAACGTTCTTCGATCTCGCTGGCCAACCCGCCGAGTTGCAACAAACCGTATTCGACTGCGGCCACGATTACAGCAAAACGATGCGCGAGCGGATGTACGGCTGGATGACGCTGAAGCTCAAGGGTGAGGGCGACGGCTCCCCGCTCCCCGACCCGGCCATGACCCTCGAAGACGCCGAATCAATCCGCTGCTACCCCGGCGACACGCGGCCCAATAATTGGATCACGCTGCCGATGTTCGCCGCTGGGGAAGGTGAGCGGTTGGTGCAGGGTATTGAGGAGCCGGTGGATACACAGGCTTGGGAGGTGTTGCAGCCGAAGATGCGCGAGAGGTTGTTGCAATCGAGTGTGTTCAAGAACAATCCACGGGCCGATGAGCCTTCACGAGGACTCAAACGCAACAGTGAGGAGATCGCCCCGTACACGATGACCTACGAAAGCGAGCCGGGAGTGACCCTCTCCGCTCAGTGTTACGTCCGCGATCCCGAAAAGTGGGGCAGCGGCGTAGTCCTGATCGTCAACCTGGATGCAGAGAACGCGGAAGAGGTCGATCGGATTCGAAAAGAATGCCTGGCTCTGGAATGGTCAGTGATGATTCCGCAGTTGCGGGCGTTGGGGGACAAGGCCCCAGCGGGCGACAAGATTGGAAGTGCCCCGGATCATAATTCGAGTGAATGGGGCTTATGGGTGGGGCGTCCACTTATTGGTCAATGGACTCATGACGTTCAGCGTGCGATCTCCGCTCTGCCTGCGACGTTCAAGGACGTGGAGAACTCCCAGGAAAAATCGGGCGTCGATTTATTTCATCTATCGAGGTTCTACAATCAGAGCGTCGTTTTGATTGGCGTGGGGACTGCGGGGCCAGTCGTCGTTCACGCGGCTGCGGCAGACTCTCGGGTCAGCCATGTGGCCACCGTGAATTCGCTCGCCAGCTACATCAGTGATGTCCCCTATCGCGGCCAGCGACTCGGCCTAATGGCCCCCGGCATCCTGCGCGATGTCGGCGACATCCCGCAGATCGCAGCCCTGATCTCCCCGCGTCCGCTGACCATCGCAGGCGGCGTGACCGGCGGGGGTGAGGTTCTCGACGAGGCCCAGCTCCAGGCGGCCTACCGCTGGACCACCGGGGCCTACGGCCTGACCACCACTGACCCAGCCCTCACGATTCGTGCCGGGGAACTGGATGTGAAAGCGTTCCTCAAGACGAAACACTGATCCACTCTAGTGAGCGGCACGGCGCTAGCCGCCGGTTCCGCTGCCCGTGTCCTCTTAAACCTCGTGATGACCCCACGAACAACGCTCAGAAGAACCGGCGGCTAGCGCCGTGCCGCTCACGGAATGTGTCAATTTTGGACGCGCGATGAGGAGTCGCTTGTCGCGGAATAAAACGGCGTCATTTTTCGGAGAAAACGGCGACAATCGATGATCGGCTGCGAGCGGTGCAAACAGCGGTTTCTAGCACGCGGCCCTTGCTGGCGCAGCGGGCTGGCCAGTCATGGCCGTTAATGTCAACATCCTACTCCAATCCACCATCCGACAGGCTGGAAGCCTATCCCACGAAAGAGAAGGCCACATGAATCGTCGTGATTTCCTGGCTCGCTCGACCTGTACAGCTGCGGCTTGGGCGGGCTGGAACACTCATGTCCATGCCGAGGAGAGGAACTTGAGCCAGATGCCCGACTACAAGCCGACCAAGGCGAAGTTGATTACCGACTCGACGCCCACAAAGGATGGCTTCCGCTTTCCCGGCGAGTGGGAGGAGCATGAGTCGACGATCATGGTCATGCCGCCACCGCAGAATTGGAAGGGGTATGGCATCCCTCTCGAAGATGTCCGTGGGCAGTGGGCGGACGTGGCCAACACGCTTAGCGAGTACGAGAAGGTGCTGATGGTCGTGCATCCCACGGAGGCGAAACTCGCTCGTAAAATCCTGAGCCAGAAGATCGAGCTGATTGAGTTCGCGGTCAACGATGGCTGGGCGCGGGACACGGGGCCAATGGTGCTGGTGAACGGAAAGGGTGAACGACGCGTGGCGGGTTTCACCTTCAACGGGTGGGGAGCCAAGTTCCCTCCCTACGGCGACGATGCGTTGCTGAAGGGGCGACTGTGCGAGCATCTCGACCTGCCGATGTACCCGATCGATCTGGTCCTCGAAGGCGGTGCTGTCGCGCTCGACGGAGAAGGCACCCTCATCACCACCGAGCAGTGCCTGCTGCACAAGAACCGCAACGCAGCTGGAGATCGGGCGAAGATTGAGAAGCAACTGAATGATTCGCTCGGCACGACGAAGGTGATCTGGCTCGGCAAGGGACTGGAGCCTGATCCGGTGACGGACGGCCATATCGACGGCATCCTGGCCTTCGCTGAGGCGGGAGTGGTGCTGCTGCACATGACCACCGACAAGAGCGATCCGAACTACGCGATCTGTCAAGATGCGAAGCGTCGCCTAAAAGAAGCCACCGACGCCAAAGGCCGCAAGTTCGAGATTATCGAACTGCCACTCGACTCGGAGTTGTCGCATATGAACTTCTACATCGGGAACGACTGTGTGCTGGTTCCGATTGCCAAAAAGCGGGATCAAGACAAACGCCCGATGGGAGTGCTACGCGAAGTCTTCTCGGACTACGAAGTGATCGGCATCGACGGCACGGTCCTGGGCGAAGGTGGCGGTGGGATTCACTGCATCACGCAACAGCTGCCGAAGGGCTAGACCGGTTCCTGAAAACGGAACACTGATCCACTATAGTGAGCGGCACGGCGCTAGCCGCCGGTTCCCCCCACCGTGGTTTGTCTGGGAATT
>JAYSUV010000330.1:0-4486 GCA_043718945.1 Planctomycetota bacterium
GATAAACCATAAACCATAAACCATAAACCATAAACCATAAACCATAAACCTCCCCCCCTCCTCATGTAGGATTTGCAATCCCCCCCGCGCACTCCGGCAATAATTGCAGATTGACCTTGGTCGCTTGTTTTCCTCATAGATATAGTCGCCTCGCTTCGCCGGAAGAGTGAGTGCCCATCGCTATCGGATGGCTGTGGTGACTCTCTCCAGGCAGTTGCGACCACTCGGTGGCCGCTGCGATACGGCGAGACAGGACTCAACATTCACGCAGGGAGGCGGCACATGGAACGACTGTTCATCGTCGGGATTGATTCAGTAGTGGGTGCGAATACAGCGGTCCACGCGGCCCAGCGCCATGCAGTCGCCGGAGTCTGGTTCGATCACGAGGTCGACATCGAAGGCTGCCACGGCGAGCCCGCCGAACACGGGGCCGGAATCGCCGAGCAGATTGTCGAGTTCCAGCCTGACTGCGTCCTCTACTGCGGCCCCGAGTCCTGCTCCAGTTGGGATGCCACCAGCGGTCCGCGCATCGTCAAGGCAGGCAGTGACCTCGCCGCCAGTTGGGCCGCAGCTGCTCATCAAGCGGGCATCCAGTTCGTGATGATCTCGTCCGATGCCGTCTTCACCGCCCCGTGGATGTTTCACGATGAGGAGAGTGAAACCCTCTGCGAAAGTGCAGCTGCTCGCACGATTCTGAAGAGCGAGCGTCAGGTGCAAGCGGCCCATCCCCAGACCCTCATCATTCGCACGAACGCCTTCGGCTGGTCCCCGACTGGTGAGGGGTTGATCGAGACACTGTTCCAGCAGATCGAGGGACACCGCGTCGTTGGCGAGGACCACATCCGTCACGCGACACCAATCCTCGCTTCGGACTTGGCCGACATCATCGAGCGAGCCGTCTCAGAAGAACTGACCGGCATCTATCACGTCGCCGGAGCCGAGCGGGTCAGCCCGATGACCTTCGCCCAGCGGCTGGCCGACCAGTTCGATCTGCCCTGGCTGGCTCTGCGCGGGGAGACGACAATCGCCGAGCGTCCGACCGGGTTCGGTGCCGGAGAGAGTTCGCTGCAAACGAAAAAGATTCGCAAGGCACTCTGCGTCGCCATGCCGATGATCGCCGAGGGGCTCGACCGCCTGAGCCGTCAACAAGTCGACGGACACCGCGACTGCCTGCACCCGATCAGCCATGCGGAACTCTCACGCGTCGCGTAAACTCAGGCGAGCCCCCGGCGTGAGCCGGGGTGTTCCGTCACGGGGAGAAATGAGACATGTCGTAGGACGGACATCCTCGTCCGTCCGTAAGGAAAACCTCGGGACTCGACGGACGAGGACATCCGTCGTACATCTCAATCTGGCCGACGCGAAGTATCACATGACCAGTAATCGTTTCTCGCTACTCCTCGTGGTTACCATGATCAGCCTGCTCAGTGGCCTCGCCCACAGCGCTGATCCGCCGCCCAAGTTCAAGATCACGACCAAGCGAGACACCGACAAGGTCGTAGTGACCGCCGAACAGCAGAAAACCCTCTTCGACATCCACAGCCCCTTCGGCATCAGCCACGCTGTCATCGAGCGCACAGCTGCCGAGTGGCCCGAAAGCATGGTGCTGCGATTGCACCTGACCGGGCTGGAAAGTTTCCAGATCAAAAGCGGCGACATCACGCTGCATGCCTCAGTCTCCAGTCAAGGCGGCGACAAACCCGCGCGTCTCTGGCAGAACGACGCGGAAGACAAACCCCTCGATTCGACCAGCCCGCTCTGGACCGAAATTCGTCTGATCGGCAGCGACGGAAAGCTAACACAGACGATCCCGCTCAAAGACGGCTACTTCGAGATCAAGATCCCCAAGGCCCTGTTGGAAGCGAACCCGCAGGCGATCACCGTGAGCTGGATCGACTTCTACCGGAGCTGAAACTAGATCGAGCGGCCAATCCGGTAGGTCAGGTTTCCACCTGACCCATCGCAGTCCCATCGGGCCGATCATATCGCACAACGCCTTCCTCCAAAGAACGCTCAGGCGAAGCCTGACCTACCCGAACTGGTGATTGGGCTGCCTACTTTTCTGACGCACACACTTGGAGAAAATCCGCGTCGACATGGCTCTTGACAGTCGGAGGGTTTTCGCTAAATTCTCTGCAGTATGGGTCAATCGCCGCGATCCATGTTTCCGTCAGGTTCATATTTCCCTGCGAGATCAGTATGAGAGTGAATTTGTTTGTCTGTCTGTCTGTCTGTTGTTGAATGGGTGTGGTGAGGACGGCCCCGCCACTTGGACTGCGGAAAAGCGAACGCCCATTATCTCCGGTTCCTTGCCATATCTGGACGCGGGAGTGGACGGCAAGCACTACTTCCTGCTGGCTTTCCCAGACGATGAGAACTGGATTACGAACACCCAAAGCTCTCCACCAGATCCAACCTTGCCCCACTACATGCCTGATAGTGTGGGTGGCATTTCTACCTCCCCCGAGCCAGTGGATAATCTCGAACCTCTGGAGTGGAGGGGATCCTCGGGTATTCCAGGATGGGCGAATTATCGAGTCACGGGAATCACTCTGACTGTGGGCGGGAGGTATGTTTTGCAGCTGTTCAAGGCGACAAGCGAAAATGCAGTTCAGAATGATCAGGGAGAAATCCTGTATAGTACTGTCATTCATTTCGATGGTGTCATCGACATCGACACGTCTCTGCTTACGGGTGTCGGGGAGTTCTAGTCGATCTGGTAATGGTCTTCCGGGGAGAGTCGTCCATGCGGAATCACGCAACGATCGACAAACGCGATGGCTTCACGGTCGTTGAGTTGCTGGTTTCGGTTAGCATCGTTGCCATTCTGGTGGCGATCACTCTCCCCGCCGTCCAGCAGTCTCGCGCCACGGCAAGACGTGCGTCCTGCCTGTCCCATCTCCATCAGATCGGGTTGGCAGCTCACAACCACGTCGATGCTCACGGATCGTTGCCAGCGCATTCCACTTTGCTGGATTTACTCCCAGACATGGGGGAAACCGCGCTGTATCACAAACTTAAACCTCCTACGGAACTATTCACGGAAGAAGAATATCGCAGCTTGCAAGCCCCAGCGCTGTATCGCTGCCCGAGCGACCCCTTGGCAGGTAGTGGCGTTGTGGTCTCGTATCATCTCAGTAGCGGTTCGGTCTTGGACGACGGACTGCACGAAAATGGCTTCCAACGCATCTATGTCGATCGGATGAAGTTCTCGGAAGTTTCGGACGGTCTGAGCCAAACCGCTATGTTTTCCGAATGTCTGAGACTAAGAATTGGCAGCATACACCCCGTGCAGCAAGCGCAGTCGAATCTTGCGGAAGCGAGGCAGTCGCCGATCCGGTTTTTGTGGTATCTGCCGCAAGAGTATGGCGATTCCCAATCGTTTGCGGAGGCGTGTGCCGTTTCGGCCAATCGGATCACTGTGGAGTTTCCACTGGCGCACGCGTCCGGGTCGGCAAGGATGGCTGGGGGATTGGAGTTGGGATATTCGCATCTGATACAGCCCAATCTGCCGGGCTGCGTCAACGGCCCTGTGCCCAGCGTGCCGAATGGTCATCCCGGCGGTTATGTGGGAGCTTCGAGTCTGCATGAGGGGGGAGTGAACGTGCTGTTGGGCGATGGCTCGGTACGCTTCGTTTCCGATTCGATTGACGCGAAGGTCTGGCGGTCACTGGGATCGATCAATGGCGGAGAAACGCTCCCTGAGTTCTAATGACTGGTCCAAGAAAACTCCTCGTTGGCCTCGGTATCGCATCACTTCTGTTGATCGCGGGGGGCGGATTTTATTATGCTCGTCTGAAGTGGGGCCCCCCGGTCCCCCCCACATGGTCCTTGCCTGCTCCGGATCGACCGGCGATTGCCAGCATGCAGCGTTTTTCCTTGAATGGAATCTCGGATCAGACCACGGTGACTACCACCGTAGGGGCCACTCTGACGTTCGAAGGGGAGATTGCCACCCCACGGGATCATTGGGTCGAGCTTCCGCCTCCCAAGCAATCTCTTCAGTCCCGAAAAGCGGTGAAAAAACACAGGCGGACGATGTTCCTGAAGCCATTAATGTACAAATGGGGCCGCACTATCGACCTTTGCGTCGCTCAAGGAGTTCTCCAGAGAGAATGGAAGAGTGACAACATGCTTTTTATCAAAGGAAGTATTCAGGCTCCTCAGAGGGCTGGTAAATACGAGTTTCGGATCCTCTTGGATGAGGGTGTCCCGGTGCCTGGTAAACCGCGATATGCACTCGTCCGATTCCATGTGATTGTTGAGTAAATCAATCGCAGGGTGATGTGGGGCCCCAGTTCAGGTAGGTCAGGTTTCACCTGATCGCTCAGGCACAGCCTGACCTACCTGGCTACCTGGCTCCGCCCAGCATGTCAGGGCTGAACTCCCAGGGCCTCCGCATCTAAATTTGGCAGGAAATCCATTGGTTTTAGAGAGCAGGCATGGAATTGTTGTTCATTTTCAACGTCCAAATTTCGAATTTCCT
>JAYSUV010000034.1:0-2391 GCA_043718945.1 Planctomycetota bacterium
AAGGAACGGACGTAGGCGTCCTTTCTACGACCACTGTTCCGGACCTCGCATGACTCCTCGCCAGATTCTGGTCACCTCCGCTTTGCCATACGCCAATGGCCAGATTCACATCGGCCATCTGGTCGAGTACATCCAGACCGACATTTGGGTCCGGTTCCAGAAATTGCGAGGGCACCACTGCCGGTTCTTCTGTGCGGACGACACGCACGGCACGGCCATCATGCTCCGCGCTCGCCAGGAGGGCCGCAGCGAAGAGGCGATGATCGCCGATATGCGGCTCGATCACATCCGCGACTTCGGTGCCTTCGACATCGAGTTCGACAACTACGGGAGTACGAACTCGCCGGAGAATCGCCAGCTCTGTCACGAGATCTGGGCGGCACTGCGCTCGGCGAACATTGTCATCGAGAAGCCCGCCGAGCGGCTGTTCGATCCGGAGGTCGGCACGTTCCTGGCCGATCGGTTCGTCAAGGGCACCTGTCCCAAGTGCGGGGCCGAGGACCAGCACGGGGACGCTTGCGAGAAGTGCCTGGCCAACTACGCCCCGACCGAACTGGTGAATCCGCGCAGCACGCTCTCGGGGGCCAAACCGGAACTGCGGTCGAGTACCCAGCTCTTCGTGCAGATCGAACATCTGCATGAATACCTCTCGACTTGGACGCAGACCAGCGGAGCCCTGCAACCCGAGATTGCGAACTTTCTCAAGAACAACTTCCTGGCCGATACGCTGCGTGACTGGGATGTCTCGCGCCCGGCAAAATACTTCGGCTTCGAGATCCCCGACAGCCCCGGCAACTACTGGTACGTCTGGTTCGATGCCCCGATCGGGTACATCGCCAGTACCGCTGAGTGGTGCCAGCGCACCGGTGAGAAGCTCGACGACTGGTGGAAGAACCCGAACTCTGAGATTCATCACTTCATCGGCAAGGACATCACGTATTTCCATACGCTGTTCTGGCCCGCGATGCTGCACACCGCCGGGTTCCAGTTGCCGACGAAGGTCCACATTCATGGGTTCCTGACGGTCAATGGCGAGAAGATGTCGAAGTCGAAGGGGACGTACATCAGTGCGGCGACGTATCTGAAGCACCTCGACCCGGCGTACCTGCGGTACTACTACGCGTCGAAGCAGGGACCGCGCGTCGATGACCTCGACCTGAGCGTGGTCGACTTCCAGACCAAGGTCGACGCCGACCTCGTCAACAAGTTCGTCAACATCGCCAGCCGCTGCGCCAAGCTGCTCGAGGGGCAGAATCTGGCCGAGGTCTATCCCGATGACGGTGGACTGTTCCGCGAGAACGCTGAAGCCGCTGAAAAGATCGCCGAGCTGTTCGAGAACTGCGACACGAACGCGGCTCTGCGCGAGATCATGTCGCTGGCAGACAAGGCCAATCAGTACATCGACGCTCAACAACCGTGGGTCTTGAAGAAAGATCCCGCACGGCTGGATGAGGTCCGCAACATCTGCACCGTGGGGCTGAATCTGTTCCGCCAGTTGGCGATCTACCTCGCACCGGTACTGCCGCGTATCGCTCAGCAAACCGGCGAACTGCTCGGAGTGCCGATCCAGCACTGGAGCGATGTCAACACACCCGTTCTGGGGCAGATGGTCCGCCCCTACCAGCACATGATGAAACGAGTCGACAAGAAAAAGGTGGATGCGATGATTGAAGAGTCGAAGCCGGTGGAGAGAAGCGGTCAGCCCTCAGCGGTCAGCGGTCAGCCAGAAAGCCTACCGGTTGCAACCCTTGGGCTTGGTGTCCCGAACTCGTTTGGCGACACGAACGACGAACTCGTCAAGGAAGCCCTCGTCGTGGAACACTGCACAGTCGACGACCTTGGGAAGACCGACTTCCGGGTCGCCCGGGTCATGGCGGCTCAGCATGTGGCTGGCGCTGACAAGCTGTTGCAACTGACGCTGAGTCTCGGCGGCGACGTGACCAAGAATGTCTTCGCCGGGATCAAGAAGGCATACAACCCGGAAGACCTCGTCGGCCAGTTGGTGATCTGCTGTGCGAACCTGAAGCCCCGGCAGATGAAGTTCGGCCTCAGCGAAGGCATGGTCCTCGCCGTCGGGCCCGGAGCCAGCGAAGTCTTCCTGCTCCGCGCCGACTCGGGTGCCAAGCCCGGAATGCGCGTGCATTAGAGCAGTGTCGGAATCGGTCATCAGTCGCAAATTTGGAACACTAATCCACGTTAATTCGACTGTCCCGAGTTGGTCTATTCATCATAATGTCTGATGTGGGAAGATGATGGTTCGTGAGGGGTGGCGGTTCGAGGGTTCCGGGGAGAGAGAGCCATGGATGGTTCGATGCAGAGGCGGAAGGCGGAGTTGGAGCGGGAGTGCGAGGTCGACGCGAGTGTGTTTGCGGGGGTGACGGAACGGATGGT
>JAYSUV010000331.1:0-4482 GCA_043718945.1 Planctomycetota bacterium
TCCGTCCGTTGGGATGGTCGGAAGTCCCCACTCCCGGAGCAGCGACCAATCCCGGTGAGCGGGGGAATGCTATAAAGGTCTAAAGCGAGCCCACCCGGGGCGACCCCGCCATCCAGCCCCTCGCTCTAACAGACTGGACTGCAAGCAGTGGCACCCAACGCGGGCAACGTTTTTCACGGCTGGGTGGCTGGGGTCGGAGCGAAGCACAGCCCCCAGTGAGGCGCGCGTACGACTTGATCTGATAAATCGCCCGCTCCGTTATCCTGCACTTGGGCTGGGGGCTCCCGTTGGTCGACCCCAGCCACGAGTGGCCTTCCATCCCGGTAGGGATGCCAGAGATTAGCCCGGTGGTTATGCGCCAGCGACACCACCGGAACGTGGCTCTCCGGCACCCCCACGGGGTGACCCATCACAGCCCAGGGTCGCGACCAGCGGAAGCGCACCCTGGGTGTAACACGTCAAACTCTGGCGAACCCTGTAGGGGTTCTACAAACGACGCGCGGTGTGCAACCCTTTCAGGGTAGGGCGACGGCCCGTTTCCCAGGGTGCGCGACTGCTGTCGCGACCCTGGGCTGTGGTGGATCACCCCGCTTGACTGGATGGCAATTGCCTCTGGTAGGACTAATCCTCACTGGCGGTCCCCAGCAATCGACAGTGGCACCCAAGATCACCCCTTCTTCGGCGGTCGGGGTGCTGTCACCGGTGGCACCCGGCGTATCAGACGCCAGTGGGCACGTTCGGTTTCGGTGGCCTGCATCAACCGTGGATACCAAGCCAGAGGCACTGACAACGAGCGACCATCCGCTAATTCCACCGAGAAACGATCAGCTGTCAGAGTCAAGGCCGTCGCCAATGGGTCTGGTTCAACCGTCAAAGTACTCATGCCAGGCATCCCTCAGCAACTCACGATGTTCTGTAACCAATCGCTCAATCCGGCGGGGTTCAGCGCTGGGTTCGGCGATTCGTGAGTGTGGGTCAGGCGACTTCCAGTTCATCGCCCAATTCCGTTATGGCGGTCCCTGTCGCGTCAGCGTAGAGTACATCCGGGCAGAAATCGACGCCGTTCGCCCAGACGATTGTACCCGCCTCGCCATCCACACGGACTTGCGAGAAAAAGTCCACGTTTTCCAGTGGGAGAAAGACCCCGCCCCGTCCGACAATCCGGCCTCGAAAATCCAGTGGGGCCACCGTGCCATCCGAAAAGCCGAGTTCCAGTTCGTAGCCCTTCACGTGGCGAACCCGAGTGATTCGTGGAAACATGTCTTGGCCCCTAGTCCAGAGGATCGATGGTTTGCGGTGGCTGATCGCTGTGCAGAAGCTGCCAGTTATCGAGCAATTCGCGTTGATGCAAAGCTGCCCACTCCAGGACCATCCCCAGCGCTCGTCGTGGAAATCGCCCGCGCAGCACGGAGAGCGGATCAATGCCGATTTCCACCTCTTCACCGACGTAAATCGCATGGAAATGGGGTGGATTGTGGTCATCGTAGTACATGCGAATGGAGATCCCGAAAAAGCGGCTGACTTCCGGCATGCCCCATCCCCTTCCATCGATCACCACAACTGCAAACCAGCATACCACCGGTCTCGACCGCCACCAAGCGTCGCCGCGCCGGGTGCCGCAGGCGATGTCTGGGCCACCCCGCCTCAAGGAGAGGCGTTCCCCAGCCGGAGCTTGGGAACGAGCGGGCGATGAGGGGATTCACTCGCTGTCGAATGCGGACCACTCGATTCCCAATTGACGAACGGCCCCACGCACCGTGCCTTGTTTGAGATCCCGACCACCCCAGTCTGGCACGACCGTTGAGCGGTTGGTCGTCGGATTGTGCCATTTTCGATGCGAGCCTCCGCCTTGGCGAGGTCTCTCTTGACATCCCAATTCAACCAGCCTCCGAGCCACTTCGCGGTATGTCATGGGCTACCGACCAACGATTCGGACCAGACCACTTCGGCGGGTGCGGGCAGGGAAATACTGGCTGGCAGGGGGCGCCCCGCCTCGGCGTACAGTTCCGCCACAGCCTCGAAGGCGTCATGGACATTGGCGTGCGCTTCCTCCAACGTATCGCCTTCGGTCAGCAATTCCGGCAACACGGGGGAGGTCACTGTATAGCCCCCCTCCGATTGTGGAGTGAACACCAAGGGAAGACGGTACATCACGTCGTCGCTCCTCCAAAACAAAACACACGTCGCCCCATCTGGCGACTGAATCGAAATCGCAACAGACCGGCCCGATAATCATCGTACCCGCTGACCGGCCCCTGTTGAAGCCCATGGGAGTGCAGGTGTTTTGCCTGCATCCACGCAGAAGACATCCAGTCAGCGGAACTCCCACAAGGGAGTCTGCGTGCCAAAGAACACTCACACGTCGACTGGCACGCGGCGAAGCGGAGCTTCAGGGATCGGCTTTCCCAAGCCGGAGCTTTGGAACGAGAGGGCAAATACTCGCGGCTAACGACTTGACCGTGAGGCCATCCACCGCTTGAGGGATGCCTCACTTTCCCCACTTCGGTGTCCCGCCAGCAGGCTCGCGATGCCGATGTGTTCGTCCAGATCGGGCCACTCAATCGAGTATCCACCGCCGAGCAGACGCCAGTGGGCACGTTCGGTTTCGGTGGCCTGCATCAACCGTGGATACCAAGCCAGAGGCACTGACAACGAGCGACCATCGGCCAATTCCACCAAGAAACGATCAGCTGATAGGTTCAGAGCCGTCGCCAATGGGTCTGGTTCAAGCGTCGAAGTACTCATGCCAAGCCTCCCTCAGCAACTCTCGTGTGCTCTGTGGCGGGGTGGCCCAGACATCGCTTTAGATGTTTGGATGACGCAGGAACAAGAGGGATGGAAGGGTGAGCGTGTCCTCTGTAACCTCTTGTTGTTGCACAACCCAGACGCTCAAAGCAGCGTCTGGGCCACCCCGCCACTCTGCTTTGTGGTTCTAACGACCAAGCTCAGCAGCGGCGGAGCACCGGTGAGCTTGGAGTCATAGAAACGAATCATGCCCCGCCGTCTGTTGCATCGCCTGGTTCGGCATCTTCGTCGCCACCATCGCTCTGATCTTGGAGGACGAGGGTTTGTCTCGTGACGACAATCTGAAGATTGATTTGTTGGGGAGGTCGCCAGAGAACACACCCTGCTCCTTGTTTGGGCTCCACTTCCGGCATGAAGTGGACACCGGCCCAACCTGCTTGATGAGCAGTCGTGGAGAACCAGGCACGAACCTTCTTTGCAACGCGAACTGCGCTATCCCCGGAATCTTGGTTATAGAGCCCCAACACTCGTTCCGCCGAGCAAAAGATAGCTGGATCAACAGGCTTGAAATCATTTGGATTCGGAAACTTTCGGTCGCGTCCCATCAGTTAGTCCTCTTTTGCCGAACCAAGGTGAGGCAGAATCGAGTTCTGCCGATCAGAAGCATCGTTTCTGCCGATCGAGGAGAGGCTTGTCGAAGGCTGATTCCCGAGGATACGAAACAGGCACAACTTGTGTTGATTGTGCCAGAAAGAGACGGGATGTAAACAGGGATGTTTGCGGATTTCGCTCACGATGAACCGTCACGGGTGACTCCACCGCGATGCCTCCATTACTGCAACGGCTTGACATCCCCATTGACTGAAATGCACCTGAATTTAACATCGGGGTCAACAGACGCAATTCCAATTTGATCCTGTCTGCGCGGAATCCAGTTTTGATCGGTGCTCAAATCTCTCCAATCGCCGCTCCAATTGATTGCTGACTTCTGGTCGATGTCGCAAGAGACCGTTGCACTGTCTCCATTCACCAGTACATTTACACGAACCTTGTTCCACACTCCGTTGCGAAGAAGTGATGCTGATGAGGCTGTGCCGTTGATATCGCTGTGTTGGCCATTCACAAACGACAACGCATTAACCTTGCCTCGCTGCGACGACAATTCAAGGTACACCTGTCTCTTGGCGACTGGTAAGACGAGAAATATCACCTCGCTCCCTTGCGATCTAAAGACCTCCAAGTCCATCGCGTAACTACCTGCAATCTCGACAGGAAGTCCGAAGACGGCGCGAGACGAAGTGGGAGTGAGCGTGCCACTGTCGATACTCCATTGCCCCTTAACAACACATAGTGATTTGTTCTTGATAATGGCTAGCGGAGCAACTGTAACACCTACTTGCGCAGGCAATGCCCGATTAGTCGCTTTAGACGGTGATGCTGCAGGCTTACCGTCCATGTGTTCGCTTTCAATTGCGATAGATGCTCCGAAAGGTTTCGAAACTGATGTGTAGTCGAACTTGGCCACGTTAAAGGTCGTTGATGCAAGGATCTTTCCTGAAGTCACTTCAATAGCCCGAAAAGTCAATGAAGCTCCTGTTCTCCCTGAAGGAATAACTCGACCAGCAACAATGACTGTCGCCCCCAGGCGGTACGCATCAAACGGTGAGGTTTTTCAGGACTTCCAGGATGTAGTTGGGATCGAGAGCAGCTTTAAAGCGTTTGTTTTTCGCGCCGAGT
>JAYSUV010000332.1:0-40945 GCA_043718945.1 Planctomycetota bacterium
GGGTTGGTCAAGTCAGCCCCATGGGGCAGTCGGCGGTTTCGCTGACCGGCTGGTCGTCCCTCACTTCCACAACCGCAGAGGGACTGGCCCCTGGGGTTGAACGACCTTGGCGAGGTCATGCACCTCCTCAATGGAGGCGGATGAGCACGATCCCCCACTACCGACTCTCGGAACTCTCGGCATAATATTTCGCAGCCCGGGCTCCGGCCCCATAGAGGCCATACTGGTATCCATATCCGTTGTGTTTGGTGGCATCGATCCCGTTGGCAACCACGCCCACCAGGTGGGCTCCGAGTGAGCGGAGCGTTTCCACAGCTCGGACGGCGGCCATGCGGGAACGGCCGTTCATACGCACCACGAGCACCACTCCATCGGCAAAACGTGACAGTATGGCCGAGTCGGTCACGGCCAGGACCGGTGGCGAATCGATGATAATCCACTCGAACTTGTCTCGCAGCATCCCGATCATATTCTCGAATTGACTCGACATCAGCCGCTCGCCGGGGTCATGCGGACAATCTCCCGAGGTCATCACGGTAAGAGTGCCTCCATTGAATGTGACAGTCTTGAGAATGTCGTCGATGTCATAGGCATGCTCCTCCAGCAGATCAGACAGCCCCGCTTCCCGGGGGAGGCCGAAGAGTTTATGCACCGTGGGACGCCGCATGTCGGCATCAATGAGCAGGACCGACTTTCCCGACTGAGCCAGGGTGACGGCGAGATTGCTGGAGATTGTCGATTTTCCGTCACCGGGTTCCGGACTGCTGATGAGCACGATCTTATGTCCTTCCCCCTTGGAGGCCGCCAAGAGGTGTGTTCGTACGCCACGAAACGCTTCCGCGGACTGAGATCGCGGGCGATGAATCGTGATGAGCGCTGGTTCGAAGTCGCTGCTGAGAATTCGGCGGCCAAACTGAATTTGGGGAGCTGCCCCCACGAGTGGCAATCGGAGTGCCTGGCTAATCTCATCGGGACTACGAAAACTCTGGTCGGCCGATTCGACGAGCAAGCCGAGCAGCAGGCCCGCCAACATCCCCAAAGCGGTCCCCAGGGTGATGAGCTTCGAGAAATTGGGCTCGACTTGAACTCCGCGAATCGCCGGCGAGAGAACCTCGGTGCGGTACTGCCCGCCTTTGGTGGCCAGATTGACTTCCTTGAGTCTGTCAAAGATCGAGTTGAACGCATGCTGGCTGCGCGCGATTTCCGCCTTCAACTGACCGTCACGGATTTGCAGGTCCGTTTGCTTTTTGGAGGCCTCCATTTCCAGTTCAAACAGTGCATTCAGCTGCTTGAGTCGATCATCACCGGCCTGCAACTGTTGCTGCAGGAACTCGATATAGACTGCCAGAAAGTCCTGATCTCCGGATTCCGCGAGCCCGGTGTCTCCTTGGGCTTGAGATTGCTCACGCATGAATTCCCGTGTCAGTTCGATGCGTTTACGAACCCGCTTGACGGTGGGGTGATCTGGCCCAACATCTTCCAGTAGTATGGCCTCTTCCAGTGTCAAGGCGAACAATTCCCGTGCGGATTCTGGTGCAGGTCCCTGCATGATCGGAGTCGTGTTTTTGTCGTCATGCTGGGTGAACGCCTCGACCATCAGGAGTACCGCCTCGCGGCTGCCGCCTCGATCAATCGCTTTCTGAATCGAATCGAGTTGGGACTGCACATCCGTGCGAGCGATCAACACCTTGGATCTTTCCGATTCGATTTCCGTCATTCGACTTTGACTGACGCTGGTCACGGAATCGCCGTGATACAACAGCGAAGTCGACCTGCGGAACACGGCGTATTCGTCCTCACTCGATTTCAGACGTTGCTGCCATTCTTCTTTCGCACTGGTCAGGAGATTCTCCGTGACGGCTCCCACATCTCGATAGGCATTCTTGAGTTGTTTGTCGTAACTGTTAACAACGGCATTGACGATGCGGGCGCAGTCCTCGGGATCTGATCCACGATACGAGATTTGCAGGATATCTTCTTGCAGAGAGGTCCGATTCACTGTTAACCCTTGCATGATGGACTGCACTGGATTGAATGACTTCGTCAGGCTGGGAAGTTCGTGGAGCCGACCGGCCTCAATCGCAGGACGGACGGTTCCCTCGCTCATGATCATGCGGGCGTCATTCGCCAGTGGATCACGTTGACCGGCCGGGTCATACCCGTTCACCGATGAGACCGGTAGGTCCGCTTGCTGCTTGATTACCAGCACATCCGAGAAGGCTCGGTAGCGAACTGGCTGCTGCAAGTAGTAGTAATAGCCAGCTGCGGCTCCGATCAGGCCGAAGAATATCCCCAGCCAGGAGCGACGACACAGGTACCCCACAAAGTCAAAGCCTCCCGCTTCAGGCTCCTCAACGGGACTGGGCTGACGTACGAACTCGGCCATTTTCAGATTCCTTTCTGTTGAGTCTGGTGAACACGATCGCGCCACCTAGAATGGTCAAAACAAGACACCATACCCATCCGTGACCATAGCGAATGAGATAGTATGAGTACTTCATCCATTCGGACAGAACGCAATAACGCCCTCGCCGAGTGGTCCACCAACTGCGTTCATCGAACCCATTCGGTGCTGTGTAAATTCGCAGTCGATGACGATGCTGAGGAAGAACACGCTGAAAGGCCCATCGTGCTCGTCGTGAGTGATATGCGTTTGTCACGAGAATGACATCGGTGACGCCCGACTGCTGGAAGTACTTGTCCAAAGCGATCGCGTCTCCCAGTGTACTCTCGCTGGCTCCAGGGAGCGTCACGATAACAGCATCCGTAAGACCTTGTTGAATGAGTAGCTGCCGGGTCGTATCGGAAGTGGAGAGTGCGATGCTGGCCAGCACGTCTGAATGGGGCCGAGTTTCGGGAATGATCGCCCTGTCGGCATATCCGGCTTTCATGAGGCGAGCCGCCACACAGGGCCGAGTCTCTTCGCTGCCAGGAAGAATGAATACGAGTGGGGCATACGCAAGGGGATCACTGACGTGGAGTGCTGACCCGATCGCAGGAAGCCAGTGCATGCGGGTGAACCATGCGATACTCATCAGCAGGAATATGCCTGCTTCGCAGCATAGCCGCCGTCGCCAGGGCTTCTTGACTGAGCTCCATCCCACCGGTACGACATGTCGACTGGTGACTTTCTGTCTCCAATTCATGTGGATGATCGAGTCAGCGAATGCCTGGAGAATTGAGCTTCAATGCCGTCAAGTTCTTCGCTGTGACAGGCAGAATCACGCCAGGGTTTCGACTCTGACGGTTTCTCTTTCAGCCCGTGGTGTCGTCTGATCGCGGCCACGACACGCCCGGCAGTCTGGCCGTCCCAGAAGTCGGGTATGCCTCCGCTCTTGTAGGTTCCGCTGAGCACTTTCTGGAACTCTCGCTTGAGCATTTCGAAGTCGTTGCCAATCAGGGTACTCGTACCGACGCTGACTGTGGCGGGGCGTTCCGTGTGGGGACGCATGGTCAGGCAAGGCACTCCAAGAACGGTCGACTCTTCCTGCAAGCCTCCCGAATCGGTGACAATGACTTTCGCTTGAGAGGTCAGAGCCAGGAAGTCGAGGTATCCCAGCGGAGGGGCCAGTCGAATGTTCAGCGCGGCTTCTAGCTGGCCGTTGAGGCCGAATGACTCAATCCGCGCTCGCGTGCGCGGGTGAACCGGGAACATGAGTGGCAATTGCTCGCTCACTTCGGCCAGGACACCAATCAGCTGCGACAGCGAGTCATTCTCGTCCACGTTGGCCGGGCGGTGCAGCGTCACGACGCCGTACCCCCCGGGTGTTAGTCCTTGTTCCCGAAGAATCGTCCGCTGTCTGGCCAGTGGTAATTGCCGTTGGAGCGTGTCGATCATGATGTTGCCGACATGCACGATGTTCCGGTCGGGGTGGCCTTCCCGCTGGAGGTTCTCGATCCCACTCGGCTCGGAGGCCAGCAGCAAGTCCGCCAGGGCATCGGTCACCAGCCGGTTGACCTCCTCGGGCATCGTGCGGTCCCCACTGCGCAGACCGGCCTCGACATGGGCAATGGGGATGCCGAGCTTGGCAGCTGCGAGTGAGGCGGCCATCGTCGAGTTCACATCTCCGACGACGATGAGCCGGTCGAATCTGGCCCCATTCCCCGGCCCAGCTTCGAGAACCTTCTCCATGCCTTCCAGGATGCGGGCGGTCTGCTCGCCTTGCTTGCCCGAGCCGACATTCAGATGGACATTAGGGGCCCGCATACCGAGTTCCCGAAAGAACACCTCGGACAAGCTGGGGTCGTAGTGCTGGCCGGTGTGGACCAGCGTCGCATAGAAATCGGGATCGGCGTCGATCGCCCGTAGCAGCGGGGCCATCTTCATGAAGTTGGGGCGAGCCCCGACGATGCAGCAGAGGTGGATCATGGATGAGTCGATGATTCAGGGTTCATGTCGCTGGGATGAAACAGGGTTGAACTCTCGCGACAATGTCCACTTCACGACGGCGGGCACCTTGGTCTTCCGGCGAAACTCGAGTACGGTGATCGGCACCACACGCCCGAATTCCGGGCAGTACCTTCCCGAGGCCGTGGTCAGTACCCCTTCGGCCCCTTCGAACACGATCTTGACCCGCTGGTCGCCCACGAGAAGCACCACCTCGGGCGAGGTCAGCTCCATCACCTGCACCTCCGGATGCAGATGCAGTCGCGACACCAGTTCGTGGACTCCGCTCCCCCACAGGACATCCATGCAGGCCCACGTCCCGTCGTCGCGGCATTCGACGTGCCGGGCGACGACCGGGATGCCGATCCGGCGGTACGCATCGTGGCTCGCCTGGCACCACCAGATCCCGCTCCGGTGCCCTTCGTCTAGCAGCAGCGAGTGACCCCGATAGCCCATCCGGAACTTGCCCCACACATCGCACTGACTGATGCCATCGATCTCCAAACAATTATGAGCAGCTGTCGAACGACAATAGCGGCGGTCCTCGTCGTCCTCGTAACTCGACACCCCCGAATCGACGAACAGCTTGTGCCCGCCGATGCTCGCCTCGAACCCCAGCAGATCGCAATGAGCGTGCGCGGGGAGTTCATCGGCTCCGACAGGTCCGGTGTCAAAGATCAGGCAGTCATCGTCATGCCGCCAGACCCAGTAGTCTCCCCACATGCGGGCCCTGGCTTGCCGGGAGGACGGGGAGTCGAGCGTGTTGCCATAGGTCCGCTGAAGGTCTTCGAGTATTGGCCGCACTTGCAGCGTCGAGTCCCCAAACAGCGGCGGATCGCCATCGGGGTGAGAGAGACCGACCACGAGGTTCGTCATCCTCGCGGCGATTGATCCGCACTGGGCCGAGAGTCGCGGACGGAATGGGCGGAGAGTCTCGCGGAGATCCAAGAAGAGTTCCGCGACCTCAATGTGATACGCGGTCGCTCGTTCGAAGTGCTCGCCCTCTTCAGTGAGTTGCTCTTCGATCTGCTCCGGAAGATGGGCATCGATCAATGCCAGACAGCGGTCGCCCAGTGTCCCCTCAAAGAACGCAGAGGACAGGCCCATCGCCCACAGATTGAACAGCAGGTGATTGCCGCGTAAGTCCCATTCGAGATGATTGATTAGGTACGCTGCCTGCCTCGCGGCGCTCTTAAGGATTAACTCCCGCTGCGCCTCGGGAGGCGGGCTGAGTGCCCACCACTGAAGCCAGTTCGACAAACGCCGCGAGATGCAGAACGGGTGCCAACCATCCTCGATTGTCTCTCGTGTGGGTCGCTCATGAGCCGTCGCCCAATCGGTGGCATGCCTCCACCGAAGCTCGAAATTCTCGTTGGCCAGCGGCCAGAGGGCGTCCTGGTCATGCAGTTGAAACCGCCACAATTGAGACACCGGGGCGACCGAGTCACACCGCCAATCGATCGGCCATGTGAACGTCCGTGTCTCACCGAGGAATGTGAATGTCGGGGCCTCAAGAAGAGGACTGGCTGACTGTTGTCGACCGGCCCGTCGAGTCCCAAGCGTCCGTAACGAGGTGAGATCCTCGCGGACACGGGCCGTGGCGGCCAGCTGATTCTCGGCCTGGGTCAGGGCAGGACTCCACAGCATTCCCGAGATCCGCTGCTTCGCGCGCTGCCACAACTGGTCCGACCGGTGATGCCGAAGCAGGTGGACCCAACGGGCGAGACGGGAGAATTGTGGAGTGGTCAAGACATGCCTGGGGTGAGCGTCTGGGGTCAGCCGACGCATGTTAGTGTTTCGCGACCGACGAGTATCGCACGGGACGGGTCTCACGTATGAATCTTCGACAACTACGATTTCGTCACGCCTTCCAACACCGCGAGCATGCGGATCGCTTGCTGGTCCCGGTTGTAGTGTTCCAGTACATACGACCGCGCAGATTGTGAGAGCGACTGACGGAAGGCCGAGTCGTCCGCCAGTCGCACCAGTGCCGCTACAAGGTCGGTCTCCGACTCCGGCTCCATATCGATCGCAGCTCCGGCGGCCTGAACGATGGCCCGTGACTCACCCCGCACCCCCATGATGATCGGACGGCTCATCGCCATCGTTTCGAAGATCTTAGAGGGCACAACGGTCTCGAACAGCTCGGTCTTTCGCAAGTGAACCAGGCACGCATCCGAACTGGCCAGTACGGTCGGCATCATGTCCCGCGACATGCGGCGTGTGAAGATGATTTGGTCATTGACGCCCGCTTCGTCCGCCAACCTTTCGAGTTCTTCCCGTCGTGCCCCATCACCCACGATCAGGAACGCGATGTCGGTACGGCCATGTTCTCGCAAAATGCGCGCCGCTCGAATCACGACCTCTAACCCGTGAGCCATCCCAATCGTGCCGACATACGAACAGACGAACTTCATCGCCAGTTTCCACTGAGAAAGGAACGCCTCATCACGCGGCATCGGCGAGAACAACCCGGCATCCACGCCGTTCATCACCACCGAGATGCGTTCGCCGACCGGCACCTTGGCAGCGATCTGATCCTTGTATCCATACCCCACCGTCACGATGTGGTCAGCGGCGAGGTACATGCGGCGTTCGAGCCATTCCAGGAACCGCGTGGCCAACCCCTTCTGCATGGCTCCCACAGCTGCGATCGATTCCGGCCAGATGTCGCGAATTTCGAGCACGAAGGGAACTCTCTTGAACCAGTGATACCAGACCCCCGCCCAGCCGCAGAAGAACTGCGGCGAGGTCGATACCACCACTTCGGGACGCGGTAGCCAGATCGCCGACCAGACCGCGCTGACCATGTAGCTGACGTAATTCAGGGTGCGAAAGAACATCCCCTTGTTCGGAGCGATCCACGTCCAGACCCGCACGACACGAATGCCATCGACGATCTCCGTCTGTGACCGCAGCCGGTTCTTGTACCCTGCGAACACCACTCCATCCGGGCAGTTCGGCACACATGTGACCACCGTGACCGTATGGCCCGCCTGCACCCAATGCACCGCATGTTCGTGCGTCCGTGACGCCGGGGCATTGACCTCCGGCGGGAAGTAATGGCAGAAAAGGAGGATGTTCATAAAGAGTGAGAGACTCGGTCGTAGGATGGGCAATCCTGCCCGTTCCATCAGTCGGACGATGTCTTCATCTGGACCGACCTTCAATTCGAAGGAGTTGGCTCGATACAAGTTCGTAGAATTCACCGCAGAGGCCGCGGAGGTTCGCAGAGGGGAATTTCTAGAGATCACTCGGACCTCTGCGTACCTCCGTGTCCTCTGCGGTGAATCCTCTTCAGAACTTTCTGGATGGTGTATCGGACCAGAGCCCAATACGTGTGAAGCTGTGCTTCGGGACTTCACCAGACGACTGGGACGGGCAGGATTGCCCATCCGACTTGGCGGCGGCGAAGCTCAGCTCGGTCGTGGCGAGAAGCGACTCCAGCAGGATCGGCATCGGCTGCCCGAGCCTGACCGCATGGATGAAGTAGTCCAGCTCAGCGGCGTGGCCTTTGTCTTGAGAGAACCAGCTGTGTTGGTTGAGGACGCGTTTCGAGCCGGTGTCGAGTTGTAACGACCAGAAGTCGTCGAGGAGGCCGCTACGGCCACCGCCGAAGACCTCGACGCGTTCCTTACTCGTGGCCTTGGCCCCGGTCGTGGTGTAGGTCAGGTGGCAGACTGAACCGTCGGCATATGTCGCGAGCATCTGGGCATCATCCGGAGAGGAACGATCGACAGCGAGTCGATCGACCGACACCGGTGTCGAGTCGGTCAGGTACGCGAAAAAGTCGAAGAAGTGACACGCTTCGCCGATGATGCGGCCTCCTTCCGCCGGGTCCGACAACCAGTGTTCCGCTGGAATCGTCCCCGCATTCACGCGATAGTGGACACTCAGCGGATGGATGCCTGCGAAGTGCTGCTTGAGCTTTACCGCCATCGGAGCGAAGCGGCGGTTATACCCGACCAAGAGTCGAGGTTGAGAGTTGAGGGTTGAGCGTTGAGGGGCAGTAGAGTCCCTCTGGCTCTCCTCTTTCGTCTCTCCTCTCTCCTCTTTCCCGAGGCAGCGCTTGACCCGCTCCAGTTGCTCCGCGTTGATGGCCAGTGGCTTCTCGACGAACACCGCCTTGCCCGCGTTAAGCGCTTGGACAACGAGGTCGGCATGCAGCGAGTGGCGAGTCGCAATGAACACCGCATCCGTGCCGGGATCGTTGAGAATCTCGCTCACCTCGGAGGTGCAGAACTCAAACCCATACCTGTTCCCCGCCGAGACCGCCGATTGCCCCGAGGCGGTGAGGATGCCGCGATACTCGATGCCGGTTTGCTGCTGCAAGTTCTTCAGCAGCACCCCTCGCGCGAAGTTCCCGGCTCCGATGAACGAGACGCCGACTTCCCCCTTCGGCTTCACCATCGAAGGGGAGGTCGCTTGGCGAAGGACCACCCGCGAGGTCTGCGGAACACTCGCCGCCGGGTACTCCAGCAAGACTCCCAGGTACGGCTCCTTCGCCTCCAAGATCATCTCATACGCCTCCACCGCATCGGTAATCGGGAAGCGGTGTGTAGTCAGCGACTCGGGATGGATCGCCCCGAGGACACACAGATCGAGGAACGCCTCTAAGTTCCGTTGTTCAGTCCAGCGCACATACCCGATCGGGTAGTCATGCCCCTTCTCTTCGAACTGCGTGTCATACCTTCCCGGCCCATACGACCGCGAGACGACGAACGTCAGCTCCTTGTGGTAGTAGTCGTTGCGGGGGATGTCCATGCCCGTCACGCCGACCATCACCACCCTGGCTCGGTCGCGGGCAATGCGGGCGGCCAGCTCGACGGGAGTGTTACTCTTCGTCGCCGCGGTGATCAGGATTGAATCACAGCCGCGTCCCCGCGTGGCCTTCATGACAGCTTCTTCGATCGCGGGGCCTTCCCCGGCCAAGGCAGCGATGGCTCCCTGAGTGATGGCTTGCTCGACACGCGAAGGAGAGACATCGAGTCCGATCACTCGGCACCCACTCGCCCGCAGCAGCATGACGGCGAGTTGTCCAATCAGCCCCAACCCAATCACCGCCACAGTTTCTCCGACGCGGGCATCCGTGTTACGAATCCCCTGCAAGGCAATCGAGCCGACAGTCGCATACGACGCCTGTTCGGCAGTGACGCCTGCGGGGGCCGCAGCTGTCAGTAATCGTGGCACGGCGTTGACCTCAGCGTGACAGGCGAAGCCCGCTCCGCAGCACGATACCAGCTGCCCGATCTCGTGGCCCGTGACTTGGGAACCGATTCGCGTGACATACCCCGCCGCGCTGTACCCCAGCGGCAACTCGCGGTCGAACTGCTCCCGCACTGCATTCATCGTCGCCAGAAACCCATCCTTCCTCAGCTTGTCCATGACCCGCTGCACCAGATCCGGACGCTCACGAGCCATCCCGACGAGGCTTTTCTGACTCAACTCGATTGACGCCCGCTCGGTTCCCACCGAGATGAGCGAGACCGCATTCCGCACCAGCAACCCATCTGGACGAAGTTGAGGAGTCGGCACATCGACGACGCGGACCTGGCCGGTCTTACGATTTTGGAGGACTTGTTTCATGGATGTTTGTTCGTTCGTTCGTGGGACGGGCACATTTGCCCGTCCGGGTCTTGTCGGCGACTTCTCTGAAGTCGCCGAATGGAATCTCTCGCACTCAATCATCGTCTCGCATCACACGGGAGTCTTTCATAGGTTTTGGTGAAGTCGCCGACAATCAACTCAGCACGGACGGGCAGATGTGCCCATCCCACGACGATGGTCAACGCCCGTTCGTACTCGCGGAGAGTCAATCGGCTGGCTCGCTCGCGTGCCGCTTGACCCATCGCGAGGCGTTTCGGGGGATCGTCTTGCAGGGTGCGCAATGCCATGGCGATCGCCTCGGGATCGCGAATCGGGATGAGGAGTCCCTCGACTCCATCCGTGATCGCTGCCCCGGCATTCGGTGTGGCAATCACCGGCAGTCCGTGGGCCATCGCTTCGTAACAAACGTTGGCCGAACCTTCGGCGAGTGACGGGTGCAGCAGCACGTCGGCGTTCTGGTATTCACGCGTCATTTCCGAACGGGGGATGGCCCCAGTGAACTCGATCTGGATTCCCATCTCCCTCAACTGCCGGAGGAGTTCCCACTCTTCGAGTTGTTGTCTTCCGATTCGAGATGGACCGACGAATCGAAACCTGAACTGCTTGAGCGGCAATCGCTGGGCTGCTTGCAGGATGTAAGGAATTCCCTTGCGCAGTTCGATGGTTCCAGCGATTAGGACCGTGAGCGGACCAGTTCGGTCGGATCGGTTCGCCTCAACACTTGGTCCTGAGTAACCCCAGCGAACGATCTGGCATTGAGTACTCTGGACGCCGACCTGTGCCAACGAGGTGGCGACATACTCTGAACCGCAGAGGATGATGTCGGCCAACTCCCATTCGCGTCGCTCTCGCTGGATCATGATCTCGGGGGGATTCGGAACGTCCCCGTCGGACTCCAGGAGAGGAAACCGTTCACGCTCCTCCGAGTGCAGCTTCTCGATGGTCTCTAGTGGAGCGATCGTCATGTCGAGGATGCACGTCAGCCCTCGCGCCTTGGCAGCTTCGAAGATCTCGATGGCCGCCCCGTTGAAGGCGTAGACACTGTCCGCTGAGCCGAATCCGCGACGGACCACCTCGCGACCAAAGGCTTCGTTCTGTGCGGTCCAGCGCGCGTACTGGCCACCGGGTGCGTTGCGTTGGCGAATCCGCCGCATGGCCCAGGGTATAGACCACAGGCAAGTCACCTTCGCATCAGGAACGCCGACCGGCTCCCGTTCACGGAGTGACTTCCAACCCGGCAGTGGCCATGATGTCGGTAAGACCTTTCCCACCATTCGTAACCACGGAGCGGCCATGCAGACATCGGTGTACAGGCCCGCCAGCAGTCCCGCTCTATAGAGCGCCGCAGGAACAGCATAGTGACGACGGGCACCGATTTGAGCGACAAGGATCATGGGCCTGAGTGCGGCTTCGTGGCCTTCACGTAGAGACTGAATGGAACGGTCGGGCTGCCTCCGTCGAGTGCAGCCCACGGAGCCAGCAGGCAGAACAGCGGGATACCCAGCTTGAGCCCGCCGACTCTTTGGATGTTGGTAATCCGCTGGTTGCACACCTCGCGAATTGGACCACCCAGTCCGATCGGTTCCGAGACCTCAAACCCGATCGGCTCTAGCAGTTCTTTGAACGTGGCGTGTGTGTACCCAGCTCGCACATGCCCACCTGTCTCGTGTGGATCGAGCGGGTAGTGGGCGTTGATCGGGTGTTCCGCGTTCGGGCAGCAGAGGTGGAGTACACCGCCCGGCTTGAGGATGTGGAAGAAGCTGCGACTGACTTGCTCGTCACCCTTGATGTGCTCCATCACCTCGCAGCAAATGATCTCATCGAACTGGAGATTGAGTGCCTCGATGTCGTACAGGTTGTGATCGCGAAACTGCAGTCGCTCTTCCGGAATCCCGAGGTACTCGTGGAAGAGCTTTCGGTCGCGTATCACTTCGTCCTTGATGGAGACGCCGATGACCTTGTTCCCCAGCTGGAAGGCTTGGTAGGCGAGCATCCCGTTCCCGCAACCGGCGTCGAGGACAAGACGCTCCTCTCCCGCTTGTGGACGGCCAAAGTGCCTCGGCAGCACCCGATAGCGCAGCCGCGCATTCAGATTCAGGCCGGGAAACAGAAGCCATTTCATGAGGTCACGGAGCATGGGAGAGATGAGAGGGAAGAGAAGAGAGCCAGAGGTCTAGAACTGTGAGAGAGCGGAGACGGGAAGAGGGGATTCGGGGAGCAGAGGTTTCTGGCTGATGGCTGTCCGCTGACGGCTGATCGCTTCCTGCTCCGCTTGCTTCACCACCATGTGGATCTCATGCGTGAGTCGCAGCAGACAGAACATCAGGCCCGCGTACCCATCCAGAAAACCGCCTTTCCAGATGTACAGATAGAAAAAGCCCACCAGCGGGCGAAACGGGAGCCGCGCCGCGATCCGCTTCAGGCAACGCGATCGACTGACGCAGTCGGCTTTACAGAGGTCGCTCAACGCGAGTGGCTCCTGACGCAATTGGTAAAGCAGTCCGATCTCTTCGCTGGAGTACGTGTTGTGCCGCCCGATCCAGTGAGTCACTCCCTGGCTGAATCCGTAGTGATCGTAAGGCTCGTGGATGTAGTCGAGCGGGCCGCGCGTGACCTCGCGCTGCCCGTGCCCCATCTTCTCATACCGCACCTCCCCTCGTTTGAGCAGTCGCAGCTGCCATGTGGGGAAGCGGGTGCAGCGTTTGAGCCACTTGCCGAGAAAGAAGTTCTTGTAGCACAAGTAGTAGCCGACCATCTGGCTGTCTGGGGAGATGGCTGTGTGAATCGAGGCAGCGAGTTCGGGAGTGCAGCGTTCATCGGCGTCGAGGAACAGCACCCACTTGTGGCGAGGCGCTGTTTGATCGAGAGCCCAGTTGCGCTGGTCGCCGAAGTCTTGGAACGGGTGGTAAAAGGTGCGGACATCCGGGCGAGCGCGGGTCGCTTCGGCCAGCGTGGCATCGGTGCTGCCGGAGTCGACGACGATCACATCCTCCGCCCACGCCACGGAGCGGAGGCAGTTGAAGATGTTCGGCTCTTCGTTGTGGGTCAGGATGATGACGGTGACGGGGGTCATGTGATTTGGGAGACGGCTCTGTCAGTGGGACGGGCACATTTGCCCGTCCTTGCTTCGGCGTGTTCAGGCACGGACGGGCAAATGTGCCCGTCCTACGTCATGTCACCACGCACTCTGGAGTGGGGCCACCGCTGATCAGCCAGCGGTACAGCCCAAGTGTCTCGTGTGCGATGCGGTCCCACTGGTAGCGCGACTCGACGAGCGCTCGCCCCCGCTGGCCCATCGCATGCAACTCTTCTGCGGACTTCGAGAAGAGTTCCTTCAACCCACGCTCACAGTCATCAATGTTCGGCTCGACCAACACAGCTGCTCTGGCGGCGATGGCCTCGGGAAAGTTGCAGCCGGCGGTCAGCAAGACCGGAAGATGGCAGGCCAGCGCCTCCAGAATAGACATGCTGAACCCTTCGGAGAACGAGGGTTGGAGGAACACCTGAGCTGCGGCACGGGCCGAGGCTTTGAGTTCTCCCTGTAAGGCTCCAGTGAACGTGACGCATTTGCGCAGACGGTGTTGCTCCACGATCGCTTGAGCGCGGGCCAGATGTCCGTCATCCGGGCCCGCGATGACGAGGTGCCAATCCGGTTCGGAATGGGCGATGTTGGCAAACGCCGAGAGCAGGTGTTCGAGCCCCTTCTTCTGATGTACGCGGGCCATGAATAGGCCGATCCGCTTCCCCCGCGTCTCGGGGTACTGCGTCAGAAATGGCTCCGCAGACGCGGGGGAATCGAAGTCCGGGAGATGGACACCGTTCGGAATCACCGCAACGGAGTTCTGCAAACCGTACTGGCGGATGCCATCGATCTCGGTCACGTTGTTCACGATGAGGCAACTCGCCCGCTGCAGGTCACGGTTCTGAAACCAGGCCCCGACGAGCCTCTTCTTCCACCCCGAGTTCTGCACGGCCCACGGTTCGATCGCTCCATGTGCGGTGATGACAACGGGTTTGCCATGCCGCTCCGCCGCCCGCGAGCTGTAGCTGTTGGGGAGCATCCACACGCTGTGGTTATGAACGATGTCGGCGTGAGCGACTCCGTGATTGATGGCCGACTTCATCCCTGGAGAGAACGACAGCCCTCCCAGCCATAGCCCCTTCGCCGTGATCCAGCGACTCGGCGGTTCGAAGATGTGGCCGACCGACGCGGCCCCTCGGCCCCAGCAGTCGGCCCCATACACATCGACGGGCGAACCGGCCCGCCCGAGAGCAGCTGCGAGATCGCGCATGATCCAAGCGACGCCGTTGGAGAGCGAGTACAACCCGCCGACGACGAACAGCGGCTTAATGGTCGGCGACTTCTCCGAAGTCGTGGCTGCAAAGTGCCTAGTGGTGGAGGGGGCGGAGGACATGACGAGTGAAGGGAGCGGAACGGGGCTTTTGGGAGTCGCTAGAGGTTGCGGAGTCGAACCAGCTTTTTGAAGAAATCGCCGACAATGAGTGGTCTTATGTGGAGTGCAGACAGTACCTCATGTGGGTGAGTCGGCAGTGGTGTATCTGCCCCCTCACCCCAACCCTCTCCCCCGCAATACGCACCAGACGAAAGGCACATTGATCGCGGGGGAGAGGGGGCAGAATCTCTCGACTGCCTACTTTTTCGAAGCACACACGTACAGCACATGCTCGACCAAGGTCCGCGCCCCTTGTACGGCACTGAAGGGTTGCACCAGTTCTCGCGATCGACGACCCATCTCGGAGAGGCGGTCGCGATGCGTCACACACCAGGTCATTGCGGTCTTGAGAGCCTCGACATCATCGGCCTCGATGCAAAACCCGTTCTCTCCGTCGCGCACGAGGTCATGGGCGGCTCCAGTTTGATTCGTCGCGATGATCGGCAGTCCAGCTCCGCACGCTTCGTTCAACACGACGGCCCAACCATCGTGCCTAGACGGGAATGCGAAGACATCAGCTGCGGAGAAGTATTCGGGAAGCTGGCTCTGCGAGATGTAGCCCGCCAAACGGATGTGAGGTTTCAGCCACTCCGGCACTAGCGCTTCGAGGGCGGCTCGTTCAGTCCCCTCTCCGAGGATTAACAGCGCGACATCGGAGTGAGCCTCGGCCAACTGGATGAACGCATGCAGTAGGACATCGACTCCCTTGCGCGGGATCAACTGACCGGAGAACAGAAACACCAAGCGGTTCGGCCATCCCAGTTCGCGGCGCACGCGGTCTCGGGATGCGGTCGACTCAGCTGCGAATCGCGACACATCACAGCAGTAGGGAAGCATCCTTAGACGAGCGGGCGAAACGCCCAGTGCCTCGTACTCCCGCACAGCTGCGGAGCCGATGCCGATGACGAGATCGGTAGACCGCAGCAACCACCGACGGACCGAGTCCTTAATGTTGTGCAGCCAACTGATGGGCCAAGAACGCTGTTGAGGAGCATGCGACGGTCGCGGACGCTCCCACCACAGCACCCACTTGCGGCCTCGGCAGTGGAGAATCGCGGCACAGGCCAGGAATGTGAGGCTCGTGTAGATTCCAGAGAGAATGTAGAGGTCGTACCGCCCAAACGCAGCCTCTCGAATCGGATGTCCATGCAGTCGCAGTTCATCGCCCTTCGTGAGTGCCAGCCATGTCCGGCAAATCTGGTGAGGGAATCTCCGCTGCGGACCGAAGTACTGGGTGTCTCGTAGAAACCGGACATCGAGATGAATCTCGGACCTCGCCGCCACAGCCCCGAACAGTTCGACTTGGTACGGACTGGGCGCATTAGTGAGTATCCAGACTGACTGGACGGGAGTCTCGGTGGTGGTCGAGGAAGTCAAAACGTCTGCACCGGGATCAGAGAGTGCCGCACTGTTGATCGCTGCCGCTTGGAGTTTGGGATTAACCTGTGAAACACGATCGCCGTCGGCACGGCCAGCAGTGCAAACCGATAACTCCACGCCCCCAGGCTTTGTGAGGGAAGATAGATAGACAGGATCATGGCCTCGATGTAGAGAGCTGTCCAAACTCCGCCGCGAATTCCCCACTGTTTCCATAACCAACTGAACCCGAAGCCCAGACAGTAACACGCCAGTACTCCTCCCCACGCCCATTCCAGGTACGCATCCGCCACGAAGCCACCCGCTGTCCCCAGTGCGGGGCTGAAGCCCAGCGCTGCGTTCCATTGCGAAGTCGTCAGGCCGTACAAGCCCGGCTGAGTTTCCATCCAGCCCAGCCCCATGTCTTGCCATTTCGTGGGCCATAAGACGCTGGGAATGGGACGGATCACGAACATGGCGATGGCACGAACACCCCAGAAGTGATGCTCGCACTTGCGACTGGCCAGGATCGTGGCCCCCGCCGCCACAAACTCGTCTCCCTCGGTCAGCAGGTGATTGCCAGTCAATGTCGCCTGAAGTCCCAGGTCCAATTGCTGGGACTCCTGGCGATGTGCCACAACGTACAGCAGTAGCAGTCCCAGCATTCCCACACCGCCGATGATGACTTTCCAGTTGGGCTTCTTGTTCTTGATCAGGAACCAACACACTGCCAGCGTGGCCCCAATGAGGAAAATTGTTCCGCGCCGCTTCCCCAGGATCGCCCAGGAGATCTGCGGAGAAGCAATGTAAAGCAAAGTGAATAGCCTGCCCAAAGTCAGACGACGCCCCTGCCAAGTGGCCGCCAGTAGAAGGAGCGCCGGATAGGTGAGCATGGGGAGTTCACCAATGTACCCGGAGGCAGAAGTCAGAAATGGCTTCGGGTGAAAGAACATCCGTACCGGACCTCCCGATCGGGAGACCAGCCACCAGAACGCCACGAATCCCAGCGATCCCATGACCAGAGACAGTTGGAGGACTCGTTGCCTGACACCGGGACTTGCAGCCTGTTCCAGAATTCGGAATCTTTGGTCATCGCTGGTTGACCGACGATAGTAGCTGGCCCCCAGACAAAACGCAGAGATGCTGGTCAGATTGACGAGCAGGATGTATTCGATATCTCCCGGCTGAGGGAAGAAGTGGATCAGTGGTTTTGTGACAGAGATGATTCCTGCGCTGTGATTCATGTCGTGGATCATCGTCTCGGCAGCGGTGGGGCTCATCCCAGACTGGATCACGTACGGATGGTAAGCGTATACGTAGAACAACATCGGGGAGAAAGTGACCAGTGGAGACAACGGATCTCCCGTGCGTCGATACGATACCAGCAGAGCCGTGAGGATCACCGCAGCCGTCAGTAGAAGGTACAATTCACACATTTCCGAATGGGATTCCATCCATATTGTGGTGTTTCATCCGCATGACTCGCCTCTGGGATGAACCTGTGTGGAGAGCGAACTGGAAGCATGCGCCGGAGCGGAAAACGGTCCATGACTCGCTAACCGACGGTACAACCGGTAAGTGTGTCTGGAGACGGGAAAGCGAGAACGCCAATAGACCAGTAGCCCCAGCCAGCCAGCCACCAAGGCCGCCAAGCGGATTCCGAAACGATCCCAGGAGAATCGATATCTCAGAAGTTCGAAAGTGCAGATCACAGCCCGGAGGAGGCACTCCGGAAAGGGGAGACGCATCCAACAGAACAGTATGGTATTGCGGAACCCGTAGTAGTTGACTCGCGAGAGATCCCGTTGAGGACTGTAGAGGTGAATGAGAGGAACGGTGTCAGCGCACAGGATCTCGAAGCCTTGATCGAGCAACCGAATCGATAAGTCTCGCTCTTCTCCTTGATGAACCAGAAGCTCTGAGTAGCCTCCCAGCTTTAAGGCGATGTGACGGCGGATGGCATGGGAACATCCGGTGAAATTCCGCATGCGGGTCGCACGGGCCAAAGGAGGAGTTGTCGGGCGGGCAGAGTAGGGCTCGATGAACGGCAGTGCGAGGGCCGCAGCTTGCGGGTACTCGTCAAACATGTCGACGACTTGAGTCAGCGTATCCGCTGAAGTGAAAAAGGCATCGTCATCGATGGAGACAACAATTTCTCCTTGGCCGTCTCGAAAACCTTGGTTGCGCAGCGCAATCAGCCCACGCCGCACTTCCGAATGCACAACTCGGATCTCGGGAAATCTGGCACGCAGGGTCTCTGAGGTCAGGTCGATTGAGGCATCGTCATAGACCAGGACCTCGCAGGATTCCGTTTGCATCAGACACGACTCCACGGCCCGAATCACGTCCTGACAACGATTGTGCGTCGTGATGACCACGGTCACTCGGGGGGGCAGACAAGTCATCGGGGACTCTCCCCGAGCATCTCTGCGTAAAGACTCGACACTTCAGCAATCACACGAGTCACTGAGAACCTGGTTGCGGCACTTCGCCTCGCCTCTGCCCCCATCGTCAATCGCAGGTTCGGTGCAACCATCAACGATTCGATGGCAGTGGCCAGCGATTCGGGATCACTCTGGGGGACGACGATGCCTGTGATTCCATCGGCCACGATTTCGCGTGCTCCTGCATGCTCTGTCACCACGACAGGACGTCCCGCAGCATGACTTTCGATGAGAACTCGGGCGAGCCCTTCAGCTGCGACGGACGCGTGTACGAAAATGTCCGATCCCGCAAAGAATCCCGGCATGTCGCTCACCTGTCCTAAGAACTGCACATGCTCGGCAATGCCCAGCTGATGAGTGAGAGTTCGCAAGGAGGCCTCGCCGGAGCCGATCCCCGCGATCCGTAGGATCAACTTGTCCGGATGAGGTTTGATGAACGCGACCGCTCTCAGCAGAAGATCGAAACCTTTGTCGGCGACCAATCGGCCGGCGCAGCTGATTACGAGCGGTCGATCCGGGTCAGGCTGCAGGGGGGGGATGTCCAGGAAGCGGTCGAGCTGGACTCCATTGACAATCGTGTGAAGGCGACTGGGATCCAGTTGCAAGGCATCCGAAGTATATTCAGTCGCAGCACAGGATACCGATGCGAATCGCACCTGTGGATTGGAGGCAATCCCCCGCAGCAGAGTGCGACGAAGTTTGGCCCCCCAGCGCTGACTCTGGAGTGACGGAGGAGTGTCGTAGATATGGATGAGATGAGGTAGCGAACGGGGGATCACCAATCCGACATTCAGGACTGTCGGCCAGAGTTGGGAATGAATCAGATGTGGCTGCCAGTGGTGGAGTATGCGTCGCAAGCTCAACCATCGTCGGCAGAATGTCGTTCGTTGATGGACCGGAGCGTTCAGGAATTCAAGGGGGTCATTGGGCCAGACAGGTAATTCCTCCGGACGAGTCCCTAGGACACACAGCCGGACATCAAACCGATCATCATTCTGAATTCCCCGGACGAGTTCCAAAGCGTTTCGGCCGCCTCCCCCTTCGAGAGTCGAGATGATTTGCAGGATGCGTGGACGTGAATTCAAAGGAATCAATCAGTGAGTACGGAAGTTGGTCTGAGTGGACGATCCCCGCAGCCGTTTGGCACCGGGAGGGCGAGCAGTTCGGCATACCATGCGGCGAGTCGCGGCACGACCTTCAGCCAGGACAGCTCCGTCTCCGCATAGTGGCGACAGCGAGATTGTATGGCGGATGAATCTGTCCCTTGGGCCGTAAGGAAAACTTGGAGTCGCGAGGTCGTCGAGGCGTCATCCTCGAACAGGTCCACCTCGACGCCCAGTTGGTGTTCGCGAACACACTCGGAGCAGTCTCCCAAATTCGGAGTGATGATCACGGGCACCCCGGCGGCCAGGTACTCACCAAATTTAACGGGAGCTGCCACACGATTCGTTTCACTCTCATCGCGTAGCATGAGTCCCAGATCAGCAGCCACTAGGAGTCGTGGCACCTCGCGGGCCGGAACGGAGTAGATGGAGTACGACTCGGGGGTCAGTCCCACCTCTCTCGCCAATTGGCTCATGAGGTCCGGGTCGGTCGTGATCGCCAGAAAATGGGCGTCGGGACGGATCATTTGGATCAGTTGAAAGAGTTTGAAAGCGGACTGAGGCTGTTGATACCACGCCAGACTTCCCAGGTAAGCGACGACGAACCGGTCTGCGAGACCGAGGGCCTGCCGCACAGCCGTCCGCTCCGGAAACGCACTTCGGAACGACTCTTCCTTTGGGCAACACGGAACGACTCGGAATTTGTCTCGCGGCACCTCGGGGTACCTCTGCTGTAGCATGCGGGCCATCGCGTAAGACACACATGTCACACCCGCGGATCTGGAGATGGCCAGGCGTTCGCGTTGAATCGCGTCATCGACGGCTCGTCGTATTGCAGGTTTCCAGGTCGATTGAGGCTGACCTTCGCCCCCCAGCCGCTGGATGAACTCGATCACCTCCATGCCGCGACAGTCATAGATCACACGGGCTCCCGGATAGGCCTGGAGTGCTCGCATGGCCAAACATGTCATCTGGGCATTTCGACATCTCACGATGAAGGCTTGGTCTTTCCGGAATCGTTGGGAGATCCACCGCCGCAGCAGAAATGTTTCGCTCCAGAGCCACGGTACTCGACACGGTGGCAAAGGGATCCACCCGACCGAGATGCCTGTCTCGCGGCATCGTGATTCGATGTCCCTCAAAGCAGGACGATACTGCCGTCGGAGTAAATGCCCCACAGGCGTCAGGAGTCCCAGCGTGATGTCCGCCACATCTCGATGCTCTTCCAGGAGGGTGAGTACCTGTGACGAGAAGACTGCTGAGAGGGCTTCGCGATGGACGAGGTAAACCAGTGGGAGGGAGGGAGTGTCAGGCATCAGATTGAGCGTTTGAAGGATGACTGGCGCCATGGAAGCAGCCACTGCTCCAGACGGACTGGCCCAATAACGCTGGCAAGCACGCGAGTCACCTTTCCGTAAGCCGTATCCCAGCCCCCGGAAGGGTGGAGATCTCTGGCCGCGAGAAAATAGTGTTCCGCCTTTTCTGTCCTCCCCAGTCTCGCGAAATGCCTGGCATCGCGAGTCAGGAACGCCGCCAGGTCATGAGCTCGTTCATCGGTCCAGGCGCTCCGTAACTGCAGAATCTGACGCAGCATCTGTGCGATCGGCCAATGCTGGTCCAGGACTTTTTCCAGGCAACTGGAGAGGCTCTGCGGAACTCTGCGGACGCCATACAGTGGCTCGGAGATCCGATTCAGACTCCAGCCATGACACGCCAGGCGAAGGTGCAGATCTCGCTCCTGACAACAGGGAAGCCCCTCACGAAATCCGCCCACTCGCCGCAGGTCTTCACGACGATGCAACGGGGCGGGCGTCGGCAGAGGACCGGTCAGGAGTAAACGAAATGCGTCGTGGCACGAGTGTGGTGCGATGTAGCGTTGGACCACTTCCCCCGCTTCGAATACTTCGCCATCGCACACAGGAGTGGCTCGTGGAGACCTTGTGAAAGCAGCGACCTGTCTCTCCAGCTTTTCGGGATAGATCCAGTCATCCGCATCCAGAAACTGAATGAGTTCCCCAGTCGCCAGTTGCATTCCTCGATTACGAGCTGCGCAAGCACCACGATTCACTCCGGTCTCCCAGCGCACGGTCGATCCGAAGGAGTGCAGGACATCCACGCTGCGATCGGTCGATCCATCGTCGATCACGATCACTTCGGTGTTCCGATGGGTCTGTTCCAGACTGCTCCGAATCGCATCCGCAACAAATGCTGCGGCGTTAAAACAAGGAATCACAATACTGACAAGAGGTGTCGATCTCATCCCCACAAGTATCCACACGCTTGGCGGGCCGCAAGTTCTCGATTGAACGCTTGCGGATTTTGTGTGAGCTGGCTCCACAGTGCGCTGGCCCAGAGACGTCCCACCCCTAGGACAGACCGCAGTCGTGACCAGGAGGATGGGATCCGAGACCTCATTCTGCGGGCGGTGGCCCCCAGGCCAAAAGCTCTACGCCGCAAATAATTTTTGGACAGCTTTTCCGGCACCATGACATGTTGGACCCAGCAGTGGGGGTGGTAAGCCGTACGCCCGCCTGCGGCCACCAATCGTTGGCCGAAATCGGTATCGCCTCCGGCCAGCATGCCTTCGCCAGATCGGTCCAAATGAGTTCGAAAGCCATCGAGTCGAGTGGCCATCTCTCGTGTGATTCCCAAGTTGCACCCGGGAAGCTCATGGGCTGATCCAGCAGGCAACAGCAGCGGATGGTCTCCCTTGCGACTGTATCCGCTGCTGATGATGTCCAAGGCACGACCGCGGAGAAACTCTGGCGGAGTCTGATCAAAGATTGGAAAGACCGGACCGACAACGGCGTCGACCCCCCATGTCCGCATCGATTCGAAATAAGCGAACAGCCAGTGCGGTGAGATGAGAATATCGTCGTCCAGATAGGCCAAGTGCTCAAAGCGGGCCTCGAGCAGCCCACGATTGCGACCAAAGCACAGCCCCTGCCGGGTTTCAAGGATGTGACGCACGGGCAATGGCAGCTCGCGATTCGCTTGAGCCACCACTTCTGCGGTGTGGTCACGACAGTTGTTGTCAATCACAAGGACTTCCACCTCAATACCAGCAGGGATCTCCAGTTGAGAGAGACTGTTCAGGGTTCGACGCAGAGAGTGTGCTCGATTGCAGGTCGGGATGAGGAGACTGATACCGTTCATGGACATCCACGAATTCGAGAGGAGTCATGAATCGACCAGGAGGCACGCATCAAGAACGGGCCACACACACTCGAGGGCAGTTTTCCAGACCCCCAGTAATTCGATGATGTCACATCCATAGTCAGGGCTGACTCGATGGAATCCAGGCTCTGTAACTCATCCCCGAGATACAGATCGATGGAATATTGACCGGCGGAGAGCGGAACACTCTGAAAGTGAATCTGAATCGTGCCCCGTGAGCAAGTCTGAGACGGCAGGTATTCGGCTTGGATTCGGTTGTCAATTCCGAACAATGAGGTTCCCAGAGAGGTCTTGAAGACCACACCCAGCACCGGTTTGAAGGGCCTGTCTCCTGCGTCAAACTCAACTTCGATCGTGAGCGGGTCTCCAGCTGCGATCCGGGTAATCGACTCCCCCGTCGAGTTCGTCATCCGACCCCATGTCATGAGTCTCCGGCAGTCCGTTTTCATCCGACTCCTGGACGTCAGATCCACGTCCACTTTTCGCTCACTACGGAACTCTTGCATGTAGATCTGGAGGACATGCTCTGGGGATCCCTGGCAATGGAGTGCCCCGTCCCGGAGCAACATGGCCCGTGTACAGAGAGCTTGTATTGCGGCGATGTTGTGACTGACGAATAGCACTGTACGACCGCTGACGGCTGCGGCTTGCATCTTGCCAAGGCAACGCTGTTGGAACTCATGATCTCCGACCGCCAGGATTTCGTCGACAATCAGGATCTGCGATTCGAGGTGGGCCGCCACAGAAAAGGCGAGTCGCACCTTCATGCCCGATGAGTAGTGTTTGAGGGGAGTGTCGAGAAACATCTCGACACCGGAGAAGGCGACAATCTCGTCGAACTTACGGACGATCTCGGATTGGGGCATGCCGAGAATGGCCCCGTTGAGAAAGATATTCTCCCTGCCGGTCAGTTCGTGATGAAAACCGGTGCCAACTTCCAACAAGCTCGCCACTCGTCCCCGGATGACGGCTCGCCCTTCTGTCGGTTCCGAGATTCGAGAGAGGATTTTGAGCAGCGTACTTTTGCCAGCTCCGTTGCATCCGATCACGCCGAGTACTTCTCCGGGCTCCACACGAAAATCCAGGTGTCGGATCGCCCAGAATACAGGGGCCTTCTCGGAGTTGCCCGAAAGTGTGCGGTCGCTCTGCCAGGGGGATCTGGCCCAGTCGACGATCGATTCCCGGAGCGTGCGAGCCGCGGTCTTCCGCTGTCCGATCTGGAATCGTTTGCCGAGGTTGTTCACGAGGATGGCCGGTTGAGACATGCCAGTGACTTACACAATGTCTGCGAAGCGTCGCTCGACGGTTCGAAAGTAAAACACGCCCCAAAAAAACACGAGGAGACTCGTGCCCATCGATACAAACAGGCAATCCCAATGCATCGGTTCTTTCAACAGACTGGCTCGAAAGCCACCAATCAGGCCCACCATCGGGTTCAGTGAATACAGCAGTCGCCAACGCGCTGGAATAATCTCGATTGAGTAAGCCACCGGACTGGCAAACATCCACAGCTGGATGAGAAACGGAACAGCGTATCGCAGATCCCGATAGGACACAGCCAGGGCGGAGAGGAGTATGCCCACTCCCAAACTGGCCAGGAGTAAACCCAAGCAAAGCAGAGGGTAAATCAGAATCATCATTCCCGGAGCGACTTGGTAGTAGACCATCAGTCCCACCAGGAGAATTGACGCCACGGCGAAGTCGACCAGGCCGACACCGACCGTAGCCAATGGAATCAGCAGGCGGGGAAAGTAGATCTTGCTGATGATGTTGGCACTGTTCACGAGACTCTGGCTGCATTGCAGCACGCAGGATGAGAAGAACTGCCACGGCACAAGCGACACATAGACAAACACCGGGTAGGCGATCTGGGATTGACTTTCCATCCTCCCCAACCGACCAAAGAAGATCGTGAAGACGACCATGGTCAGCAGGGGTTGCAGCAGAGCCCATACTCCTCCGAGGACAGTCTGTTTGTAGCGAATCTTGATGTCACGCCAGGCGAGGTAGTAAGCCAACTCGCGACACCCCAGAACTTCCATCAAGTCCAGCGAGGCCCAGCCAGACCTGGCTTCAATGACGATCTCCACATCAGAGTCCGTCGGCTCGGCAGGTGTGGTCACAGGGAATGTGGTCTGGAAGAGAGTCGACACGAATCGGTGATCAGTCTTCCGTCCACGGATCGAGGTCAAAGCCTTGGATCTCGACCGAGGCACCCTGTTGTAGAAAATTGAGAGTAACGAGCAGCCGAGCCTGCCCGCGTCGCTCGATAATTCGACCGACTTGGCCCGTCAAAGGACCATTCTTCACACGGACCCACTGCCCCGGCAGCAGTTGAGCTTCGGCCGTCACGTCGAGGCCAGCATTCAGGAGCTGATGAACGGTTTGCAGGTCACGCAGCAATCCCCCCTGGTCGGGAACCTCGATACAGCGTGACACACATCCCGTCGTGAATGTGGAGTAGCGGACCGAATCGTCGCCGTAGATGAACACATAGTTGGGGAACAGAGGCAAGAAACTGGACCTCAGACGCCCTGCGGGGGAACGATAGACTTGCTCGAAGACTGGACCATAAAACGGAATCCTTTGTAACAAGAGTCGACGCATCAGTTCCTTCTCGCGACGGGCGAGGGTGTAGATGGCCAACCATTTTCCCTCTGCGGGCGGATCCGTCAACAGCTGGGGGGGGAACAGATCGACTTCTTGAGCAAGGAGAGGCATAGGCGATGTCAACCCGCACTTCGTTCTTCTCGGTGACACCTGGAATCATGATCCCAAGGCCGACAGTGGAAACTCGATCATCACGCTTGCGACAAGGAGCGAGAGCCCCCAGTCACGTTACACGTCTCACCTCTCAGTGGATCAGCTCGTAAGCAGATCCACTGTGGAATGATCCCGAAGGGTCTGTCCTGTCTTCAAGCTGCAATTTCTGGCACCACACCCGAACAGGGGAGCGTCGCGGGAGAGAGCAACTGATTGATTTGGGATTCAATCGGCACCAAGCCTTGTACGAACTCTGCAATCTGCTCGGCAGAACTGCCTGAGCCACTGACTCTCAGTTCCCCACGGATGCTGATGCGTCCCATGATCTCTCCTTGGTGAAACACGGGAACGCAGGTCAGCCATTGCCGCTCTGTGGCCACCGTGCGTCGCGACCACTCGGCGTGGTAACACTCATGCACAAACGGCGCATTGATGTGAAGCTCTACGAGAATCAGATCCCCGGTTTGCGCCACTCTTCTCAAGTTTCTCCAGATCGGCGTCCAGTCGAGATGCCCCTGGATCTGCATTACGGTCATCGCTCCGGGGGTGTCGGAGGGCTTGGAGAATCGGAAGATTGACCTCATAAACTCCTGCATACGATTCAGGAGCAGGTGAAACTCCGTATGGCCGAACACCTTGGCCAAAACACAGCTGAAGATCACCGTGCTGGCGACGGATAGAGCAATCCACTCGTTGCGATAAAACAGACTCGCCAGTGCACCTGCACTGCAAAGAGTACAGGCTGAGCAGACAAACAGCACAACCCCCATGGGGGTGAAACCGAGTTGCGTCAGCCGATGATGAAGGTGCCCGCGATCCGTGGAATAGAGACTGCGGCCCGTAAGCTTCCTTCGCAGGATCGCCATTCCGACATCAAAAATGAGGACCGAAAGCACTGCCACCGGGGCGACGAGGGTCAGAGTGGCCTGAGACTTCACCGAACACCGGAGTGCCAGCGTACCGAGGAGCAGACCGATCAGCATGCTTCCCGTGTCCCCCAGAAAGATCCGGGCACGGGGAAAGTTATAGGGCAGGAAACCCATCAGGGCACCGCACAGAGCCACTGCCAACACGGCTTCGAGTCGATGTCCCGTGATCAAGGCCATGAGTGCGAACGTTCCGCTCAGGATCACTCCCACGGATGTCGCCAGACCGTCGATCCCGTCAATCAGATTGACTGCATTGATGGATCCGATCAGCCAGAAGACCGTAAAGGGGAGGGACAATACACCCAATTCCAAGTGAACGTCGAGGAACTCCAATCGAGAGATGACACACCCGCTGCTGGTCAGTATCAACGCGGCAACCAACTGAGCGATAATCTTCTGGCGACCTCGCAAGTGACCCGAATCGTCCACGATTCCGAGAATGCAAATCCAGACACAAGCACAGGCCAGTCCACTGAGAAAGGGAAGGGGCTCACTGTGCCCACTCATTAGATGGGGAAACACCCACACCGTCACCGCTGTGGCCAGCAACCACCCCCATAACACTCCAACCCCTCCTGCCAAGGGAACAACCCGACCATGCAGTTTTCGTACGCCATCGGGGATGTCCAGCACTCGCCAGCGCCACATGATCTTCGCGACGAATGGCGTGGAAACCAATACGCACACGGTCGCCATGACCAAGGTCAGTGCCAGAGGGTTCACATTCAAGTTCAAACTCCGTTTTGATCTGATGGATGGGAAAGCACGTCCTTCAGGCTTTCCAAGCCTGCACCAAGCATTTTCGTGCCCCGAAATCACGCCTCGCAGCGACTCCGCTCCTCTCGATTCAATTCCAAACGTCGACGAATCGTCACCCAAAACAGACTCAGGTGACTGAACGCCCGTCTCGTTGTTGTACTCGACGCACCCTCAGTCACAATCGAACTTAGCTCGGTTTAGCCAATTTCTAAGGGGGAGCAGTTGCTACCCAGCTGCATGAGTGTTTCCACTCCAGCCACCCCGCAGTCTCTCGTGCCGGTACAAGGCTGCTCGTTCAGACGAGCGGGATGGCTTGTGATGCGATCGCGTTTCATGGATTGACTCCTGAAGGCGAACGGGGATGAAGATGGCCTATCGACTCCCCAAGTTTCATTGTGAGGTCGGGTGATCTTCCATCACACAGGTTGAAGCAGGTCGAATTCGTTTCTAAAGTCGCAGCGATTCATTCAGACTGTGACTGATCGACTAAGCCCAGCCTGACCTCACCTCACCTCACCTCACTTCACCTCAACGCGAACGACCGCATGGATGAACTGTCCCCGCTGCTGACACTGCACCACGAACAGGGTTGGTGCGTACTCCCGCAAGCGATTGAGCCGGAGCGACTTCGCTGGCTGATCGAACTGACGGAGCGTCTGGCAGTCTCGGCGGACGAGGGGGTGCGTCGTTCGGCAGGGGCTGTCTATGCGGCACGCAATGTGATCGAAGTGGTCCCGGAAATTCTTCGGGCGTGGCGCAGTCGGGCACTCGTCGAGTTCGTGAAGCGCCGTCTGGGAGCTGGGGCGGGTTTGGTGCGTGTCCTCTATTTCAACAAGCCACCCGACCAGACATGGGCCTTGCCGTGGCATAAAGATTTACTCATCGCCGTCGAGCCGTTTGGCGAAGCACCCGGCTATTCTCCGCCACGGCCCCGTGCAGGAGTGCTGCATACGGAGCCTCCTCTGGAAGTTCTGGAATCGATGCTGACGCTACGTCTGCATCTCGATGAGATCACGCCGGAGAACGGCCCGCTGCAAGTCGCCTCGGGGACTCACCGGACCGGCAAGACCCTCATGCTGGAGGGGTACGAACGCCACACCATCTGCACCGCAGCGGGAGATGTCCTAGCCATGACCCCACTGCTCGCCCATTGCAGCGGCAGCTCGCACTCCGAAACGACCCGCCATCGCCGCATCCTGCATCTGGAATTCAGCTCGCTTCGTGATCTGCCCGACGCGGTCCGCTGGCACTGCTTTGATCCCTTGTGAGCGGCCATTCTGCCGATAGAAATCCGGATCAGCATCCCCATCCGCTGTGACGGAGATCACTCCTTCACTTCGAGATCATGGACCATCTTGTTTCGCAGTAGCTTGAATCCGTTATCCCGTACTTGACTTGAGGTGGACGGGATCTCCCCGCCGTCGTCCGCGCGGTTCTGACTCACACTGTAGATGACCATCCCGGTGGCATCGGCCTTGAAACGTAACGGCTGGCCGTCAAACGGGTCCACGAACAGATCCTGTGGAACCGTGCTCGGCCAGAGTTTCGAGTTTTCGATCTCCTTCAACGACACCGGAAGTTGACCCGTCTGGAGCCGATAGCGCTGTGCGGCAATCAAGAGGACGCAGCAACGCTGCTTTGCCACAGAACGAGCCACTGTGCGACCGGCCTGCTCCACAGCTGGTCCGTATGAAGGGACTTGTGAGTATTTGAGCAAAGACAAGGGTTCGCTCTTCAAGGCGTTCAAGCGAGCAGTTATCGCAGCTTGGCGGATGAGCGGTTCGGGCCAAGGGTATGAGAACGAATTCATCCCATCATCGATCAGCCGGAGATACTCCAGTTGGACTGACTGACGAAACGGTCCCAACACCATCTTGTCGAGTTCCGTCAATCCAAAAGCCTGATCGCCAGCGAGGCTACGCACGATTTCCTCCTCGAAGCGTGGCGACAGAATCAGCATTTGAAGCGACACGAGTTCCGCATCACTCCAGCCGCAATAGGAAATCCACTTCTCAATCTCTCCCAAAGCGACCGAATTGATGGCCGTGCCGACATAGTACGGAATGAGGAAGGGCTCCGCTCGAGTGGCCTCTGAAAGTGCTGAGATGGTCCGAATGTTTTGCAGGATTCGGGAGTGCTGGCCTTCATGAGCACTCACATACGCATCCAGAACCATGATTCGCGCGACGTGCCTGACCCGCTGTATGTGAGTCAGTAGAGCGACTGGCCCCAGCGAGCAATCGATGGGAAATCGGACTTGTCCCGGGACGCTGGCTGCCGCGCGGATCAGCTGCAACTCGGCATCGAGATCGCGGATCACTTGGCGAGAGACTTCAAACTCTGCCCACGGAGTCCCTGGCGGGGGGATCGGATTGGAATTCAGTCCGACCACAGGCACTGAATCCGTTGAGAGCTGCGCTGATGCCAAGAGCAAGGCGTCGATCGCAGTCACCCATTCTCGGGTGCGGTCGGTGGCTCCGGCAGGGATGGTGTAGAACGCATTGATCTCTTGAACGGTTGTGGGTAGCCCTTTCGCTCTCAGTGCGTTGAGTTTGGCCTGCACTCGGTCGCATGCCGAGTGCCACAGCCACCCGGAAACCAGAAGCCCTATCATCAGCAGTCCGATCCCCACCCTCCAGAAGTATTTTCTTCGGAAAGCGTTCCAAGGCGAGTGGGTGGTGGGGTTCATCATTTGAGGTGGGTGACATTCGGCAGTGTGTGTCGATTCAGATTCTTCATCACCTTGGCCCCATGATATCACGATCGCGTGTCGGGTGCCGTGACGAACCCTCGCGCGGCGTGGAATGGGACATTCTGGCGAGCCCCCGGCGTGAGCTGGGGTGTCCGAGCCCGACAGCGTTGCCCCGTGAATCAACTCCGTTCCGGTCGATCATTTCGTCACAGTCCACGTTGGCCAGCGGACGTGTCCTCGCCCGAACACCCCGGCTCACGCCGGTGGCTCGCCGTGCTGACGATTCTGAAACATCAGAACGTCTCGCTCAGCGCTGCGCGAGTGACACTCCCACTCCCATTGGATTCCGATTTCGATGCCGTGGAGGCGGGGAGTCGAGCCAAAAATGACCACCACTCTCTATCAATTTCGGCACAGAGAACTGGCCGCACGGGGGCTGGCTGGTTATGTTGTGGGACGACATGCGGTCCGGTTCGCGAAGAGTGGCGAGACGGGTGACGCGGCCCGAGTTTGCACTTTCGGAATGGAACCCTGATGCCCAACCCGCACCCTGCCATTGTGTTCCCCGGTGAACCGAAAGCGAATGCTGTCCGGGCCACCTTGACCCAGGGGGAGCCGGTCTCGCTCCGGACCTTCACCCCCAGTCAAGTAGTGATCGCGCGGTCGGCGGGGGTCTTTCACTGGACCAGCGATGGGCGCAGGCTCTACGACTACACCTCGGGCGTGCTGGTCTCGAATCTCGGACACAATCCACGCCGCTGGATGCAGCGATTCGCGGGATACATGGGCTGGACGGAGAACACACTGTTCGGCACTCCCGCAGCTGGGAATGAGTACGCACCCGCTGTGCCGCTGACGGCGTATAACGCGATGACGGAGATCGAGGGTCTGGCCGTTCAGCGGCTGCTCAAAAATATGCAGGCATGCCCCGGCGGCTCTCGGATGCAATCGGTGATGTGGTCCGCCAGTGGAGCCGAGGCCGTCCAGAAGGCCTTGTGGGCTTGCTTGGGACGTGACGAATCTCGCGACATCATCATCGCCACACGCTTCGGATTCCATGGCAAAAAGGGGCTCTCGGGAGCGGTCACCGGGTCCGAGGCCGACCACGACCGCGACCCACGCGTCAAGTTTATTAGCTTCCCCCGCGAAGAAGTCGATGACCTCTCGAAACTGGAACAGCCTCTCGATCTGACTCACTACCGCCAAGAACTCGAAAACTTGTGGGACATGTATGGTCGTCAGATCAACTGCCTCATCACCGAGCCGTACCTCGGCGGCGGTGGCAGCTACCACCCCCACCCCGCCTACCTCCAACTGCTGCAAGCGTGGTGTCGCGAGCACGACATTGTCTTCATCCTGGACGAAGTCCAAGCCAACTTCGGTCGCACCGGGAAGATGTATGCCTACGAGAAGTACGGCTTGGAACCTGACATCGTCTGCCTCGGCAAGGGGCTGGGTAATGGGATCGCGGTGAGCGCCGCCGTCGGGCGCGACGACTTAATGGGGTCGCTCAAATACGGAGAGGGGTCGGACACCTGGAGCGCGAACCCGCTGGCCTCCGCAGCTGTGGTGGCGACGCTGGATGAGTTTGAGAGCGAGGATGTCCTCGGACATGCGGCAAAGCTCAATGCCATTTTTACCCGCAGTTTGCTGGCCCTGAAGCAGACTGGCGTGATCGCCAAAGTGCGGGGCGAGGGGATGGTCTTTGGCCTGGAGTGTGCGGGCTGGAGCGGTCGCACTCCGCAGGAAACGGCCATCGAACTGGTGCGGACCTGCTACCTCGGTCGACCCGGCGGCGACGGGATCCACTTCCTCGGGCCACTGGCGGGAAAGGTGGTGCGGGTCAGCCCGCCGATGACGATGACCCTGCCCGAGGCCGAGACCTCGCTGGCCCTGCTGCACGAATTGGTGGCGGGGCTGGCCGCTCGGTCAGCATGAGGGGTGTCCTGCTGGCATTCGATAGCCGCAGGTGGCAGCCGGATCGTCAATCACCCAGCGATGTTGGGGACTCATAGCCCCCCGCCTCGAACCCAGAGTCCAGCGATTTTTGACACGAAAAATCGCTGGATCGTCACGAACTGTGCAGAGGGGCTTTCCATGAATACCGATGAAGGTATATAGTTCATGGACGTTCGCCAACGTGGCGAGTGCAAGCAGCATCCCTTTTGAGGACTCGGTGCCATGGCCCTCACCAGCAGGTTGCGTCCCTCCCGGTTGAAATTTCATCCGGATGCCTATCGGTTTGTCTTCGAATCCCTGCAATACTCGCAGGAGCATCTGAAGAAAGCTGCTCAGGACGCCGATGACGAGTCCGCACACATCAGTGGTCCGGAACTGCTGGATGGCGTTCGCGAGTTGGGCCTCAAAAAGTTCGGCATGCTCGCCAAAACTGTGTTCAACCACTGGGGCGTCAAATCAACCGATGATTTCGGCCGGATCGTCTTCGAACTGATCGAATGCGGCGAAATGCGGAAGACCGACCGCGATCAGCTGACCGATTTCTTCGGCGTTTATGATTTTGATCAGTCACTGGTCCGCGACTATCTGATCGACACCAATGGGGCCTTCCAGCGTCGAGTCCCCACCGCGACCCCCACCAGCGATGCGTAGTGGCAGTTGTTCCCCGGCCCGTTGATCTTTCAGCGGGTGCAAGCTTTTTTATCCAGATGGCGATCACCCCTTCATTGACTCCGTAGGGTGCCCCTAAAAGCAACCGGCTGGGTTAGCGAGGGCGAGCGCAAAGGGCGCTGGTTCGGTCTGCCACAGTCTTATTCGGATCAAGAACTCGATTCCTCGCTGAGGGGTAACCTTGGGGCTACGTGGAATCTCCGCTCGCCCTCGCTCACGCTTCGGGTTGCTGGGGCTGCGCCCCGTTGGCGCTGACTTTACCAACCCGAAGCGTAAGCGAGGGCGAGCGTAAGCGAGTTTCCCCAAGAATCCCTCGCTGACGCGTCGGGCTAGTGATCTCAATTCAGTGCCATTGGGCTACGCCCTGTTGGCTGCGCCAAGTGCGATTCGCACTCAAACGGTCACATCGGTCCGAATCTGCCCGTCAGACTTCCGAAGTCTCTTGTGCATAGGCTGGCCGGGAAGTCGTCGTGACACGGCAGCTCACGTTGAGTCGTTGGTCAACTCCCCTCTGACTGACGACTGACGACTGACGACTGTCCCAATGTGAATCAGTACCTCGCCGCATCATTGTGGCTCGTGAGATTCACGCCCGTTGATGAAATCAATACGATGCAAGCACCCCCGTTCTCCGGAGATGCTCTCAGTGATGAATCCCTTGACGAGTCGACTGCTGGTCTGTGCAAGTGTGGTGGCCCTGGGGCTGACGAGTTTTGTCCTCGTGCAAGGCGATGAGCCAGCCCCTATCGCTGCGGCCAAACCGATTTACAACTCCGAGCCATCCACCCTCCCCTTCACCTCGCCCGAGGACGCCGTCAAGGGGATGACCCTGCCGCCAGGCTTCACCGTCAGCATCTTCGCAGCTGAGCCGGACGTGCAGCAGCCGATCGGGATCTCGTTCGATACGCGGGGTCGGTTGTGGGTGGCGGAGAACTATACGTATGCCGAGGCGTCGATCAACGCGGACCGGTCACTGAACGACCGGATCGTGATTCTCGAAGACACAGATCACGACGGCAAGTCCGACAAGCGAAAAGTCTTCTGGGACCAGGGGAAGTGCATCACCAGTGTCGAGACCGGGTTCGGCGGCGTGTGGGTACTCGACCTACCACGGCTGATCTTTATCCCCGATCGCAACCGCGATGATGTGCCCGATGGCCCGCCGGAAGTGGTCCTGGATGGGTTCGAGTATGACTCGCTGCGGCACAACTTTGCCAACGGGCTGCGCTGGGGACCGGACGGCTGGCTCTATGGGCGACATGGGATACTGGCCACCTCGCGGCTGGGCCATCCGAGTGCAGCTCCGGCGGAACGGGTGTCGATGAACGTCGGCATCTGGCGGTATCACCCGACGCGCAAGGTCGTCGAAGCCTACGCCCACGGGACCACGAACCCGTGGGGCATGGACTGGGACGAGCATGGCGAGATGTTCGTCATCAACACCGTGATCGGCCACCTGTGGCACGCCGTGCCGGGGATTCACTGGCAGCGGATGTTCGGCGAAGACCTGCGCCAGAACCTGTACGAACTGGTCCCGCAGACCGCTGACCACTTCCACTGGGACACCAGTGAAGCGTGGAGCGACATCCGCAAGATCGGAGTCTCGCCCACGACTGACGCAGCGGGCGGTGGGCACGCTCACTGCGGGATGATGATCTACCAAGGGACCAGTTGGCCGGAGGAGTACCGCAACAGCGTCTTCACCGTGAACCTGCACGGCCACCGGCTGAACCGCGATACGCTGGAGCGCGAGGGAGCGACTTATGTCGCTCATCACGCTCCGGACTTCATCAAGGTCGCCGACCCGTGGTTCCGAGGCGTTGAGTTACTCCAGCATCCGGACGGGAGCGTTTACATCGCCGACTGGACCGATGTGGGTGAGTGCCACGAGAACGATGGCGTGCATCGGACATCGGGGCGGATCTACCGGGTGGTGAATTCGAATCTGACCATCACGAACGATCTGGAATCGGCCCCAGTCGAACGTCTTTTGGAAGCCCTCGTAGGAAACAACGAAACCGAATCGAGGCTAGTTCGGCGAGTTCTTCAGGAGCGTGACAAACTCGATGAGCAAACCACGAACTCGTTGCTGGCCAGGTTGCGTGGCCTCGCCGTATTGCATCGGAAGGAACATATCCGGCTGCGCGCCCTCTGGGGGCTGAATGCTCTCGGGGCGGTTGATGAGAATTTCCTCATGCCACGATTTGCGGACGACAGCGAGCATGTCCGTGCTTGGGCGGTCCGGTTACTCGCTGATGGACAAATCGTCAGTCCGACAGCTTCGGCTGGGTTTCAGGTACTAGCGAGGAAGGAGTCGAGTGGGCTCGTTTTGACTTATTTGGCCTCTGCTGTGCAAAAGTGCGGGGAAGCCAGTGACCGCATTAAGCTCGCCTTGGAGATCAGCCAGCACGATCAGTTCGCCACCGACCCAACGCTGCCGCTCATGGTCTGGTACGGGATCGAGCCCGTCGTCGTGAATGATCCCGCCGCGGCTCTCAAGCTGGCCGCTGAGACCAAGTTCCCGAAGGTCCGGCAGTTCATCGCTCGCCGGCTCGTCAGTACCCCCTCGATCCGGAAGACCAGCCTCGACCAACTCGCCAAGCTGCTCGCGACCGGCGATACCCAGGCTCGGCTGGATGTCCTGACCGGCATCACGCGCGGACTCGAAGGGGTTCGCAAGGTGCCCGCTCCTGAAGGCTGGGAAGCCACCTCGGCCGCTCTCGCGAAGGACGAGAACACTGAAGTCCAGCGAATCGCTAAGGAACTCTCCGTCGTCTTCGGCGATGGCTACGCCATGGAAGAGATCAAGGCTCTCGCCGCCAATGACGGGGCATCGGTCGAGGCTCGGCGGCAGGCGATTCACACGCTGGTCGAAGCCCGCGAAGAGTCGGTCGCTCCGCTGCTCCAGAATCTGTTGACACACCGCGAACTCGGCATTGCCGCCGTGCGCGGCCTCGCAGCTGTGCATCATCCCGAGACGGGGAAGATCCTTGTCGAGCGGTTCAACACGTTCGCCCCGCCGACGAAGTTTGAGGTGGCCAACACCCTCGCCTCGCGTATCGAGTTTGCCACGCTGATGCTGCAAGGGGTCGCCGACAACAAAGTCGAGCGCAAGTTCATCTCGCCGTTCCTACTGCGGCAGATGCAGACCCTTGGCAACGAAGCGCTCTCCGCCAAGGTCAACGAACTCTGGCCCGAACTGAAGCAACTCGCAGCCGACAAGCAGCAGAAGGTCGCTGCCTGGAAGGAGAAGCTCACACCAGAGGTTCTGGCCGCTGCCAATGCCAGCCGGGGCCGCGTGCTGTTCGAGCAGTCATGTGCCAAGTGTCATCGGCTCTTCGGTAGCCCGATGGGGATCGGGCCGGACCTGACCGGGGCACAGCGGTCGAACCTGCACTATGTGCTGGAGAACACGCTCGACCCCAGTGCCACGCTGGGTGAGAACTACAAGATGACGATTGCCGTGCTCGTCGATGGCCGTGTCATCAATGGCATCGTCGGAGCCAAGACCGAAAGCACCACGACCTTCAACACCCCGACCGGCCCGATGGTGGTCGAGAACACTCAAATCGAAGAGACCCGTGTCTCGAATCTCTCGATCATGCCGGAAGGGCAACTCGATCTACTGAGTGAGAGCCAAGTCGCCGACTTGGTGAAGTACGTGCAATCGACGGAGCAGGTGGCGCTGCCGTAGGGGGATCGTTGAGCGAGGAGAGTTGAGCGTTGAGGGAACAGGAGGCTGGTTATACTCGGCGCGGGGAGAACTGAGACATTTCGTAGGACGGACATCCTCGTCCGTCCGTGTGAGAATCCCGGGGGAGCGACGGACGAGGATGTCTGTACCACGTCTCAATTTGAACCACCCGAAGTCTCATGAGTGAAGGCAAGTGGGAGATTGTTTCCCTTTCGATCAGCCAGAGACCATCATCAATCTGCCTTTGCCGCCCAGACTCTTCCGACAAGAAAATGAGCCACGGATGAACACAGATAAACACGGATGATCCCCCCTCTTCATCCGTGTTCATCCGTGTTCATCCGTGGCGAATTCTCCTCCTCTGGTTTCGCACACGCGCCGTAAGCCGTAATACGGTGACAAGCAAAAGCAATCCGGGTTGAGCGAAGCGAAACCCTCAACCCTCAACCCTCAACGATCCTCCCCCATGGGCTTCGAAAACCGCGACTACGCCCGCACCGATGACCGCTCCTACTCCTCTCCCCGGAGTCGGATGTCGATCATTGGCTGGATCATCACTGTGAACATCGCGGTGTTCGTGGTGCAGTGCGTCTGGACGCGACCGTTGGCGACCCGAGACTTGAGGGATCGGCTGCCGAACATGCGGGTGACGGAGATGGAGGATGTCGATTTTCCCCACGTCAGAGTCTCCATTCTGGAAGACTGGTTCGCACTGGATGGATCGAAGGTATTGCGAGGGCAAATCTGGCGGTTGACCACCTATGATTTTCTACACAGCACCACGGACGGAGGCATTCCGTGGCATTTGCTGATGAACATGTACGTCTTGTATCTGACCGGGCGCAAGATCGTGGATGTCTACTCCGAGCGGGAGTTCCTGCTCTTCTATCTGTTCGCCGGGATACTTTCCGGGGTGTTCTTCCTGGCCTGGAGCGCGGCCATGGGGGAAGTGGGACGGGCGATCGGGGCTTCGGGCGCTGTCTGCGCAGTGGTTGTTCTGTATGCGTTCCGTTGGCCGCATGATGAGTGGCTCGTCTTTTATGTCATTCCGTTGAAAGCGATGTGGGCAGCAGTGCTCTACGCAGCCCTCGACTTATATCCCATGCTCCTACAGTTGGGTGGGCATCACTTGGGATCTCATATTGCTCACTCGGCTCATATCGGAGGGATGCTGTTTGGGTTGCTCTATGCCAGGCAGCGTTGGGAGTTTGAACCGATGTGGGACGACATCATCCTCTGGAACCCCTTGAAACGCCGCCCGAAGCTGCGGGTGGTGCGTGACACGGACGAGCCCTCACATCCCGAACTCCGCCCTCGCCGGAATGAGGCCCAGTTGCAACTCCGGTTGGATGAGTTACTGGCCAAGATCACGGAGCAAGGGCAGGCGAGTCTGACGGAGTCGGAGCGGGATGAGCTGAACGAAGCCAGCCGGTATTTCCGGGAACGACGGTAGTGTTTCTACGGCTCACTTTCGCCAGTCCCCTGCCCCGTTGGGGAACAGGCGTTGTGATTTCCTCAGACAGCGTGGGGATGTCATCTTGCATATGACGACTATCATCCCGGAGGGATGCCAGAGATTAGCCGGTGGTTGAGCGTCAGCGATACCACCGGATAACGATCCACACGATGTCCCGCATCTTGGAGGGATGCCAGAGAGCGAGTGAGCTACCTCGCTGTGTCACTGATTTGTACGAGCGATCATCATCACCAACGACATCTGACATCCCTCCGGGATGGACTTCCGATGAAACGGCTTCTCCGGTGGTGTCGCTGCGCTCAACCACCGGCTAATGGCTTTGACCCCTGCCGGGGTCGAGACACCGGAGTGAAGTCGACTGGGAGCAAGACGCCTATTCTTTGGCCACCTCCGCCGACATCTCCAGCAGCGCAGCCATGATCTTCTCGGACGCGGTCGGTTCCAGATAATTCGTCCCCGGCCAGGTTTCGTACCCGCCGAGTTCGAAGTGCCGGGGTGTCGGCAGATACCCGTAATACCCGTGGGCCAGCTCGACCATGAACGAGTGCTTGATCGGGCTGCGCTTTCTGAATTCAAGACCGGTCTCGGCGAAGGTCTCGCACGGCGAGGTGCCGATGCCGATGTCGCCAATCCGCAGTACCTGGACCGGCAGCTTGGTCTCCGGGCTGGCCTTGGAAAGCCGCTGAACACGGCCCGCGTAGATGACGGCGATGTCGTTCGGTTTGCCGATGTTCTCGGGCTTCGTCTGGGTGACCAACGTCCAGTCGAGCAGCGCGGGCTCGACGGTCCGCCACTTCACATCAAGCTCACGGTACTTGGCGGCGAGCGTGGTCTGCTCCTGCCACGCCACCTTCGCGAGAGCTTCGTTCACTTTGTGGGCCACATCTTCGGCGACGTAACGCATCTGCTCGTACGGCGGCTTCCCCGGACGCGGCGTGCGGAAATTGATGTTGTTGCAGTCTCCGCTGGTTCCATTCGCCAGCAAGGCGACAAACGGCGGATCAGTCTCCGAGGCCGATTGCAGCTGCTTGAGCGCCTCGCAAAAGACACCAAAATAATCCGCCGAGATGTCGGCCCCCGCCACTCCGCCGACGTAGTGCAGCGAGTAGGCCGAGAAGACCGAGATCATGCGCCCGCCCGGTTCGCGCACGGCGATGAAGGACACCGTGGGATCAGTCGGACCGGCGGGTTCGATCAGATCCGGACTGCCGCCCGGCGGGTTCATCCGCACTTTGTCGACTTTGCCAAACGGAGAGACGAGAGCTGTGCTTCCCTCCTTCATGAACCAGCGGCGATTGAACACATGCTCGGGCACATCGACAGAGCCGAATCCCACCTGCGCAGGCCGCAGCTGATTCACGGCCCGGCGAACCCCGTCGCTGATCCGATGGGCAATGAACTTCTGGTAGTCGTTGAGTTCCTGGTCCGAGTTGTACCAGCGTTCGCCCAGGGCACTGACCGCCGAGTGCGTATGTGTGCCGGAGATCATGACATTCTCGGGGGGGATGCCGGTCGCTGCCTGGATCTGTCGGCGAGCTTCCAGGCTCAAGCTGCGACTGAGGCCGAGCAAGTCGCACACGACCAGAGCGAGCTTCGTCTTCCCATCGTCCAGGACCAGACACCGCGCATGCAGTTCATCATGAATATGCGTCGATGGGATTGGCGAGAACCCGCCGATGATGTCGAGGCCGATCTCCGGCGAGATATTGCTGGTCGCCGCTCCGGCTCGCAAGACGGGGCCTGCGGGATCAGCGGCTCGTAGCGAGCCGGGGATGAGTAGCAGAATCAGAACAAGCAGTCGTTGCGTCATGGCGGGGGATTTCCTAGCAGACGGAGAGTCTCAAACCGCCACACTCTCCCCCGCCAGACGGGTCGGCGTCAACTCCATGTGTCCCCAACCTGCCAATCGTGTGTGACCATGTCGGGTCGACGATTTGATCAGCCCGCTGCGCCAGCAAGGGCCGCATACCAGAACCACTTGCTGGCGCGGCGGACGTGCTGACTCCAATGGTCGCCTGCTTCTCTGAGATAAGACGCTGACTCGCAGCTCAGGATGCGGTGATGATCAGTGAGCGGCCTTCAGTTCCCACGAGCGGTTTCTCGCAGGCGGCCCTTGCTGGCGCAGCGGGCTGGCCGGGGCCATGCGCAAAGCCTCCTGACCCCGCCACCCCAATATTCTGGTCAGAGCTGCTGATGATTCTGGTTGCGTCGATGCCGCACTGGGGAGTCCCGGTGAATCATGCAATGAGCAATTTCGAACTTCGCGATGTAGAATCTCGCACCGCTCACAAAGGAACTCATGACTGCCCCCCCCGCTGCCCTGCCCCGCTCCGTCTGGATCCTCAGCTGGATCTCGTTCTTCGCGGATGTATCGAGCGAGATGGTCTACCCAATCTTGCCGCTGTTTATGGTGCAGGTACTCGGCTCCTCGAAATCCCAGCTGGGGTTGATGGAGGGGGGAGCGGTACTGTTGGTCGCGTTGATGTCGGCGTATGCGGGGTTTCGCAGCGACCGCAAGGGACCCGGTGGTGGGCGGGTGAAGTGGATTCGGATCGGGTATGGGATGCCGGTGCTGGGGAAGGCGATCATCGCCGTCGCGACAACGTGGCCGCTGGTGATGGGCGGACGGTTGTTTGACCGGTTTGGCAAGGGGCTGCGCGGGGCACCGCGCGATGCCTTGATTGCGGACGCGGTCAGTGCGGATCAGCGCGGGCGGGCATTCGGGTTGCACCGGGCGTTCGACACCACGGGGGCGTTGATCGGTGTGCTGCTGTCCGCGTTCCTGCTCTGGTGGTTGACGGGGACGCCGCAAGAAACCGTTTCGGGGGAGGTACTCAGTACCGCTGCGGAGACGCCCGCGTGGGTCTATCGAGTGATCCTGTGGATGGGGGCCGGGCTGGGGCTGGCGTCTTTGGCGTTGTCGTTTCTGGTGCAGGAGTCGGAGACAAGTGAGACAGGCACTCCCACTGACAAGCAGGTATTGACTGAAGCAGAAGCTGACGTGGGGACAGTCGCCTTTGGCTCCACGCAAGGACGCTCTTTCGCGGAGCGAAAGGCGACAGACTGGCTGGGGATGCCGGGCTCATACTGGTTGGTGATGGCGGTCCTCGGGCTGTTCTCTTTGGCGAACAGCAGTGACACGTTTCTGCTGTTGCGGGCGAGTGATCTGGGGTACTCGCCGTGGCTGGTGGTGCTGGCGTATGCCCTCTTCAACGTGACCTATGCGGGGCTGTCGTATCCGATTGGAGTGCTGAGTGATCGCCTGGGCCGCTGGCGGATTATCGCTGTTGGGTGGGCGATCTACGCGGGTGTGTATGCCACGATTGCCTGGTTGCCAAAGTCGCAGGCGTGGGGGCTGTGGCCGCTCATGGCGGTGTATGGGGTCTACATGGCCCTGACAGAGGGAGTGGGTAAAGCACTGATCGCTGACCATGCTCCGAAGCAGTCGCGCGGAGCGGCAATGGGGATCTTTTAT
>JAYSUV010000333.1:0-4475 GCA_043718945.1 Planctomycetota bacterium
CCTCCATGATCCACTCCCCCACAGGTTTCCAAAACCCCGGAAGGGACTGTCTCACAAAGGGTTAGGTTTTGGATAGATCAACGGACAGCAGAAGTACTCACTCCCTACCCGTGTGTCGTTCGGGTGGCGGGGTCAGGAGGCTTTGCGGATGGCCCCGACTCAGGAGGCGCTCGTTCGCCTGATCTTCGATCGCTGCCTCAGAGGACTGGCCAGTGACGAGTGAATCGCTCTGTTCCCCCGATCGAATTGCTCGGCGGCGTTCACCCTGCCGGGGCCATGCGCAAAGCCTCCTGACACCGCCACCCACGTCACCTAGGCTGAACGTCGCGATACTGCCTTCTGAGTCGTCACTGTCCGGTGTGCTGATGATGATTTTGGTTGTGGCGATGCCACACTGTATTCAGCTTCCGGTGAAATTAGGACTGGATTGCTTTGGTGGAGTCGCTGATCGCCAACGCGGCTTCCCGTTTGATGGCCTCGTAGACTTCTTCGCGGTGAACCGGCACGTTCGTGGGAGCCTGAATTCCCAGCCGGACTTTGTCACCGCGGATGTCGACGACAGTGATGACGATGTTGTCGCCAATCATGATACTTTCGTCGCGATGGCGTGACAGAACGAGCATGGCTTGCACTCCCTTTTGGAATTGAAATGGTGTGATCAATCGGCCCACCGGACGTTGTCACGAGTGAGAAGTTCGATGGAGAGGTGTAGATTGAGTTGCGGTGGTGAGATATCACGGCCCCGCATAGATGAGTTCGGCTGAATGGCAGACTTTTCCGCTTCCGAAGACTTGGGAATCTTGGAAGCCATTTTGAGTCACGGTGACCCGTCCGGTCGTACCGGATGTAGCGAGGGGCATTCAGGGTTGAGGGTTGAGGGTTGAGGGTCTATCGTTGTTGGCGGGCAGGCTCAACTCGGGAATGTGATCTCGTCTATGGTTGCACTGTGCCATTTCCCCGATGTTCGCCCCTCAATGCTTGACCTCCCCGATGCAAATCGCAGTGAAGTTCTTCGCCCGTGCTAAAGACCTGGCGGGCACAGGCGAGCTAAACTTGAGCCTTCCCGATGCGTGTACCATCGGACAAGCAAAGGCCGTCATCATCGAACTCTGCCCGGATCTCGCCCCGCTGATGCCAGTCTTGCTGATTGCCGTCGACGGGAACTACGCGACCGACGCGACGGCACTCACCGAGTCCTGCGAACTCGCCTGCTTCCCGCCCGTGAGCGGGGGATAGGGCCGCTGACAAGGCGTTCACCAAGACCCCCGTTTTGCTGCTCGACCCTGCGGGGGGCGAATCACGATGTCCACGTCGAGAACCGCCACCGCCCCTTCGGCGACCACGATGACTCATTCGCGTGGGCCACGCTCATTACTGGCCAGTCCGACGACTCCTGCTTCACGAACCTGCTGACAACTGCGGGTGAAGACGCCGTGAACAAGTGGAAAACCCAGCCCATCGGAGGCGAAATTCGCCCCGAGGTCTGCGGCGAGGTCTTTGATGCGAAACCCCTGCACAAGCAGGCTCAGGATTTCGCCGAGTGCGTGCGAAAAACTCACGCCACTTGGCTCATGGACTCTGGCTTGTTCGACAAGCCGCCCAGAGCTGACCGCATCCAACGGGCCACAGCGCAGGTCCAGCGAATGGGCTACGATGACTACGTTCAGTCAGCTTTGATCGAGCGCTCCCCACCGGATCAGATCGAGGTCGCATTGGCCGTCGTCAACAACGGTGTGGCTCCAAGACTGTTCGACACGGGATTTGCGAAATGACACCGGAGAGTTTCTCTGTCATCTTGGCATGGAGCGGGCCATGGCGGACCAGAAGCGGATCGACGTGACCGACAGGGATCTCGCAGGCTTCAAAGACTTCGAGAAGTGGAAGCCGCTGCTTGCGCGGCTGCACGATGTCGGCTGTGTGCGTGACAAGGCCGGTAATCGCGAGTGGCATGACGACGACGACTGCACGCTGATCCTGTTGTTCCTGTTCAATCCCATCGTCACTTCGCTGCGGGGATTGCAGCAGGTCTCAGAGCTGCAGGCGGTGCAGAAGAAACTCGGCGTACCGCGCGCGTCATTGGGGCGCTGTGGAAGGCCACCTGATCGGCATCAACCCCTACGGCCAACCTCGGCGGCTGAGGCGAGCGTCCGGCGTCCGCCGGATGGTTAATCGTCTGCGGATATCGATCAGGATGTTTCACCGCAGGGGACGCAGAGAACCGCAGAGAACCGCAGAGGAGGAAACTCGGTCGATGCTCGTTCATTCGTGCCGAGCGTCCGTCGTCTCCGGGTTGACACTCGGTCCACACAGCTGAAAGATTCCTTTTAGGGGTGGTTAACCTGAGCCATCCGGAGTAGCCTCCTGATGAATCATGCGGCAATTGGCTGGATCCTTGTTCCTGATCGTCAGAAGTGATTTCTGTCGACCTCTCGCGAAGCAAAGAGATCATGCGAATCACCGAAGTCCGACTAGATGATCTCAGCAAAGTTTGCTGCCGCTACTTCACAGCGGAAATGCCCGAACTGAAGCACCGGCTGACACTCATCATCGAGTTCAGCGGGGAATGCGGATATGGCTCCGGCAACAACGGTGATGTCGACTATATGCAAGGAATGATTGCCGCTGGATTCAAGGCGTGGAATCCCTCATGCCTGATCCTGGATTTGCGAAATCTCAAGTACCAATGGGGTGATATGATGATCGAAATCTTCGCGCCGCCGCATGACCTGACATCAATGACCCAAGAAAAGGTTGGGTATCCGCTTGCAGCAGTTGCCTCCGACCTGAACAGATACGGACTGACCAGCCTCATCATGGAGGAGAAGCAGGGTAATCCCAAGGACATCTTGTTTGAGACTTTGGATGATGCTCGAAAACGCGTGATCGAAATGGCCAAGAGGTATTATCGGATGGCATAACAGGAAGCCACTGGCCGCGTGGCGGTGATGCCGCGCTGAGCCCCCTGCGGTGAATTCTCTTCAGGAGTGAGCAAATAGAGGGTTCTCCGCAGAGGTCGCGGAGGAGGCCGGTTCGGGTGAATTGGACGCTCTCGTCTTCACCTCACCGCGGCCCAGCCGAGGATCAGCGTAAAACTCACAAACAATACCGTCAGCAGGTGATACCCTCCTCGCAGCCACCACGTCGTCAGGAACGGTTTCGCAGCCAGAAACGGTTGCAGGGACAACCGGACTCCCCAGAAGATGGCGGCGTAGGCACAGAAGCAGCGGGCCAGACGAGTGCCGCTACTGAGTTCTTCGGCGTTGAGAATGCAGATCGTGCCCAAGCTGATGATCGACAGGACGACATAACCTCCATAGACCCAGAACAACTGCCGAACCAATTGCGGCAGGGGAGACAGTGTGGTCTTCCAATCTAGCCGCATGGGGACCAGCGACGACGCGACCAGGACGCACAGCTGCCCGATTCCGGCGTAGAAGATCGCGGTGGGGAGATGGATGGTCATGGCAAGGCTCCGAGGACGTGGAGGAACGGGACAATCACTCGCCGCACAAACGCCGGGTGGAACAACAGAGGACACGGACCCGCGATGATGGCGACACCGAAGAGCCTGCCGACGAGGCCGCTTCCTAATCCGATCCCGCGACCCCAGCAGCTGCGCTCGATGAGGATCGCGATACCTTGCAGAGTGAAATAGAGCGTCGGCAGTCCCCAGCCGCCGTGTGCGGGAACCGAAATCACGAGGTCATGAATCAACCCGCTGACCAGAAACCCAACCATCAGCGAACCGGTCGGCCCCAGTCGGCGGAGAAGCGGTTGAAACAGAAAGCGATGCGTCAGATCGCGAAACGCCAGGTTCCAGCGACGCCCCCAGAACTCGGTCAGACTTTGCGACGCGATCGGCCAGTTCATAATCGGGACGGCGTTGACACCGCCGCTTCTCCAGACACACGACAAGACATGGAAGAGTCCGAAGTGCAGGATGAAAATGATCCCCACCATCCCGACCCATCCGGCGAACAACTCGCTCCGTTCAACGATCCACCGAGCCGCTCCCCAGACAAGAGCGCCGCCGATACCCAGTTTGCAGAGAGCCAACAACCACTCGGCCGATGAGGGCTTCTCGGACCTTGATCGTGAGCTGAGAAAGCGGTCCGCATCCATACCCGGCCAGGCCAGCAGATACCCCGCCTGCCGAGAGATCGAAGCCTCGACTGTGCGCCCCGACCAGCTGATTCCCTTCAGGACGCCATACAGAACCAGCGAGAGTCCCCACATGACTCCCCAGGCCGGAAATCTCATCAGTGAGTTCCAATCGATCACGTGGGGATCCTTCCATGCCAAACTAAGCCAAGTGAGTGACGCCACACAGCGAGACTCTTCTCTAAATACCGAATCAGTGACAACGAATTAACCTGTAATAGGTATCCCCTTCGCTCAAGTGCATACGAGATGTTGTGCCTCCGATTCCCCACAGCCGGGACACTCACGCCACCTATGGGGGTCACTTGAGCGAA
>JAYSUV010000334.1:0-1651 GCA_043718945.1 Planctomycetota bacterium
TCACAGAAGACGTTGCTCTCTTCGATGTTCATGCTGCTCTGTGGGCTGTGTTACCTGCGTCCGCAACGAACGGGGCGAGACGAGGTCTGGGGTGTGTTGTGGCTGTCACTGGGGCTGCTGAGCAAGGCGTCTGTGGTCGTCGTGCCGCCGATTGTCGTGGCCTATGACGTGCTGGTGGCGCGCAAGAGTTTTTCGGAAGCCTCCGGGAGACAGGTGATTCCGGGTTTTTTGTGTGTCGTGTTGACGTTCATTACCATGTCGGCACAGATGACGGTCGGCGGCGGGTTGCGGGGACATCTGGAGCTGAACAAGCTGGAGATGATCGGGGTCGATGCGACGTTGATGTTCCGCTATCTGACGATGCTCGCAGTGCCTCGGGACTTGTGTGTGTTTTACGATCCGCCGTTTCAAGGGATCGGTCCGCAGATCGCAGCGGCGGTGTTGGCATGGGGAGGGCTCACCGCGTTCTTGTGGGTGAAACGGGAGAAGTATCCCCAGCTGACGTTCGCGCTGGCGACGTGGTTGTGGCTATTGTTTCCGGTGATGAACTTCTTTCCGATCACCACGTTAATGAACGACCGGTACATGTATTTGCCGTGTCTGGTGGTCTTCACGGTGGTCGCGGTGGCCTGCTGTCGGTGTGGTGAATGGCTGGTCGGGGACTGGGAGGCATCGCCGCTCAAGAGGGAGGTTTCCTTCGCCACCACGTTCACGCTCAGCATCGCCATCGTCGGAGCGTACTTCATGGCGACCATGAGCTATCTGCCCGTGTGGCGGAACCCGCGGGCGCTCTGGGAGCATGCCCGCCAACAGACCCCCTCGCTGCCCATCGTTCACATCCAGTGGGCCGATGCGCTGTACAGATCAGGGGATGTCACAGGAGCCCTGGAAGCCTTGGAGGTCGCGGCCAAGCACCCGAGGCTCGACGAGGGGAATGTGTCGAACATCAACACAATGCGGCACGAATGGTCGGCCCATCTGCCACTCCGCTCGCGGTGAGGCAAGCGGTCAGTGCAAACTGACCGTGGGAGAGGCTTCCAGCCTGTCGTGATGGATCAAGACTGACAGGCTGGAAGCCTCTCCCACCGGCGAGCGAGATCAGCGCTTCACAGCCCAGCGGATCGGGTGGCACCCAACGCCGTTCACGATTTGCAAAAACGAGGTGAAATGCATCTGGACAAAGAGATCGAGTCTCGGTTAGGGAGCGGGTTCTGAACACAGCCCGGTTCCCCTGGGAGACTCGATCATGGCACGGATGCCAGTGAAAAGATTGTCTATCGACCAGCTGCGGACGGCGATGGCGAAGCTGTTTCCGGAGCGATTGTGGTTGTCGATCGAGGTGCATGGGAACTCGCAGTGGACCCCCGCGAGGTTGCTCGCGGCACTGGTCGTGATGAGTTGGGATGAGGCTCCCACGCTCGCCGCGAGGTTCGACAAGGCGCGAGATTTGTTGCAGCGATGGTTCCCGGAGTGGACCGTGCCGACCTCCTAGGGAGGTGATGTCGTGGCCTTGCGGCGGTGGCTTCCGGAGATCGTACTGCGGGTTCGGCAGCAGTTGCAGGAACGAGCGCGGGCGAGTTGCGGAGAGTCCTGGAAGACCGGTCGCTGGGTGGTCTTTCCGTGGATGGATCGCGATTCGAGTGTCCCCGCA
>JAYSUV010000335.1:0-1646 GCA_043718945.1 Planctomycetota bacterium
TGGATTCTGAGGTGTGATTTGGATTCGATGGCACTTTTCAATGGTCGATTCTTGTTTCGCCTGAGAAAACAGCCAGATTTAGATGCGGAGGCCCTGGGGCTCGGTGGTGTCGCTCAAGCCGTGGGCGGTGTCGCCGACCACTTGCATCTTCTCGTCGGCCTCAAGGCCACGCACTGCCTCGCCGACTTCATGCGAGAGTTGAAGAAACAGGCGTCAGTTTGGGTCCACACCGAAATTGGAGCCGTTGGGTTTGCATGGCAGGAAGGCTATGCCGCCTTCACCGTCAGTCCAAATTCACGGAAGGGAGTTGGAGGCTACATCGAGAATCAGGAAACACACCATCGGCAGAAATCGTTCCGAGAAGATCTGATCGAGTTGTTGCAACGGGCGGGCGTAGAGTACGACGAGCGGTATCTGGACTGACGCCTTCTGGCATCCCTGCCGGGATGCGGGGCAGCGTGTGAATCGTCAACCGGTGGTGTCGCTGCGCTCAACCACCGGCTAATTTCTGGCATCCCTCCGGGATGAGGCAATCACAGTTATGCCTCCCTTCAGCCTCACCCTGACCAACAGATCATTCAACGCCGCCGCAGCTGTCGGTGCCTCCGGCAGGCGGCTTTCCTCATAGGCCGTCTGCAAGACCGACCGCAGTCGTTCGTACTCGGCTTGATGGAACGTCAGGTCCGCTGCCTCCAGTCGCCCCTTCTCCGGGCCGCCAGTTTTGCGGGCGATCAGGTCGGGGATGTAGGGCAGCTGGGCGTCTTCGTTCAAGCGGACGAGATTGGCTTCGACTTGTCCGGTTCGCATCAGGTGAATCCCGGTCAGCAGTACCCGGTAGACATACAGCAGCGGTTTGACGTGCGGCGGATCGGCCTTCAGAAACAGCTTACACTGCGTCTCGGCGAACCCGAAGTAGTGGTGGGCGTGATGCCGAGTGATGCAGCCGGTTGCGATCGCCTTCAACTCCTCATGCTCTGGCGAGGTCTGGACGATCAGCGGAGAGAGCAGCTGTTCCAGGACATAGCCGTTCTTCTTGAGCATCAGCCCAAAGAACTTCTTGGCATCGTGCGTGACCAGATCAATCTCCAACCCGTCATGAATGCCGGACTTCTCGACAGTCTCCTCGGCATCCGTCATACCGACCACATCTCGTAGCGGCAGACGATGCACGCCTCGCAAGTCGAAGTCAGAATCGGGCGACGGGAACCCGTACAGATGGGCACCGCTGATCGTGGCGAAGAGGAGCGGGTAGGGATGGGCGGCAACCTGCCGGTGCAATTTGGGAAGAACGTCAAGCATCGAGTTCACCGACTCCCTTTTTGAAGAACCCATCAGTCCACCAATCGAGTCTTCCAATACCCCGGATCGCGACTGTGATGCTTCCAAGCCAGGATGCGAATCTGATCGGGCAGGACTCGAAAGTAGATCGCGTAGGGGAACCGCTGCATCAAGCATAAGCGGATGTCGAATTCGACAACTCGCCACAGCCTGGGAGAACTGACAATCGACTCGACTGCGAGGTTCGCCGCATCCAAAAAGCGCTCTCCAAGCTGTGGAACTTGATCTTCGTAATAACGGGCGGCATCCCGCAATTCATCTTCGGCTTCGGGGTGGTATGTCACATTCATTTCAGCGACTGCCGGGCG
>JAYSUV010000336.1:0-4435 GCA_043718945.1 Planctomycetota bacterium
GAATTGATGTTTCGCGTGGTGATCGAGGGGGATGAGCCTCTGCCATCACCGGGTTTTGCTGAGGAAGTCGACGAGGAGGATGAGCCCTCAGATTGAGCCATTGCGGATGCTGTCTGCTCTCCGTGGAAGAAGTTCTGAAGATTTCACCGCAGAGGGTGCGGAGTTTCGCAGAGTCAGAAGATCTGTTTTCCTCTGCGAAACTCTGCGCCCTCTGCGGTGAAATCATCCTTCTTCAAAGTGATGGTGTGAATGACTGGCGGCTGTATTCGATATACTCAGCGATATGACCACGCCACCCGAGCCAGACCCGAGTCCGTCGTCCCCCTCGTCTGAGACTTCAGGGGCGGCGACCTTTCCCGAACCGCCCGCGTCTGGTCGGCTGCTGGGGATCGACTACGGCGACAAGCGGATGGGTTTCGCGATCTCCACGCCGGAGCAGACGATCTCCAGCCCCATCGAGAATTATACCCGCCGCACCTCCGCTCTCGATCTGAAACAAATCAAACACTGGTGCGAGGAATACGTCGTCCAGGGGATCGTGATCGGCCTGCCGATTCACATGAACGGCCTCGAAAGCCAGAAGTCCGCCCACTGTCGCCGCTTCGCCGCCTGGCTCTACTCCCAACTCGGACTCCCCACCGCGATGCACGACGAACGCTGCACCACAGCTGTGGTGATCGACCATTTGATCGAGCTCGACCTGTCTCGTAAGCAGCGGAAGAAGAAACTGGATATGCTGGCGGCGCAGGTCCTGCTGGAGTCGTATTTGAACTCGCGCCAGCCGGTGAGGGGGAGCGAGTCGGACCCGTCACTTGATGCGTAGCGAGGGCTGAGGGCGAGGCGATGTTCGGACATGGCTGACTGGTCAACGACATGCAGTAGATCCCGATCATGCACTCACTCGGAACGCCCGTCTGCTTCGACGCCACGCACAGCGTACAACGACCCCGCAGGACTACCACCGGCGGCAACCACGAAATTGGTTATCTGGATCGCGCGGGCAGCGGTCGCGTGCGGCGCGGACGCGGTGTTTGTGGAGACGTATCCCGATCCGGACAAGGCGCTCAGCGATGGGCCGAACTAGGTACGGTTGGTAGACTTGCCGAAGCTGGTACGGCAGCTGGTGGAACTCCGGAAGCTCGTCAACGGGTTTTGATTTCGTTGGAGCGTCAGACGTAAGTCTGCCGAGATCCAGCGGCGACGGGCTGCGGACTCATCTCGGGTAAGAATGTCGTGGTACGCGAGCGAAGCAGAATTTCGCGGATATGCGTAAAAGAATCTGGAGATTTGTCACGAGGAGCAAACGTAGCCTACTTGTTGAACGGAGGTATTGTGGATGGCAAACCCACACGCATGAAGAATCTCGCAAATGCCTGCGAAAAGTGCTCCAAAAAGGGCGACTCCAGCCGCCATCGATCACCCAAGCGTCCGGCGTGCCCTTTCAGATACTCCAATGGAACACTGACGATATGTCCAAAGTCGATCACGTACGACGCATGGTTGTCCTCTGGGGCATCCGGTGATGCGATCAAATGCAGTCCAGGCTCAGTCCCCTTGCGGATTTTTTCCCATCGACCTTTTAGCTTGAAATCTGGATTCGAGACTTCAAACTCCTGTAACGTGTGGATCGGACACAGCGCGACGAATTCGATCTTCCCGTTTGCCAAGTCGCAGCTTTGTGAGACGACAATCAAGCGAGCAAGTTTCACTTCTACCGACGAGGGTTCATCATCCACGCGCGGGACGGGGTTCTCAACAAAGATCGGTAACCGACAGTCCGGGACCAGGTCGCCCTGCATCAATGACTGTCCGCTGATCTTGGCCCACCACACCATGCTTACTCATCCTCTCTCTCAAACACGAACTGGCGAGGCATCATCGGCACGGCCTCTTGAAATCGAACACGGATGGTTCCAGCACTTTGAAATGGGACGTGCCGATACTCGACATCCTGATCTTCTTGGGCTACGGATGAGGAGCCAGACCGCTCTCGCAGGTCTTCGAAAAATAGGCGAATCCGCTCATCAATGGCTCGGCCTTCATGACCCTCGGCCGATTGTGACTGATCGGGGCGATCGTAAGCCACATGCGAATATGCTGGCTGGACATGCGGCGGATGGATCATCGGCATGATTCGAACAACCTCCTAGTCTGATCGGTGATGCAAGCCTCAAACACATCATTCTTTCTTACGTGGAGCCGTTCGAAAAAGTCCCAAATTGCCTCTTCCGATTGCGGCACGTTTTGATTGATGTACAAGTCGATATCCAGAACCACAGAAACCATATCGGGCTTTGGCGGTGGGATGATCGTCTGATTGATCAACACCTCACCGCCCAGATCCGGCTGAGGCAAAGTCAGCTGCATGAAATAGCCGGACAGTTCCTGGGGCAGATCCGGCGAAATTTCGGGGGAAGTGCGGAAATACTCCTTCAGGTCAATTCCGGGTGAAGGCACATCGATCCGATTGATGTATCGTACCGCCAAGCGTTCAATGGCTTCCGGCATCGTTTTCTCACGGAACCGCTCCCAGAGTCGCCGGGCCTCGTCGCGAAACGGCGACCAACTCGCATAAGGGGCCAATTGACTGAACGTGAATCCGTCCACTCGCGATTGCCAGATCGACTTGCCGTTCATACTGGTGAACTTGTATCCCCGCGGCTGTTGTTGCGATGAAACAGTGGGGGGGGCACCTTTGGAGAGAGTCGTGGTCACCTCCGCATGAACAAGCTGTTCCGACTTTGGATACTGGGGTTCCTCCCCTTGATTGACATCAGCCAATACTTCCACTCCGATCTCGGTGCGCGACCTCACTCGGAGGTCAATGATCGCCTCTGTGATCGGAGCATTCGAGTAGGTTCTGGCTTGTGGCATGGAACTATCATAAGCCCCGGTGCTGAAGTCTGCTATCGCGGGTCATCGCTTGGCTTCTTCGACGAACGACTCGGAGTCCGGGATCGGGTAAACCATCTGGCTGACGGCGGATACGTGCCGTCTGCTTACCTCGGCACAACCAGATACCTCTGATACGCCTCGGCGGCGGCCTTCGTGTCCCCTGCGTAATTCCGGATGTGGATTCCATAACGGAGTGTGATCGACTTCCCTGGTTCCAGTTCGACAGGGGCGGCGGGCTGGGCTCCGTTGGTGTACGACTTTTCGCCGAAGGGGCTGACGGTGAAGAGGCCGTAGTCGCGCACATGGTAGCGGGACTGGCGGAATGAACTCGGGTGGTCGAACAGCGTCACGGCCAGTTGGCGTTTCCCGACCGGACCGGCGTAGTCGACCCACGGGCTGGTCTGGCCCCAGCAGTGGGCGGTGGTCTTCAGACCCTCGGCATTCTCGACCGGCCCGCCGCCGGAGTTCTCGCGCATGCTGTTGGGCAGCCGGATGCCGAACAGGCCCTCTTTCGTATCGGCGAACGTGACCGGCTTGGTGACCGCAGCCAGTTCGATGTCGAAGGCCATGGTGCGGTCGGCCAGGATGCGGACGCGGGTCGTCTCCTTCAGCAGCGGCGACTCGTCGGTGTCGAGCCAGTGATTCACGAGCGTCATTCCGGCCCACTCGCCCTGGGCTTGGTCGATCGTCACCGAGACATTGCGAATGATTCCCTTCTCGGCCCAGAACTTGATCTCGTTCACCTCGTCGACCGAAATCCAGACCCCCTTGTGATGCGGGTGGTCGTAGTACAGCGGGTGATCCTTGGCGAGTCCGGCAGTCGGGTGGGTCTGAATGACCCGCGTCACCGTGCTGCCCAGCGGGGCCACATCGGCCTCATTGATCCAGCCGTTCTTCTCAGGCACCCACAGCCACGGCCGCTTCACCTCGCGAACCTCAATCACCTCGCCCAGCTTCACCAGTCCGGCTGTGACCTTCTCCAGAACCCGCAACGAGGCGTCCTCGCGACAGACCATCACGCGGCTCCCCGGCAGTCCCGGCTCGCCGCTGGGTTCTTTGACATCCTTGGCCAGTTGCTCGATGCCGCCCGCAGCTGTCACCGGGTTGAAGAACGGCTTGGGCCAGTCTTTGGAAGTATGCAGGACGGTGAAGACCTCGCCGTCGATGCGGACGCAGACGGAGTTCGGGGACTGAGTGAGCGTGACCTCGCCTGCCATGGCCGTCTGGAACGCGAACCAAGACGAGAGGCAAACTCCAAGCAGTAGAGCGGGAATCGAACGAGCCATCGGTCTTCCTCCGGGAGGGGTATCGGGAACTCTCTGTGGTGAGGTTAGTGGCTGAGTGCAACGAAGCCAACGGAGTGGACAGCGAGCGGCGGACGTGAGTCCGTCGTGTTGCTCGACGCGGTGATACCCGTCCGACTCTGTTCTACTGGTCACGTTGCACTGGCACGGGGGGCTGACCGGCCTGTTGTTTTAATTCTCCTCTCGATTACCATTCTGCCCGTCTAGGGAGGCTGGCGGCACAGGGAGGGGTGGGT
>JAYSUV010000337.1:0-1640 GCA_043718945.1 Planctomycetota bacterium
CGGCGGCGGACTTCCACGAACACAACGGTCATCCAGATCATGAGCCCCCCGACAGCCATCACGACGGAACTCCAATAGGTCTGCCACCACGATGCCGCGTTTCCACTCATAACCGTGACTGCTGATGGGGGATCATAATACTCGATCACAGTCAGAGGTAGACGCGGTTTCTCAACGACGGACTGGTCCTTGGCAACTGAGAAGAAGACCTCATCTGTCCCGATTCGCGGAGAGGAGTCGTCGCGGAATTCCGTGAGCCATGTCGTCGGGGAATCGAACGGGATCGGAAGCTTCAAATCCGCTTGCAGCCTGGCACTCTGTTCCGGGGAGATTGAATTCGCCCATACGGTCTTGGGGGACCACGGAGTCTTCTCATCACCCTTCGATCCGTCCATCCGGCGGTCGGCCAGGACAAACAGTCGAAGATACCGCGAGTGCTGTTTCGCCTTCTCGTCTCGCATGTCTTCCGGTTCGCGATAGGGGTAAAACGGTCGCTCGGTGTGGAACGACATACGGACGGCCTTCGACTGCACTTGGCCGAAGTTTTCCATCGCGTCCTGTTGGGAACTCACCTTAAAGGCGGTGATATACCACTTCGCAGTCGTGTATCTTTCGAGCCAGTCACGCAGCGCCGGACGAAACGAATAGCCGTGCTCTTTGAGCCACTTACCGAGCGAATCGGGGTCGTCCGCCTGCAAGACGGTGGCGTCATACCCCGCGACGGATTTCTCTTCAATCACACGCACTGGGGATGCTGCCACTGTAGTCATGGGGATAGAATCAGTCGGAGGTCTGGGAACTCGCTTGATCACCTCCTCATACTTCGGATAGGTGATCGAGTCGAGCAACGGGAACAAGCGGTACGATTCGACCTCTCCCAATTCCGGTTGCGTGGGCGTGGGAACCAGGAAGCCAAAGTCTTTCGACGTCGAATTAAACGTAGCCCGACGGATGAAGTGTTCGGTCTTGGTCACGGGCTGCCACACGATGAGGGCCATCTCGTGTTCAATGCGAACCCACTGGCCATCTGGAGGAGCGGAAGCACAGCCCCAAGTGGTGAGCGGAGACTGAATCAGCGCCGTTGCGGCCACGACCAGCACCAAGAGGGAAGTTAATACGTTTCGTCGCATGAATCGGCTCCACGATTTTCAAGGACTGTCACGAGGGAGTTGATTCTCTGGCGAATGAACGCGGAAAGCAAGATGTGACGCGAAGGGGCTTCAAAGTGAGACTACGTTTGGGCCTCGCCCGCAGGTTGATAAACTTCGAGGCCAGACGATTCTCGCGTTTCCGTCAGGCGTTCCTCATGAGTTCATCAGTCCTCGTCACCGGCGGCTGCGGCTTCATCGGCACCTGGGGTGCTGCGCGATCTACTACAATTTGGAGCCCACGCAGTGGTGGCCCCCTGCCCCGCCCTGGCCTGATACATCTACGAGCTGTTCCCGGACCGGCAGGCGACATCGCTTGGGGATGGCATTCGAAAGACGGTGCAGTTTAACCGTGATACATCGTGCGGGCCTCATTGAGACGCAGGGCGACTCTAAAGGAGTCAGGGTGCGTCGGCGAAAGCCGGGGGAGGGTTGCGAATGAGAGAGTCGTACTGGGTAAGACCTAGCCAGTCGCCTGGGCCTCGAGTGATG
>JAYSUV010000338.1:0-13072 GCA_043718945.1 Planctomycetota bacterium
ACCGACAGCTGCGGTGATGCTGAGCCAGCAGATCAAATAGACCCGTAGACGGGCGGTCGAGATTCGGAGGCGTCGCAGTTGTGCGGCCCAGTTGCGTTCGAGGTCGTCGAGCCAGCCGCCGTCCGCAGTCAACACTCCCCAGCCTGCGGCAGCTGCAGCCAGTCCGATCAGCAGCGTGGCGAGTCCGGGGAGCAGCATGAGAAGGGCCGATCAGTGAGTACCAGTGGATTTCGATCACTTGTCGCATGTTACCGAGTGGACCAATTACTCCATAAGTCGATCGCGAATTGTGTGGAATACTGCGTGTCACGGCGGCTTCCGCACTGTGGCTTTGCTTCATCAATCACAGACTTCTGTTGCTTCTCGCAGGACTCCTCGGCTCGTCCGTTTCTCTTTCCCGCTGAGGAAGTTATGAGTCACTGTCGGGTGTCCCTGCCGAGATCAAGTCGAGCGAATCTGTGGGGAATACTCGCCACGGAAGCCTGTCACTGCGAAGTCGCATCGCGACTCAATCCCCGATGGATTTGATGGAGAATGGTGACAAAACTTCTTCCGAAGTCCGGGGGGGAGGGAAGTTGTCGGTCACACGCTCACACAATCCCTAAATTCAGTAAATCCTCTGATTTTGTAAGGCATGCTCTACCGATGGAAAATGAACATTCTCTTTCATTCCGGACGTTTCGATCTTTTCGCGTTCACTCGCCCTCTCTTGCACATGGCTGATGGCATGATCAATTTTGGCTTCGTCGCTGCGATGGCATTCTGCTTGATGGCGATACTTTTGTTGAAGCAGAGTCTTCCCTGTCTGCTCGCGATCCGTCGGAGTCTCCAGCGAGTTGAGCCGCACTCTGGGGGGTTTACACCTCCCGCTCGAGTGCTGTTGTGCCTGCGGGGGGCGGACCCATTTTTGGATCGGTGTCTGCGGGGACTCGCGACGCAGGACTATCCGGACTACAAGGTCATTATTGTCGTTGATTCCGCGACCGACGAATCGCTGCCGCAGGTGCAAAGCCTGCTGGACGAATTCGGCGGCGAGCGGATCGAGGTGATGATTCGTGACCGCTTATGGTCCACCTGTTCACGAAAAATCAGTAGCCTGTTGTGCGGCTTCAGCCGAGTCCCCGCCGAGGTCGAAGTGGTCGCGTGGTGTGATGCGGATGCCATTCCCCACTCGACATGGCTCCGTGAACTCACCGCCCCGTTGCAGGACGCCCAAACAGCTGTGACCTCGGGCAATCGCTGGTACGCCCCAGCTCGGTGGACAGTGGGGAGCTTGTGCCGGCACAGCTGGAATGCGATGGCATTTCTGGCGATGTACAAATATCGGCTCCCCTGGGGGGGCAGTTTGGCCATGCGGAGCGACGTGTTCCGCGATCCCGAGTTCCCACAATGCCTGCAACGATCCTTTAGCGACGACATGGCGTTGGGGAAATTCGTCCTCGATCGTGGACAGCGCGTCGAACCCGTGGTCACGCTGGTCATCTTGAACGAGGAAACTTGTGGACTGGCGAGCTTCTGGGGATTTCTAATCCGCCAGATGCTTTCGACCCGCCTGGGCCACCCGCGCTGGCCCACACTGCTGGGCGAGGCGCTGGTGCTGTTCACCCTGTTGTGGGTCTTGCTCCCGCTGGCCATCTTTCAAGGGATGGGCAGCTGGAGTTGGTGGTTGGCGGGGGCGTCGGTGTACAACATCATCGCGCTGTCATCGACCGGACATTTGGAATCATTGGTTCGCCGGTTACTGGAACAACGGGGTCGGCCAGCCGGAACGGCGTATGGGTGGAGGCGAACATTGTTGGCCTATCCGACCCTCTGTCTGACGGGATTTGTGTACTCGCTGGCGGTCGTGCGCGCGGCGTTCGTGACGACGCACCAATGGCGAGGCATTGTCTATCGCATCGAAGGCCAGGGAGTCAGGATCCTGAATGAGCGACAGCCAGTCACGAGTATATCAGTCGCTCGATATGAGTCGACGTAGGGGAGCGTGGGAGAGTCCCGACACGGCTTTGAGCGTCTGGTCTGCTGAGTATCAAAGATTTGTCGATTCTCGCTCAACGTTGGGGTGCCACAGGCGAGGGCTTTGACTCGCAAGTGATTCGGTTCCCGGAGCAGCAGAGGCCAATGGTTCGACCGACCACCGCGAGTCCAATCACACAGGAGGCAATCGCAACCACCCGTGACACACGGCGAGACAACCCGTGCCTTGTCAGGACTGAGTAGCTGGATTGTAGCCATTCGCTTTTAGGCTGCTCTGGGGCAGGCTAAAGCTTGAACTCCAACCCCTATTCTGAGTCCTGACAAGGCAGTCGTCGCTGCTGCCGTTTTCGCGGCAAAGACGGTTCGTGAATCATCTCGGCTGCCACTCACTCACACGGCACCAAACAACGCCATGCTGGGGTGAACTATGGATGATCGATCTGCCCGGCCTCGACACACTCTGTCGTCATCTGCGGATGTCGAGTTCGACGGTCCGTTGCCATTTGCTACAGACTGTGGGACGCTGCGACGAGTTTGTAAAGTTCGAGAGCAATCTGAGTACGTGCCGATCTTCTCTCGAAGCGTTCCTCGCCCAGGGTAGCCACCATGAATATCCCCCGTCGACAGTTTCTGTCTCACTCCACCGCTGGGTTGCTGGCGGGTGCGGTCCTCGGGAAATCGGCGTGGGCGCAGGAGCCGCTTCGCGATCTGAAACTGGCGACGTTTCGGTTCGATGCGACCCCGCCGCTGGGGCACTCGCTGTGCGGAGGCTGGATCAAGCCCGCTCTCGAAATCGAACAGCCGCTGGAGGCGATTGGTCTCGTGATCCTCGGAGCGGGCCAGCCGATCGTGCTGTGCGCCGTCGACTGGACCGGACTGCTGAACTCGGCTCATGTCGAGTTTCGCCAGACGCTCGCCGAGGCGGCTGGAACCACGTCCGACAGAGTGGCAGTGCAGTGTGTCCATCCGCACGATGCACCGTTTGCGTGCCTCGATGCCCAGAAGATTGTCGCTCAATACCAGGAACTGCCCGCCATCGTTGATGTCGAGTTCTTTCAGCGACTGATCAGATCCGGAGCCGACGCAGTTCGCAGCTGCCTCAATAAGGCCCGCCCGTTGACACACATCGCCACAGGTCGCGGCACCGTCAAAGAGGTCGCCGCCAATCGCCGCATCCTCGGCCCCAATGGCAAGGTCGACAAGATGCGAGGCAGCAGCTGCACTGATCCGGTGTTGCGTGCTGAACCGGAAGGATTGATCGACCCCGATCTGCGAACGGTCGCGTTCTACAGCGGAGACGAGCGGATCGCCGCGTGTCACTACTATGCCTGTCACCCGATGAGCCATTACGGCCAGGGGAAGGTCACGCCCGACTTCTGCGGGCTGGCTCGCCAAGCTCAACAGGCTTTGGAGCCGGACTGCACGCATCTGTATTTCAACGGCTGCGGAGGGAATATCGGGGCCGGAAAATACAACGACGGGTCGCCCGAGATGCGGCTAGTTTTGCGAGATCGAATTCATGCCGGAATCCAATCGTCCCTCGCTTCCCTGAAGCCACAACCGATCGAGAGCGTCGCCTGGTCCACCTGCGAGATCCTGCCCCAGCCCTCGACCGTGTTCGACGCAGACCAGCTGCGCGGGCTGATCGCTGATCCGAAGCAGTTGGTTGTGACGCGAAACCGCTCGGCATACACCTTGGCGTGGCTCCAGCGCTGTGCGGCGAATGGCCCTCCGATCGTGCTGAGCGGGCTGCATCTGAACGGAGCCTCGATCCTGCACCTGCCTGCCGAGTGTTTCATAGAATACCAGCTGCGTGCCCAGCAGCAATCGCCCGACCGCTTCGTCGCCTGTGCCGCCTACGGAGACGGCGGCCCGTGGTACATCCCGACGAAAGAAGCCTACCCCCAAGGCGGCTACGAAGTCAGCGTCGCCTGGAGCGATCCCGCGATCGATGACGTACTGTCGCAGGGGATCCAGAAGCTGTTGGGGTCGGGGAATCCGAATCGCTCAAATCGGAAGCGGTGACTTCCGTGGATGGCTCGTCAACCGACTGGCGGCTGCGAGCTGCGCACTTCGCAGGGGCGATCTCTGGCTTTTCCGTGGGGTTGTCGAAGCTGGCCTAATCGTTGGCCCGGCCCATGTAGCTCTTGGTCTCGACATCAATCTTGACCTTGTCGCCGATATTGATGAAGGACGGCACCTGCACTTCGGCCCCGGTTTCCGTGGTCGCGGGCTTGGTGACGTTGGTGGCGGTGTTGCCGCGCACGGCAGTGTCGGTGTTGGTGATCAGCAGGATCACCTGCTTCGGTGGTGTCACGCCGATCAGCTTGTCATTCCAAAACACCAGAGCACAAGGGGTGTTTTCCTTGATGTAGGCCATCTGGTCTTCGCAAACATCCTTGGCGAGTTCGACCTGCTCGAAGCTCTCGTTATCCATGAAGATGTAGTTCGTGCCGTCGCAGTACGAGAAGCTTCCCTCGCCCGAGCGAATGTCGGCAGCTTCCAGGCTTTCGCCGCTGCGGTAGGTGACTTCGAGGTACCGCCCCGACAGCAGATTCCGCATGCGGGTCTTGTACAGAGCCTGGCCCTTGCCGGGTTTGACGAACTCGCACGCCGTCATTTCGAACGGCTGGTTCTCGATGACAACTTTGACACCTTTGCGGAAATCGCCAGCATTGACCTGGGCCATGGAATCTTCTCGGCATGTGAGGAACTGGCCGCCTGAGCGGCTGCGAATTGGGCAGGATAATGCAGGCTGGACGATTTGTCACCTCGACACACTGGCGGTTTGAGGCGAAAGCCCACCGGTGGCAACCGGTGGGCTTTGCATCAGCGGGATCCGGCGAGGCCAGCACTCTGTTCTTTCCGTCCGCGTCCGCGTCCTCTACCATCCGTCCGTCTGGCTTTCGAGCCAGTTTCCGCAGCTGGTGGTTGGGTCGGCGTCCTGCGAGGACAGCGGGCGGCGGATCGGTGTTGGTTTTTGTGGATGCAGGACAGACATGGCCAGTCAGGAACGAACCGCTCGGATGGAGAAGATCGTCGCGTTGTGCAAGCGGCGGGGGTTCATCTTTCAGAGTTCCGAAATCTACGGCGGCCAGAACGGGTTTTGGGACTACGGCCCGCTGGGTGTGGAGCTGAAGCGGAATGTCCGGCAAGCGTGGTGGCAGGACATGGTGGTGGCCAACGACCCGATGCTGCCGGACCCAGTTGCCCCGTGCGGGTTCAACATCGTCGGGATCGAGACCTCGGTCATCATGCACCCGCAGGTGTGGAAGGTGTCGGGACATTACGACCTGTTTGCGGACAAGATGGTCGACTGCCGCGAGGCCAAGGGACGGTATCGCCTCGACCACATGAAGGGACGCTGGATCACCGGAGGGTTGCCGCAGAAGGCCGCACCGGAAGGTTCTGCGCCAGTCCCCGCAGGAGCCGTGGAAGACTGGTACGTCACCACGATGGCCGATGGCCCGGAGGCCGGTGACGCTCTCGTGAAGCGAGCGTGCAAGCTGTTCGGGGTGAAGAGCAACGAGACGCACAAGCTCGCTTGGAAGTCCGAGATGAGTACGCTGACCTCGGTCCCCGTTGACAAGTACAGTCATGTGATCGGGCCCGATGCGACTGGTCCGGGGACACTCACCGAGCCGCGCGACTTTAACCTGATGATGGAGACGAATACTGGGGCTCTGCAGACGGCTGAGAACAAAGCTTTCCTGCGTCCCGAGACCGCCCAGGGGATGTTCGTCAACTTCAAGAACGTCCTCGACTCCTCTCGCGTGCGGATCCCGTTTGGCATCGCCCAGATCGGCAAGAGCTTCCGCAACGAGATCACGCCGCGCAACTTCACGTTCCGCTCACGCGAGTTCGAGCAGATGGAGATGGAGTTCTTCTGCCATCCCGCCGAGTCGCCCAAGTGGTACAGCTACTGGCGAGATCGCCGCATGAAGTGGTACGCGTCACTCGGCATCAAGAGCGAGAACCTGCTGCTCCGTGAACACGCCAAGTCCGAACTCGCCCACTACTCGGTCGGGACAGCTGACATCGAGTACGCCTTTCCGTTCCTCGATGAGGGCGAGTACGGCGAACTGGAAGGGGTCGCCCATCGCGGCGACTTCGACCTGCGTTCGCACTCCGAAGGGAAGCTCGACAAGAACCTCCAAGTCGAACTCGGCCCCGATGGGCAGCCCAAGTACCGAGGATCGGGCAAGGACTTGTCGTACTTCGATGACCAGACTCGCGAGCGCTACGTTCCCCACGTCATCGAGCCCGCAGCCGGGTGCGACCGGACCACGTTGGCCTTCCTTTGCGAGGCGTACTACGAGGATCAGGCCCCGGATGACAAGGGTGAGATGCAGACCCGCGTGGTGTTAAAGCTGCACCCGCGATTGGCTCCTGTCAAGGTGGCGATCTTCCCACTGATCAAGAAGGAGGGGCATCCCGAGAAGGCTCTAGAGATCTACAAGGCGTTCAAAGACGCCGGGATCAACGCCCAGTACGACGCCCAGGCCGCGATCGGCAAACGCTACCGCCGCATGGACGAAATCGGCACGCCGTGGTGCATCACCGTGGATGGCCAAACGATGACGGACGGGACCGTCACTCTGCGGGATCGCGACACTCTGGAACAGGTCCGCGTTCCGGCTCATGAGATTGTGGACATGATCGCCAAGCGTCTGCGCGTGTAGGGCGACAACACGGACGGACAAATGTGCCCGTCCTACGATTGCTCAAGCGAAATCACTCGGCTGTATCCCAGAACTCTTCCTCGCCGGATTTGCTCGGCGGCCGGGTTGGTTTCTTGGGAGCGGGCTTACCGGGAGGCGGCGGGCTTTTTTTGGTGACAGCACTCGACTTGCCACATGTGGGGCACTGGCCGCGCACCAGCAGTTCGCCGCACTTGTTGCAGAGCGGCAGCGGACGTTCGGCCTGCTCCAAGACCCGACCGCCGGGCGTACTCGGCTTCTTCGCGGGCGGCAGCGGCGGGGCAGCTGCGGGGCGACCTTGGGTCGCTTGCGGAGGCTTCGCAGGGGCCTTCACCGGAGCCAAAGGCTTGGAAACGGCAGCGGCCGGAGGGGCGGTGGGTCGCCCCGACTTCGCGGGTGGGACGGGGGGACTAGCTCCCTTCGGCAGGGTCGATGGAAATCGGACGACATCGGAAATCTCGGCCGGGGCCGCCGATGCGGGGGTCGCCTTTTTCACGACAACGGGCGGGGCTGTCGGCTTCGTGGGGACAGTCATCCGCTCGGTCTTTGCTGTGGCATGATCCTCGACGGGGTTCCCCGCAGGCGTCGAGTTACCCGACGGGCGGAACACCGACGCGACGGCCTTGGGCTTCTCCTTGTCCTTCGAGTTGCGAACTTTGAGCGGCTGACCGGGTGCGACCGGTTCGGGGGAATTGCTGGAGTCCGGGTGGTCGGGCAAGGTCTGACTGACGACATTCTCCAGCCGCACGATCGAGACGCGGGCCTCTTTGCCGCTGGCCATCTCCCGCGCGGAGACATGCACGCGGGCCTGCTCGTCGTAGCGGATGGTCACCTCGATCGGGGTGTTGACCGGCAGGTTGGCGGGCAAGTCTTCGACCGTGCAAGCCCCCAGTTCCACGAACGGCTGATCGCCCGAGGTGCCGCTCTCCACAATGTGTAGATGGACGCGGCGCTGATTGGTACTCACCGTGCCGAACGACTGCTTGAAGGCGCACGGCAGCGCGGTGTTGGCGGGGATCAGGTAGTGCGGAATCTTGTGCCCGGTCGCAGTGTCCCGGACCAGAATCCCTAACTCGCGGGCGTTGACGCTCTGCTGTTTGAAGCGGGCCAGCCGCGCGGTCGCCTGGCGATTGAGAAACGAACTGGCGAACTTCTCGCCGCTCAGCAGCATCCCCGCGTAGTAGGCCGCTCCATTCGAGATCGACTGATCGGGCGACAGCGTCGAATTCAGCGTGGTCCCGCTGATCCGTTTCAGCATCGAGCGGACCATTGGCATCCGCGTGGCCCCTCCAGTGATCAGCACGCCGTCGACCTTGGCCCAACCGATCTTCTGAGCCTTCAGCAGTCCTAGCGTGATCTCCTCGCACTTCTTCACCAGCGGTGAGGTCATCTTCTCGAAGTCCTCGCGATCGACCGCGAATACCTTGCGCCGACCGCCGTGGGTCATCGAGATCGTGGCGCGCGGACGCACGCTCAAGCTGCGTTTGGCCTGCTCGATCTCCAGCGAGACCGCCTGCATCGTCTCCTTGTCATAGCGGGGGTCATTAGGACTCTCCTTGGTGAACTCATTGCAGGCGAAGTTCTCCAATGCCTTGTTCCAGTCGAGTCCCCCGAGGTTCAAGTCCCCGCCGCTAGCCACCACCGTCACTTTGTCCTTGTTGTACTTCACCAGCGACAAGTCGAACGTCCCGCCGCCGAGGTCGAACACCATCACCGTCTGGTCGTTCGCAATCTCCGCGAACCAGTTTCCCTCGCCCAGCACATGACACAGCGCAGCTGCGACCGGCTCGTTGATGATGTCGACCCGTTCGAGTCCCGCGAGGCGACCAGCCTCCGAGGTCCACTGCCGCTGGATGTCGCTGAACAGCGCGGGGACGGTGATGACCGCCTGCTTGATCGGGCCGAGTCGGGCCTCCGCCCCATCCAGCAGTTTGCGAATCACAAACGCCGAGATGTCGACGGGGGTATATCGCTGGCCATCGACGGTCCACGACTTGCGGGTATCGCCCATGTACCGCTTGGCATGCTGGATGACGCGATCGGGATTGGCCACGGCATTCCGCAGCGCCTCGGTCCCCACGACGACATCGCCGCCATCAATCAGCACAACCGACGGCGTCGTGAGTTCCCCCTCTTCATTGGGGAGCGTGATCGGTTGCCCCTGCGGGCTGAGGTAGGAGATACACGAATAAGTGGTGCCGAGGTCGATTCCGACCGAGTGAATCGTAGGAGGCATAGCAGGTGGACTCGCGAGTGGCGCGGCAGATGACGCAGAGGGGCAGGCTTGATCCTACCAAGCGGGAAGTACCGGAACCAAGTGTGGGCCATGGGAAATCCATCCCCCGTGTGTGCATCTCAAACGTCGGTGCCCCGCCCCCGTTGGGGTCGATGTCCTGGCGACCTCACGGTTCACCGACGTTTGAGATGCACACACGCCATCCCCCTCAGCCGACGGGCATGCCCGACGTGCCAGCCAGCGAGCGATTACCGACTGAACCCGAACGAGGCGGCGATCGCCAGAAGAGGTGCTTGTGGTAAGACCTGTCCACATGACAGCTTCTTGTGCCAGCGGCACGGGAGGTTTGTGGGAAAGAGGCTCTTGGTGCCAGAACCTCTTCCGGCTGCACCGACCCGGTCGGTGCCCAGCCACTCACCGGGGCCAGCACACAACAAGATATCAATGAGTACCATCGCGCCTCAACTCGGCCACGAACTGTGATAAAGCCGTTCCTGCGCGCGGTGTCTCGGGTGCGCCTGGTGAACTCATTCATGTAGTCACATCTGGAGAATCTTGGGCATCTATTGCCCAAGTGGGGTAGCACCGGTTGGCCCGCTCTGAGGCCTACCGGATGTGCTAGCGGCATGAGAGGTTGGCCCAGAGAGAATTCTCGCAACAAGAAACTCCTGTGGACAAGCCACCACGCTTTGTCACACACACACACTACCAGAGGTCTCGACCAGGTGGAATGACTGAGCAATCGGGGTGTTCGTTCTTGAAATCAATAATCGCGTCATCACTGATGAGCCTTGATTCGATATAAACATAGGAGAGCTTTGGCCAGTGTTCAAGAAACCGAAGCCCAGAGTCGGTAACGTAACAGTTTTTAAGGTATAAGTGTGTGACAAGATGAAGCTGAGGCATTGATACCAGCGTTTCAAGGTCTTCGTCAGTCATGTTTCTGGTTAGGGAAACCTGACGTATTGGGGTGGTGGGAATTGGGTTATCTGTTTGGACCGTAAGTGAGTCGAACCGTGATAAAGAAGCAACGAATGCCTTATGGGACTGATAAGCGCTGAACTGAACCGCAAACGTGTAGGCCGTAACAGTCAGAAGCAGCCATACCGCAACGATGCCCGTACGCTTGCCAATGCAGAGAGCGCCGCGGATGTACCAATAAACGGCAAGCACAAGCAGGGCGAGCAACAGCAATTGGAAATAGACGCGACCAATCGGGAAAAGCAACACGAGCAGGGCAAAAAGGAACAGCGTTTGCCAACCGCCGCCCCTAGAAAAGCTGCGCTGTGGTCGATTGCTAGGCGTAGGAGATTCGGTGGTCAACTCGATGTCGCAATAAAGGGGGCAGGCATTCCTAAAGTTTCGCGGGGTAGCACCGGTTGGCCCGCTCTGCGGTCTACCAGTGTGCTGGCGGTATAAGAGTGTATCCCAAAGTGAACACTCGATGCAAGAACTTCCTGTGGCAAAGCCACCCCATCGACTTCGATGGCCAGTGAGGTCATGACTTGTTCCATTCGTTTGACGCCCGACTGAGTCGAACGATGTCCACGACTCAGTGTAAACGAACGTCTGCTAAAGCGACGAGCCACCGCTAGGGTCTCGTCTCACCGACGGGCACTCTCGCCCGTCCTCGTGGGGTGGCCCTGCGAGAGCACGCTCCGCTGCGAAGACTGCGCGTCGCGGCGAAACGCCTATCGCATGAGATCGGTGACGTTGATCTCCAGAATCTGCGTCGGCGACATGACCCACGCGATCGTTTGGCCCGGCCCGTAGTCCGTTCTTAGAGCGTACTTTCCGGTCGCTCGGTCTGGATGTTCGTAGACTTCGACCAGCGACTCGGGAAGATTGACGAGCCAATACCGGGGGATGCCCGCGTTCGCATACAACCGCTGCTTGGTGGTGCGATCGATACTGAGAGAAGAATCGGCCACCTCAATGACCAGCGGCAGGTCGGCAGGGCCGGGATGGCGATCGGCGTAGTTCTCTTCCGTGCCGCGCGCCACGGCGATGTCCGGTTCTGGAGCGTTGATGTTGGTTAATGTCACGGGAACTTGAATTCGCAGGTAGAAACCGGCGGATTGACATGGCAGTGTCAACACTCGCTGCAAACGAGAGAGGAGCAACACCTGACGTGGATTGTGAGTCATCTCATTCTCTCCGCGTGCGCTGCGATCTTTGCGGACCAATAGCCCATCAATCAACTCAATCGGATCTCCATCGTGCAAGATGCCGGTGTCGAGCATCAGTTGGTATTGGTCCACCGTGATGGGCACCAGTGGCAGGACGGTCCCGCTGCGTAGTTCATCGAGTAACGTCGTGGACATTGCGAAACTCCGGTGTCAAGCAAAACCGTCCGGTCAGGAATGGTCTCTACTTCGCACGGACGGAAGAGAGACGTTCTGAAGTAGCCACCGTTCGCCAGAACGTGGGCGAACTGGCTCGCGTGCCCGCCCCTCTGGCGAGGGGCAGCTACGGCTCACTCCGGGCCATGTGTCTGATTGAGTCTATGTTTGCACGGGGTTGAGTGTCTATCTGGATCGCGTGGACATGCTCCGCTGCGAAGACTCCACGTCGCAGCTCAACGGAGAGAACGGAGAGAACGGAGAATTACTGCCCTGGCGTCGGATGGGTCCGGCTGATCGGCACCCCAATCATCCCGCCATCGAAGACCAGTTTGTCATCCACCCAGCCTTGAAACTCAAACTTCGCCAAAATCCGCGGCATCACGCGCGTCGCCCGCGCACACAGAATCAGCCGCGAACCTGGATAGACCGGTGCCCGGAACCGCACGGTGTCCATTCCGCCAAACCCGAGGTAATCCCCACCCTGCAAGATGTTGTACTTGCGCGCATAAAACCCGGCCAGCTGAGCCGCCGCCTCGCACAACATCACTCCGGGCATCAGTGGAAAGCCGGGCATATGCCCCTTGATCCAAAACTCATCGTGGGTCAAATCCTTGAACCCGATCAGCCCATGCTGAGACTGATCCACCCACACCACCCCCGACAGCTGTTCCATCTCGTGCCGCTGAGGATTGACCTTGCGGATATCATCAAGGGTGAACTGAGGCTTGTCGTAGTTGAACGGCTTGTAGTTGAAGATGGGTTCGGCGGCCATGGTCGTCAGCATCAGAGGTGAGTGAGGTCGTGAGGAGCGAGCCCCGCCTTCAGAAAGCAGCTAGGGCTGTCATATTCCGGGGATTCCCAGTGCCAGGAGCCGGATCGCCGCATCAGGATATCAGGCAGCGGCAATCGACACGACCCCACAACCCGTCAGAACGGAATTCCGATGCTAACAAGTGTACCGGTCAGGAGATCGGAACGGCGGATACCAGTCTTACCGGTCGTGTGCCCGTCGAAGCAGGGCCGACTGGGGATCCGCCCCAAAACCTCGATTCGACGGGGTTGACGCCTCAACGGTTCCGATTACACTCTTGGTCTCGCTTCGGCGAGCAACCTGGGGTGGTAGCTCAATTGGTTAGAGCACCGGACTGTCGATCCGGAGGTTGCGGGTTCGAGTCCCGTCCGCCTCGCTTCCGAGCCTCATTCGCAAACCCTGCGAATGAGGCTTTTTTCTTGGGTTTTACGCTGTTCGCGTCGCTCGCCCGACCTTGCGTTGACTCATCTGCCATCGCTGATGCGGCAAAGCGTGAACGTCGATCGTCCGGCCCCGCTCGTCCGCCTTGTCGATGCCAGCGGCCAGCAAACCGTTTCAAACTCCCGCCGGTCTGGGGATCGGCATCCGGGGCGGGGCGGTGTCCCACATCAGTTCGATCTCGGCGGGCGTCAACTCATAGGCGGCATTCACGAGGTCGTTCAGTTCGTGTTCCAGCGTCAACGCCTCAGCGGCCAGCAGACGGGCGGGGGCCAGCGTGCGGGCGTCTTCGTCCCGCAATGCCTTGAGCGCCACCGAACTCAGCGGGATCCCCTTCCCCCGCAGCTTCTTGATCTCCGCCACGAGAGCGTCCGAATCGAGCGCGATTAGATTCTGCAGCTGTATCCCGAGCCGCGAAAGCGGCGGCAGTATATAGCCGTGGGCGACAGCCCACGGACCCATCTCCCCGTTCTGGATCAAGCCGCGAGAGCGGCGACAGCATCTCTGTCGCCGCTCACGCGGCTTGGACATCGGGGGGCACTCTCATCCGTGGGTTTGCACCCAC
>JAYSUV010000339.1:0-4428 GCA_043718945.1 Planctomycetota bacterium
CGGTTCTGTTCACCGTGCGTCCAGAGGAACCGGCGGCTAGCGCCGTGCCGCTCACAGAGACAACCCAACGTAGGATCGCCGCAACCAATCGGGAGGTGCGATGAGGAGTCCTCCATCCCGGAGGGATGCCAGAAATTAGCCGGTGGTTGAGCGCAGCGACACCACCGGAACAGAGCCCCGTCTCGTTTTCGCATCCTGGAGGGATGCCAGAGGGCGTTGCTCTCGGGAGGAATCCAAGTGACAAGCCGGGGCTTTCTCCCATCCCTCCGGGATGAGGAATTGAGAGGCGACTGGCGTCCGGTGGTGTCGCTGCGCTCAACCACCGGCTAATCGCTGTGACCCCTGCCGGGGTCGGAAGGTCTTCGAAACCACTTCACAAATTTGCGCAGCGTGCGCAAATGTCAGACGTGAGCAATACAGATGCACCATCCGGCTCACACCGGACGCTCGCCAGATTCACATCACCCTTCTCGAAAGGTCACTCTCATGAAACGAACACTTTGGAAATGGGCTGGCCCAGTGGGGCTGCTCGCCGTGATTGGTGTGTTCAGCTGGGCACAGGAACGCTCAACGGGTCAGAATGATCCTCTTCAGACGGAACCTCTGAGGAAGCCACTGGCCGAGAGCACAGAGTCTCGTTTGCCACCTGGAGAGCCAGACTCGGCACCCGTCCGTCGACCGGACGACACAAGCGAGATTATTGAAGAAGAGGCGATCGATCCTCGACTAGAGAGTACTCGGTCTGTCACCGCTGAAACGCATCATTTGCAATCCGTGACGACGGACTACTACATTCGCCAGCCTGATGGCACCATGAAGAAGGTGTCCGTGAGAGGGCTACCCAATAGGCCGGGACAGAAAGGTCTCACTGTTCATCCAGGTTCTATCTATGGTGGATCAGTGGAGGACTTTCCAGGTATGGCAGGTGCATCGACATCAGCCAGCCTCGGCGAGCCGATGCGAGTCAAGCTCGTCCCTCGGACGGTCTATGAGTCTCAGATGGTGCCGATCTCCGAATCGGAACTTAGAGACATGCAGTCGTATCAGGTCACTCTGCAGACTCTGCGGAACGAAAACCTCTCCGAAGACACCAAAGCGGATTCCCGAGTGATGCTGGCCAAGTTCGTCGCGCTGCAGTTTGACCGCGATCTGGAGAGCCGCGAAAAAGATGTCGTGGAACTCGAAGCCCGCGTCAAGAAGCTGCGCGAGCAGCTCGATAAGCGGAAGGCCGCCAGAGAGAAGATCATCGAGCTGCGGATGACGACGATTCAGAATGAGATCGACGGGCTGGGGTTCCCCGGAGGCGCAGCAGGCATGGCTCCCGGGGGAGGCTTTGCAGATCCCGCGTATCTCCCCAGTACGATCGATAATCCTAATGGACCCGGTGGACTTCAGCCGGTGCCGGACCTGAACTCCGATGCTCCGTCCTATAGTCGTCCCGATGCTCCTGCGGACTCACCTCCCATTCGTCGTCCAGTCTCCAGAGACGAATTCAAAAGAGAGGAGAAGAGTCGATTACCAGGGTCATCACGCACTCGGCCTATGCTGGACGATGAGCCCGAGTTGAATGATTCTTTTTCGTTCAAGCGTGTCCCCGTTGATCCCTCGAATGATGCCGCTGGTTCAGTTCCAGTCGCAGCCACCAACCTCATCCTGAACGGCGACTTCGAGATGTTCAATCGTCAAGAAGACCGTGCGGAGGGCTGGGACAACCTGGTCCCGCAAGGCTCCGAACACAAACGAGTCGCTGGTCAAGGCATTGATGGATCAGCTGCTTTTTTGATCCGAAACGCTGAGTCGTTTGGGAATACACTATCAACGGTGTCCCAGGAGATTCCCTATACCGGCAACTCCCTGATTATCAGGTTCTCGGCACAGGTGAAGTGCAAGGCCGATAAGCGGGCGGTGATGCAAATCGGATTCATCAATGAGCAAGATATGTTGCAATCCGTTGAACCGCTCATGTTTCTGAAGCACGACAGCGATCAATGGGTCCGTTATGAGTGCGAAGGCCGAATTCCGAAGGGGACGAAGAAGATCGTCTACAGTCTGGGGAACCACGGGCCGGGCGATGTCTGGTTGGATGCCTTGACGGCTCATTTTTTTGAAGACTCGACGACCGAGAATCTCTTGCAGAACCCGTCCATGGAAGCTCTGGATGGCGGGCCTCAAGGAGATACGCTGTATTGGAAACGCGGACAGCAGATCCCCGGTGTCGTATACAACATAGACAGAGGGCACACTGGTGATGTGAATGATCCGACAATTGCCAGTCTGAGCATTCGAAAAACCGAAAACCGCTACTTCCCGATTGCCGAGTTCACGCAGACGATCAACTACACCGGTCATGCTCCCGCGATCCAGCTGTCGGCGATGGTCAAAACCGAAAACGCTACGAAGGCGATTCTCGACGTGCTGTTTCTGGACGACAAGGGGGAGTGGATCGAGCACGAATGGGCGGCGTACATCGGCGATCAGAATGCGGAGCCGAAGCCGCTGACCCACGACTGGAAGGAATACACAGGAGCCGTCGCCATCCCCGCCGGGACCAAGCAGATTGTCATCGGCCTGCAAGACTACGGCCCCGGCTCAGTGTGGTTTGATGATGTATCGGCGGTGTATTTGAAGGAGTTGCCAAAGGAGCCGAACAACGTGCCCAAGTGAAACAAGAACCCCAGAGTGGCAATTAAGCCGGTGACTGTGCTCTCCACCGAATGAGTTGCAGGACGATTCCGAGTCAAGCAGGAGGTAAACCGCAAGAAACTCAATAAACGCAAAAAAGGAAGGCCTCCCCCTTTTGCGTTTCTTGAGTTCTTTGCGGCCATTTCTCTTCCGCAACGCCAGTGGCAAACCATCAACAATATCCCAGACTGGCTGTCTCTGCATGACTCTACACTGGGGACAGGCACGTAGGAAACGTGCCCCACGAGAGCCAGCCCACTCAGCCGAACGCCAGTGATTTGCTCGCAGGGGCCGCGTTGGGCTTTAACCCAGCTGTCAAACGCTCGACCTGATCGAGCGACAGTTCCAGGAATTCCTGCTCGCTCAGCAGACGAGAAAATCGCACGCCGTAGGAATTCATCATGTCGTTGGAGCGAAATTGACTCCGTGAAAACTGCTGAGCTCGAACGATCTCGGCTTCAATGAAGCAATGATCTTGTCCCTGGGCAAGGAACTTCAGCCAGACGCGAGTCCCCGAGATCGGATCAATGGTGATCAGCCTCGCCCCTGTGGCAGACACATCTTCTGACCAGCCGCGCATGAATTGGGGAGGGGCGGCTTGTCGGGATTCTTCGGTATAAATGTTGACCACCGTGCGGAGTTCCGCGCGGAAATCAATTCGACGATCAGCACCAGACATGGGAGACCTGCACTCTTGAGAGTTGACCGGGGGCACTCTCAAATTTAGGCCACTCCACTCGCGTGGCGTCTGGAAGACAATACTCCGGAGAGGATTCAGGGCGTGAGAACCGATTCAACCCTTACAACGCGAACGCGAGCGAATGCTCAGCCCTTCGCCACGGGGTTCGTCAGCGTTCCAATCCCGGTGATCGTGATCGAGACGGAGTCCCCGTTCTCCAGCGTGAAGTTGTCCGGCGGTACCACTCCGGTCCCAGTTAGCAGGAATGCTCCGGCGGGGAAATCGTTCTCCTTGCCGAGCCACTCAGCCAGCTCCGGCAGCTCGCGCTTCATCTGTCCGAGTGAGGTCGAGCCCTTGAAGACCTCGGCCTTATTACGGTGAATCACGATGTCGATGGCGACGGCGTCCTTATGCAGCGGACCATCCGCCAGCAGGATACACGGGCCGAGGCCGCAGCACTGGTTGTAGACCTTGGCCTGCGGGAGGTAGAGCGGGTTCTCCCCCTCGATGTCGCGGGCCGACATGTCGTTGCCGATGGTGTAGCCCACGATCTGCATTTTGGGGTTCAGCACCAGCGTGAACTCCGGCTCGGGGACCGACCAGTGGCTGTCGGCTCGGACGCGGACTGGTTCGCCGGGGCCCGAGACGCGGTGCGGCGTGGCCTTCATGAAGATTTCGGGACGCGGGGCGGTGTAGACCTTGTCGTAGTGGCTGGCCCCGGCTTCGGACTCTTCCATGCGGGCGATCTGGCTCCGCTTGTAGGTCACCCCCGCCGCCCACACCTCTTGACGGTCAATGGGGGCCAGGAACGTCACCTCGCCCACTTTGATCGGACCGGCCTTGGGATCGACGAGAAATCTCGCCAACCCCAGCGGATCGGGCGCATGCAAAATGTCCGACAGCAGCCGAATCCCACCCACCTGCTCCATATCGAGCAGCTGCACGCCGGTCTCTTCGACCATCGCCACACGGACCTTGCCGTCCGCCAATCGCACTTTCGCCAGTTTCATCCGCTCAGCTTTCGATAGGTCCGCAGGGCTTCCAGAGTCAGCTGCATGTCGGGGGGA
>JAYSUV010000340.1:0-4417 GCA_043718945.1 Planctomycetota bacterium
GGCCACAGCGGGACCGCCGGTGACACACAGCATCTTGACTCCACGATGCTGGAAGATCGCGTCGGCGGTTTCGAGGGTCGGCTTCTCGATGATCGTGACAATGTTCTCAATGCCGATCGCATCCGCGAACAGCTTATTGAACCGTCGTACTCCTTCGCAGGCGATCCGAGCTCCATTCGGGTGCGGGTTCACGACCATCGTGTTTCCGCCAGCCACCATGTTAATGATGTTGCCCGCGAGCGTTGGCAAGGAGTGGGTCACCGGAGTGATCGCTCCGATGACGCCGAACGGAGCGTACTCTTCCACGGTCAACCCGTGGTCGCCGCTGAAGACGTTCGACTTCATGTACTCCGTGCCGGGGACCAGCTTGATGATCTTCAGCTTCTCGATCTTGTGATCGAGCCGTCCGACCTTCGTCTCTTCGAACTCCGCCTTGCCCAGTTCATCGGCCTGCTGCTCGCACATCGCCTTGACGATCTGGCAGACCTTGGTCCGCGCCGCCATGCCCTTTTTGCTCAGCTGATGGAAGGCTTCGGTCGCAGCTGCGACCGCCTCTTCGACGGTCTGGAATACCCCCCAGTTGCCTCCGCCGCCGGGGCGGTAGCCGTTCCCGTTACTGGCCGAGACGACGGGGATGCCGTTGGCCTTGGGGGATGCCGGAGCAGGCCGTTTGCCGAGTTGGGCAAGGACTTGTTCGACGACGGAACGGATGGCAGTTTCGTTGGTTTGCATAGTTGTGGAACCTGACAGAGGCAGATGAACTTCGGAGTCTCCCGAAGTCTCCTAATTGTCCCGAGGAGTGAATTGAATGTTGGGCGCGACGAAGTGAAGGAACGCAAAGTGAATCACGCTCATCGACAACCCTGTGGTAACTGATGTCACAACACTGATGACAACGCAGCGAGAGTAACTGAGGACCAGGGTTTCCTTGAACTGGATTGCGACGCAGAGGGCGGTCACAAGGCATTGGGCCATCATTAGCAAGACTAGGACTTCGAACCTCGCGTTTTCCTCGCTGAAAGCCCTGCGTATCATGAGTGCCACCCCTTTGGAGGTGAGGAGATGCCAGACAGCAAGTTTCGCGATCTGAGCGGTCCACAAAGGAATCGATTTCGAGTCTCTCAAACTCCTTCGCATCAACCAAAGATTGGCATTGAGCCAGAAAAAGGAAAGCAGGAGATGGACCGCAAAAAAGAGGAACAAAACTCCAGCAATCATCATTCGAGGATCAAGGGCGATCATTGTTCCCCTCCCTGTATCCTGCCGACCTCATCGAGCCAGTTGGTGAGCCGCGTGGGTGTCGGAATCATTGTCAGGATGAAGAATATCCCCGCTGCGACTGGGATGAGGGACCACTTGTTGTGTTCGAGTTGGAAGGCGACCAGATTCAGCAGCCCGCCCCCTTCCAGAAAGGCTCCGCCGATGATCGTCTTGACCTGGTAGACGCCGAGCAGCTGATCGATGTCACCGTTGGCCTTCTTCACGCCCGACTTGACCACAAACACAGGAACGAAGATCGCCATTGCGATCATCTGCACTGCAAACCCGACAGCGATGAGGCTGAGCAGCATCCCCTTCGGAGCGGCGTTCCAACCGTTCTGCATGAACAGGATGACCCCCGCGAAGATCATCTGACCGATGATGAGAGCGACAAGAATTATCGTGAGAATCCGAGTCTGGATCGAGATCACATCCGCGTGCGTTTCCGCCACCGAAGTGGTGTTCCAGCGATCGTCCATGTTCACCACTCCTTTCTTGGAACGCCCAGGGGTTGCAACCCCTGGGCTTTGGAATCTCTTCACTGATGACTCAAGAACCGGCGGCTAGCGCCTGGCCGCTCACTCGTGATTCTTGAAGACCGTCACATCCCCGACTGTCACCGTATCGACGATCCCGATGATGGTGCAGTCGATCGGCAGCTTCTTGGTCTCTTCGGTGAAGCGGGCGCTCGAGCCTTGCACAATCAGGACCACCTCGCCCTCCCCCGCTCCAACCACATCAACCGAGACGAAGGAACGGCCGGTTCCGACGAGTTCTCCCTTGGTCTTCTCGTTGACCCGCAACGGCTCCACGATGACCAGCTTCTGGCCGATCATGGAGTCGACTTTCGTCGAGGCGACGACGGAACCGGTGATTCTTGCGAGGAACATGAGGTTAACCACGGAGGCACGGAGGCACGGAGAAGAGGGGGTCACAGGACTCGTCTGTGAATTCCGTCTTTGAGTGTCTCGCAGTTGAAGTTGATGAGCAGACCGACCTTGATCTGACTGATGCGGAGGTAAGTCAGGAGTTGAGCTTCGTGAACGGGGTTGATGGCATCAATGGCCTTGAGTTCCAAGAGAACACAGCTTTCGACCAGCAGGTCGGCCCGGTAACCGCAGTCGAGTCGAATTCGTTTGTAGCGAACAGGAAGTTCCACCTGTCGTTGAAACTTCAAACCTGACTGACTGAGTTCGTAGCACAGACACTCCTCGTAGGCATTCTCCAACAAACCTGGCCCCAGTTCCCGGTGAACTTCGATCGCTGCTCCAATGATCCTCGAAGTGATGTCGGCATGAATCAGATTCCCTTCCATCTCCGTGCCTCCGTGGTTCACTTCCCTTTGACCGTCGCTCAACGCCCCCTGACCGCTTCGACGCTCTGACGAGCCACGACGATCTCTTCGTTGGTGGGAAGAGTCCAGATTTGCGTCTGACTGTCAGCTGCACTCAAACAGGCTTCGCCCTTCGCCGTCTGATTGAGAGTCTCATCCAAAGAGATCCCTGCGAAATCCAGGTTCCTCGTCGCAGCTTGCCTCACCCACTGGCTGTTCTCCCCAATCCCGCCGGTGAAGACGATCGCGTCAGCTCCGTTCAGCACGGTCAGGTAGGCCCCGATGTACTGGCGGATGCTGGCGGCGAAGACGTTCATGGCCAAGGCGGCTCGTGCGTGGCCGTTGGCTGCGGCTTCTTCCAGGTCGCGGCAATCGGCGGAGAGTCCGCTGATGCCGAGTAGACCACTCTTGGACGAGAGGTCCTCTAGAATCTGGGGGAAGGTCTTGCCGGTGGCGCGCATGATGACCGGGATCGCGAAGGGGTCGAAGTCGCCCACGCGGTTGTTGTGAGGCAACCCCGTTTGCGGCGTCATGCCCATCGAGGCCGACTGTGACACTCCGCCCTGCATCGCACAGATCGAGTTGCTGCCCCCCAGGTGACACGAGATCACCTTGAGGTCGCTGCGTCCCAGAATCTGCCCCATCCGTGTGCCGATGTAGCGATGGCTGGCCCCGTGATATCCCCAGCGGAGAATCCCGAGGTCTTCCGTCCACTCGTGCGGCACAGCGTACGTTCGGTATTCCGCCGGCACCGTTTCGTGGAACCCCGTCTCCAGGGCCGCCACTAGGGGCATCTGCGGAAAGGCCGCTCTCAATTGCCGCATCGCTCGCGCATAGGGCGGGTTGTGAGCCGGGGCGACATCGGCCAGAGCCTCCATCGCGTCGAGCAGTTCGTCATTGACGATCCGCACTCCACTCAGCTTCCCCGCGAAGACCGCCTTGAACCCGATGGCCGACACCTCGTCCACCGACTTAATGCAGCCGGTCACGGGGTGGGTCAGCTGTTCGAGGCAGATCCGGACGGCTTCGGCGTGATCAGCGATCCGGCGAGAGACTTGCTCCCGCTTTCCCGCGATCTCGACAAAGCACGTTCCCTCCGCATCTTGTCCGATCCGCTCGATGCCCCCGCGAGCCAACTGGCTCTCGGTGGTCATGTCGTAGAGACGGTACTTGAAGGAGGTGGAACCGAGGTTAGCGACGAGCACTTTCATGGGGGGAAGTTCTCAGTGGTCAGTTTTCAGTCGTCAGTCTTTTTCGCCTTTGTCCGTTGGATCAAGGCGGTCAACATTCGCTTGACCTCATGCACATCGGCTGTCAGAGAATCGCTCTGTTCGGTGGTGAGGTATCCCAAGTCCCGCGCGAGCAGAATGTGATATTCCGACTCACTCGCGGACCCGGCTGCGATTCCGAGAAAGCGACCGAAGTCACCTCCACCACGACCACAACCTTCAGCGATATTCGCGGGAACCGACGACGCGCTGCGACGCAACTGGCTGGTGAGGCCAAACAACTCATCGCGGGGAAACGTCGATGTACTGCGATAGATCGCCAGCACAAGAGCATGAGACTTATGCCAGACATTCAGTGAGCGGAAATCCTGCAAGGACTCTCTCCTCACTGACTACTGACAACTGATGACTGACAACTTCTCCCTCAGATGAAGTTCTTCATCAGATTGGCTTCAGGCCGTGGAATCACGTGCGAGGAGACCAACTCGCCGACCTTTGAGGCGGCTGCGGCTCCGGCGTCGACGGCGGCGCGGACGGAGCCGACATCGCCCTTGATGACGGTGGTGATGTACGCGCCGCCGATCTGGATCTGCTT